>NZ_JBVJLS010000007.1:0-394336 GCF_055584605.1 Nocardia sp. NPDC102475 | reverse complement strand
GCCGGGGTGGCCGGGTTGTTCGTCTCCGGCGCGCACGTCGACTGGGCCGGTATGTATTCCGGTACCGGAGCCCAGCGAATCGAATTGCCCACCTATGCCTTCCAGCATCGGCGCTACTGGATGGCCGAAGGGGCCGCAGCCGGTGGTGACGCCCGTTCGATGGGTTTCGCGGCTACCGGGCATCCCCTTGTTTCGGCGGTGGTTTCGCAACCGGACTCCGACGCGGTCGCACTCGGTGGCCGTCTGTCGGTGCAGACTCACCCATGGCTCGCCGATCACACGGTAGTGGACACCGTGTTGTTCCCCGGCACCGGTTTGGTCGAACTCGCTCTGCACGCCGGAGAACAGCTCGACTGCTCGCTGCTGGAGGAGTTGGTGCTGCGGGCGCCGCTGGTGCTGTCGGAGTCGGCAGGGGTGGCGGTGCGTGTCGTCGTCGATGGCGAGGACGGGAACGGCCGTCGCGCGGTGCGGATCTTCTCCCGCCCCGATGACGGTGTCGATTCGGCGTCGTCGTGGACGCTGAACGCCGAGGGTGCGCTCGCGTCCGGAGTCGACAGCGCGACAGTGGATCTGGCGCAATGGCCACCGGCCGGTGCGGTCGCCGTGGATATCGATGGTGTCTACGACGTGCTGGATGCGCAGGGCTATCACTACGGCCCGGTGTTCCAGGCGCTGCGGTCGGTGTGGCGGGGGGCCGACGGGTTGCTCTATGCCGAGGTCGAGTTGCCCGAGGCGGCTCGGGCCGAGGCGCAACGGTTCGGTGTGCATCCCGCGTTGCTCGATTCCGCTTTGCATGCTTTGCGTTTCGCCGACGACACACCAGAGGGGACCGGTCTGACGTTGCCCTTCGAGTGGTCCGGCGTCAGCGTGTATGCGGCCGGGGCCGACGCGTTGCGTGTTCGGCTCACCCGTGTCGGTGAGCGCGGTGTTGCTTTGGATCTGGCGGACACCACCGGTGCCCCGGTGGCGACGGTGCGGCATTTGGCCTCCCGGCCAATCGATCCCACGCAACTCACCGTCGGCACTCCCATTGCCCGCACCGCTCTCTTCCAGGTCGGTTGGACGCCGATGTCGGTAGCCGAGGCCGAGGTCAGCGCCGTGTCGTGGGCGGATCTCGGTGACGAGGTCCCGCGGGTAGTGGTGCTGGACAGCCCGGCGGGTAATGATCCCGCCGCCATCCACGCTGCGACGCATGGGGTTTTGGAGGTACTGCAATCCTGGACGGCAGAGCATCGCTTCGCCGATGCGGTGCTGGTGGTCCGGACCGGTGGCGCTGTCTCGGTGGCCGGGGAAGATGTCACGAACTTGGCCGGTGCCGCGGTGCACGGTCTGGTCCGTTCAGCGCAGGCGGAGAATCCCGGCCGGATCGTATTGATCGACACCGACTCCGAACTCGGTGGGCTGCTCGGCGGGATCCTGGCCACGGCCGAACCTCAGGTGGCGGTGCGTGACGGGCGAGCACACAGTGCGCGGCTGAGCCGAACGGCTTCCACCACAGCCTCTTCGGGCACAGCCGTTTCGGTCTTCGATCCGGACGACACCGTCCTGATCACCGGTGCGGGCGGCTTCCTCGGTGGGTTGTTCGCCCGGCACCTGGTCGACACACGCGGTGTCCGTCACCTGCTGCTGTTGAGCAGGCGTGGCGAATCCGCTCCCGGCGCCGCCGAACTGCGGGCAGAGTTGCGGGGTCTCGGCGCCGAGGTCGAGTTCGCCGCCTGCGATGTCGCCGACCGCAGTGCCCTTGCCGAGGTATTGGCCGATATTCCGGCGGGCCGTCCACTCACCGGTGTGTTCCACATGGCGGGTGTGCTCGACGACGGTGCCATCGGTTCGCTGACCGCGGATCGCATGGACACGGTGTTGGGACCGAAGGTCGATGCTGCCCTGCACCTGCACGAATTGACCGCCGATCTGCCTTTGAAGGCATTCGTGCTGTTCAGTTCGGTGGCCGGTGCGTTCGGTAACCCAGGTCAGGGCAACTACGCCGCGGCCAACGCGTGCCTGGATGCACTGGCGGCATACCGCAGGGCATCCGGTCGCTGCGGGCAGTCTCTTGCCTGGGGTCTCTGGGACATGGACGGGGGCATGGCCGCGGAGCTCAGCGATGTCGACCGGCGCCGCATGTCGCGCTCGGGATTGCTGCCGCTCTCGAAAGAGCAAGGACTCGCGCTGTTCGACGCGGCCGCCGAGGTCGACGCAGCGGCTCCCGTGCTCGCCCGTCTGGATCTGGATGCCATGCGCAGCACGGGGTTCACCGCGCCCGCGCTGTTCGCCGGTCTGATTCCGGCTCGCCGCAAAGCCGTCTCGGGTGCGGCTACGGCACTTCGCGCTCGTTTGGTCGATACGCCGGACAGTGCACGCCTCGGTGTGCTGGTCGAGATCGTTCGTGGTCAGGTCGCGACCATTCTCGGCCACCAGGACGCGAATGCGATCGCAGACGACAAGGCCTTCAACGAACTGGGATTCGACTCGATCACCGCGATCGAGTTCCGCAATGCCCTGAAAACCGTGACGGGTCTGCCGTTGCCCGCGACCCTGGTGTTCGATTACCCCTCACCGCAGGCGCTGGCGAAGTATCTGGCCGACGAGCTCACCGGCACCGGTCAGGACGTCGAGGTCACCGCCGGCAGGACTGTCGACCACGAGCCGATCGCCGTGGTCGGAATGGCCTGCCGCTACCCTGGCGGGGTCACTTCCCCCGAAGGACTCTGGGAATTGGTCCGTCTCGGCGAGGATGCGGTATCGACGCTCCCGGTGGACCGTGGCTGGGATGTCACCGGCATCTACGATCCGGAGCCTGGCCGCGTGGGCAAGTCCTACACCCGGGAAGGCGGGTTCCTGCACACCGCTGCCGATTTCGATCCGGATTTCTTCGGAATCAGCCCCAACGAAGCCACGATGATGGATCCCCAGCAGCGGCAACTATTGGAAACGACGTGGGAGGCGTTGGAGCGCGCCGGTGTGGATCCGGCGGTGCTGCGTGGCAGCGCGACCGGGGTGTTCACCGGCGTGATGTACCACGACTACGCCCAGGGAACCGGTAATAACGCCGGCGGGAGCTTGGTCTCCGGTCGCGTCGCCTACACGCTGGGGCTGGAGGGGCCTGCCGTTTCGGTGGATACGGCGTGTTCGTCGTCGCTGGTGGCGATGCATCTTGCCGCTCAGTCGCTGCGGTCGGGGGAGTCCGATCTGGCGTTGGCCGGTGGTGTGACGGTGATGGCGACACCGGAGACCTTGGTCGAATTCAGCCGTCAGCGCGGGCTGTCTCCGGATGGGCGCTGTAAGTCCTTCGCGGACGCGGCCGACGGGGTGGGTTGGTCTGAGGGTGTTGGTGTGCTGGTGTTGGAGCGTTTGTCCGATGCGCGCCGCAATGGGCATGAAGTTCTTGCGGTGATCGCTGGTTCGGCGGTGAATCAGGATGGTGCGTCGAATGGTTTGACCGCGCCGAATGGTCCGTCGCAGCGGCGGGTGATCCGGCAGGCGTTGGCTAATGCCGCCGTGTCTCCGGTCGAGGTCGATGTGGTCGAGGCTCATGGCACGGGAACGACTTTGGGTGATCCGATCGAGGCGCAGGCGTTGCTGGCGACCTATGGGCAGGGCCGTGATGCGGATCGTCCGTTGTGGTTGGGGTCGTTGAAGTCCAATATCGGTCACGCTCAGGCTGCCGCGGGTGTGGGTGGTGTGATCAAGATGGTGATGGCGATGCGCCACGGTGTGTTGCCGAAAACGCTGCACGTCGATGCACCCAGCACCAAAGTCGATTGGACCCAGGGTCATATCCGGTTGTTGACCGAATCGGTGCCGTGGAAGGTGGGCGATCGGCCGCTTCGTGCGGGTGTGTCCTCGTTCGGTATCAGCGGGACCAACGCGCACGTCATCATCGAGCAAGCACCGGTCGCGGACCTGGCTCCGGTGCCGGTGGTCGAAACCGTTCCGGCCGTGCTGCCGTGGGTGGTTTCGGCGCGCAGTGGCGAGGCTCTTGCCGGCCAGGCCGATCGTTTGACATCGCATGTGGGCGAACACGATCCGATCGATGTCGGTTTCTCGCTGGCATCCACCCGCAGCGTCTTCGAGCACCGGGCTGTAGTCGTGGCCGAGGATCGTGATGGTCTGCTCGCCGGTGTGCGGGCGTTGGCTGCGGGAGAGCAGGCTCCCGGTGTGGTGTCCGGTCGCGCAGTGTCGGGTTCGACGGGCGTCGTGTTTTCCGGTCAGGGCGCGCAGTGGGCCGGTATGGCCACCGAGCTACGTGCTGCATATCCGCTGTTCGCCGAGCACTTCGACGCGATCGTCGCCGAACTGGATCCGCTTTTGGGGCAATCGGTTTCACTGGGCGTGGCGTTGGCGAGCAATGATCTCGTCGACCAGACGGTGTTCGCGCAGGCGGGTTTGTTCGCGTTCGAGGTGGCGCTGTACCGGCTGCTCCAGTCATGGGGTGTCCGCGCCGATGTCGTCGCCGGTCATTCGATCGGGGAAGTGGCCGCCGCGCATGTGGCGGGTGTGTTGTCGTTGGTGGATGCGTGTGTGCTGGTGGCGGCGCGTGGCCGGTTGATGCAGGCGCTGCCCGCCGGTGGGGCGATGGTGGCCGTCGGTGCGCCCGAGGCCGAGGTGCTGCCGCTGCTGGTTGGTGGGGTGTCGATCGCGGCGGTGAACGGTCCGTCGTCGGTAGTGCTCTCGGGTGTCGAGGATGATGTCGTCGCTGTTGTCGATCGTTGTGTCGAGCGTGGGTGGCGGACGCATCGGTTGCGGGTGTCGCATGCTTTTCATTCGGCGTTGATGGAGCCGATGCTGGCCGAATTCGCCACGGCGATAGCGGGTTTGGCATTCGCCCGGCCGAGCATTGCGCTGGTGTCGACGGTGACCGGTGCCCGGGTCGAGCACGAGATGTCGGATCCGGCGTATTGGGTGGGTCAGGTCCGCGACACGGTGCGTTTCGCCGATGCGGTCGCCGCGATCGCGGATATGGGAGTTTCCAGATTCACCGAGGTCGGACCCGACGCCGTGCTGACCCCGATGATCGCTCAAACTCTCGACACCGCAACCACAATCGCTCTGAGCAGAAGAAACAACGCGAACCCCGTAACGCTGCTGACGGGGCTGGCCCGTTTGCACGTCACGGGTTCGACGGTGGATTGGTCGAGCTTCTACACCGGCACCAGCGGCGCGAAGGTAGATCTGCCGACATACAGCTTCCAGCACCGCCACTTCTGGACCACAGGCCCACTGCACACCGGAGAGGCCCACGCCCTCGGTCTGCGATCCACCGAACACCCCATGCTGGGCGCATTGGTGGCGCAGCCCGAGAGCGGGGGCGTCAGATTCACCGGCCGCCTGTCCGCGGCCACCCATTCCTGGCTGGCCGATCATGACGTGCTCGGTACCGTGCTGCTGCCCGGCACCGGATTCGTCGAGCTGGCACTGCACGCCGGAAACCAGGTCGACTGTCCGGAACTGGAGGAACTCACGCTGCTGGCGCCGCTCGTGTTCCAGGGGCACGGCGGAGTGCAGATCCAGGTGATCGTCGGTGACGGCGATGACAACGGTCGCCGACGGCTCGACATCTACTCGCGCAAAGATGAGGACGATCCGTTGGTCCCGTGGACGCGCCATGCGGAAGGCGCTGTGCGTCCGGGCGGGGAGATCGACAAACCCGAAGACTGGGACGACTTCGTGCAGTGGCCACCGGCCGGTGCTACGGAGGTGAGATTGGATGGTGCCTACGACAAACTCGCCGACAACGGGTACAACTACGGGCCCGCCTTCCAAGGACTGGTAGCCCTGTGGCGGCGCGGCGAGGATCTCTTCGCTGAAGTCGCGCTACCCGAGCAGACCTCTGCACAAGGCTATGGCGTACATCCGGCACTGCTCGATGCGACCATGCACGCGCTGCCCTTCGGCCTTCCGCAGGACGAGCATGCCGAGCGGCCGACCCTTGTTCCCTTCGCTTGGTCCTCGGTGCGTTTGCGCGCCGACGGCTCCCGGCGGGTGCGGGTCCGGTTGACCGGGCCGAATCAGGGGACGGTCACCCTGACAATGGCCGATTCCGGTGGTGCGCCACTGCTTTCCGTACAGTCCCTCGCGTTGCGCCCGTTGTCCGCCGAACTGCTCTCGGCCGCACCCCGGTCGCAGGACGCGCTCTACGAACTCACGTGGCGGACCGGTCCGGAGCTGCGATCCGCAGCAGGAGTTTCCTGGGCCGAGTGGGGAGCGGCCGAGTCGGCCTCGGTTTTCCTATTCCGACCGCCGGTCGGCGGCGCCGAGATGCCGATCCGGTTGCGGACGGCTTTGCATCGCACGCTCGGCGTCATCCAGCAGTTCTCGAGCGAAGAACGCTACGCCGCAAGCACTTTGGCGGTGATCACCGACAGCTCGGCCGATCCGGCCGCGGCTGCGGTGTGGGGTCTGGTGCGCGCGGCGCAGGCGGAGAACCCGGGTCGGATCGTGCTCGTCGAGGCCCCCGCGGCGACAACGGCGGATCACCTGGTAGCAGCAGTGCTGTCGGGCGAGCCAGAACTGGAGGTCCACGACGATGGGACCCGGGTGCCGCGGCTCATTCGCGCCGCGTCACCCGAATCGGAGCGGCCCGCACCCTGGGATTCCGAGCGGACCGTGTTGATTACCGGTGGTACCGGCGGGATCGGTCGCCACCTCGTCGAGCACCTGGTGCGCGAGCACGGTGTGCGACACCTGCTGTTGGCCGGCCGACGTGGACCAGCCGCCGCCGCGGATCTCATCGAGGAATTCGGCGCTCTCGGCGCCGAGGTTCGCGTAGCCGCCTGCGATGTCGGAAACCAGGATGCGCTGCGAGACCTGCTGGCATCGATACCCGCGGAGCATCCGCTGGGCGCGATCGTCCACGTGGCGGGCGTTGCCCACAACGGGCTGGTCGACACCTTGACGCCGGAGCAGATCGACTACTCCCTCGGCGCCAAGGCCGACGGCGCCTGGTACTTGCACGAGCTCACCCGGGAAGCCGGGCTGTCCGCCTTCGTGATGATCTCCTCGGTGGCAGGCTCGATACTGCCCGCGGGTCAGGGCGGCTATGCGGCGGCCAACCTGTTCCTCGACGCGCTCGCGACCCACCGGCACGCCGAAGGTTTGCCGGCCACCTCGCTCGCCTATGGTCTGTGGGACATCGAAACCGGACTCTCGCAGTGGCTCAGCCAGGCCGACCGGCAGCGTATGCGCCGCCAAGGTCTGCCGCCACTGGCCGCGGACAAGGCGCTCGAATTGTTCGATGCCGCATTGTCTTCGGACCGTCCGGTGCACGTACCGGTCGAGATCGACTTGGCCGCACTACGTGCTCGGGACGCGGCGCCCGCGCTGCTCAGCGACCTGGCCAAGCGGACCGGGCGGCGGCAGCGCACCGGAACACAGGATGTGGGAGCCCTGCGCAGGCGACTGGCGCAGCTCTCCGAGTCCGAACAGGAGCAGTGGCTGCGGACGCACATTCTCGAGATCGCCGCCAGGCTGCTCGGGCACGAGAGCGCCGATGCGCTCGACCCCGAGCGGGATTTCCTCGAATCCGGGTTCGACTCCCTGGCTGCGATGGAGTTGCGAACCTCGCTCAATGCTTCCACCGGTCTGACACTGCCGACCGCTGCGGTCTTCGATCACAAGACACCGGCGGCTCTGGCCCGATACCTGCGGAAGGAGCTCAGCGAAGGCGCACGACGCGGCAATGAGCAAGCCGGCGAGGATGATTCGTTGTACGGGATGTTCCGTGGCGCGGTAGCGTCCGGCCAGTCCGGGAAGGGCTTCGCCTTGTTGCGGGCGGCGGCGGAGCTGCGCGAGCAGTTCTCCTCGGCACACGAACTGGACCGACTGCCGGTGCCCACCCGACTCGGCGCGGGCCCCACCTTGCCGCGCATCATCTGCCTCGCTCCGCCGCTGGCCACCGGCGGCGCGCATCAGTACGCCCGGGTCGCCTCGCACTTGCGAACTGCCCGTGACGTTTTGGCGCTGGCTCCGATCGGTTGCCGGACGGGAGAGCCACTTCCGGCGACGCCGACGGCGGCCGCGGAAGCATTGGCGCGCTCCGTCCTCGAGGCGGCGCAGGGCGATCCGTTCGTTCTGCTCGGCTACTCCTCGGGCGGCCTGCTGGCCTACCGCGTCACCGAGCACCTGGAAGCGGCCGGTGGCCCGGCGCCCGCCGGCGTGGTCATGCTGGACACCTACAAGGTGCACGATGACGGCGAATGGCTGCTCCGGGAGATGGCCGAACACATGGTGTCGAACGAAGCCACATTCGGTCGCTTCGACCGGGATCGGTTGACGGGTATGGGCCGGTACGTGCAGTTGCTACAGCAGATGCTGCCCGGCTCTGTCGCCACGCCCACGCTGTTCATCCAGTGCGCCCAGAGCTTCCTGGGGAGCTCGTCGGATCGCGTGGACTGGCAGGCTGAACCGTGGGATTCGATGCATACCGTTGTTTCGGTACCGGCTGACCACTTCTCGATCCTGGAGGACGGTTCAGCCGATGTTGCCGAGGCGATCGAGAGCTGGCTCGAGGGTTAGGAACAACGACCGGGTGGGCGAGTTGCTCACCCGGTCGTTCGGCTCTAGCTCGAGAGCGCTCGGGCGCAGTGATCGCGAATCAGCTGTCCTATCGGGTGGCGATTCGAATCGATGAAGAAATGGCCGCCTGGAAATGATTTCGCGAAGAAGCTTCCAGTGGTGTGCGAGCCCCATACCTCGATTTCCGCGAAACTCGCATCGGGGTCACGGTCGCCGACAATCGCGACGATAGGGCTGCCGACCATCGCGTCCGCACTGCACTCGTAGGTCTCGATGGCTCGATAGTCGTTCCTGACGATCGACAGGATCAGCTCTCGAAATTCGGGATCCTCGAGCAACGCCGCCGGTGTACCGCCGAACCGCAGTAGCTGTTCACCGAGTTCTCGATCGTTCAGCAGGTGCACTCGCTGCTCGGGCAGCGCTGCCGAAGGCGCGCGCCGACCGGAGGCGAACAGGACCCGCGCGCTCGCTCCCGATTCGCGCTCGAGCCGCCGGCATGCTTCGAAAGCTACGACAGACCCCATACTGTGCCCGAACAAGGAAAAGTCCTCGGCGTCCCCGACTGTTGCTATCAGCTCGGGAAGCAGGCCGTCGACGAGGTCCGGAATATTCCCCACGAGCGGTTCACGCCGTCTGTCTTGTCGCCCCGGATACTGGACAGCGAAAACCTCGTACTCCGGCCCGACGCATTCGGCCAATGGGCCGAAAGATATGGCGGAGCCGCCGGCGTGCGGAAAGCAGATCAGTTTATGAGATTCAGCCGCCGACGCGGGGGACAGGCGACGTAGCCAGCTACTTCCCATGGGTTAGCCGCACCACCGAACTCCAAGGCTTCCACGAGTTTTCGATCGGCTTGCGGGGATCCGGCTGCGGGAAGAGTGTCGCCGGCTTCATGAACCAGGGCAGCCGGTGGAACCGGTGTGCCGCCGAGGCCAGATGTTCCACCTCGTCGGCTGTCCAGCCGAGGTCGGCGAAGAAACCCAGCGGATCGACCGGACCGAACTGCCAGGGGGCATTGGCCAGCAGTTTGGTGGTGGCCTTGCTTATCCGCTTCACAATCGCCTGGTTATTGACATCCAGTGCCCACCAAGCGATTTCAGGACGAGCCAGCGCGGCGGCCAAGCCGATGACGTCGTCGTCGGAGAGGTAGTAGATCAGACCTTCGGTGAGCACCAGCGCGCGCTGCGCACCAGCGAGGGCCTCGTCCAGAAACTGCCCCCGCACCTCGGGATCGGCGAGATCCACCGCTGTGCGGGTGAATGCGCAGCGCGGCGACTCCCCGTTCAGCAGCTCGTTCTTCTCGGCGACCAACTCGGGGAGATCGGCCTCTATCCAAGAGAATTCGGACGGCAGATCCAGCCGGTACGGGCGGGTATCCATACCCGCGGCCATATTGACCACCCGATCGCAGCCCTCCGCGATGGTCTTCAGGATCAGGTCGTCGATGAGTTTGGTCCGCGTGACCAGGTTCCAGCCATTGAGCATCAAGCGCGGTGTGTGGGCGGCTATGGCGCGGCCCCGCTCCCCGGCGACTCGATCGGCGAGGGGATCGTGAAAGAGGGCATCCGGGCGCGCGGATTCGGCGGCGCGGAAAGCGGCCACCCAGCGGGCGGTATCGGAAACATTTGTAACTAGTTCAGCGGTCTCGGCCACCAGTGCAGTCTTGCACAGCGTACGAAACGATGCTCACGACCACGGAGTTCGAATAAACCGGATAAAAAGGACTCATCGTGAGCCGACTCGACGTACTGTGGGTTTTTCGCCATGGCACAGGGGTTTTGATGAACGCAAGGTACGCGATCAGGTGGGTAGCCGAGCACGGGTTTCCGCGGCTGGTATTGCGCGCGCAGTACCGCCTGGGCGACCCGTTCGCCCGGCTGCTCAGTGGCGAGGAAGGCCACCGCGATCCGTATTCGCTGATCGAGCAGCTGCGTGGGACCAGCGGGGTGCAGACCGGCCCGGTCGGATACGCGGCCTTCGATTACCGGCTGTGCCGGACGATCCTGCGCGACAACAGATTCGGGGTGCGCACCCCGATCGACCCCAAGGTGCCCGGCCCGCTGCGCCGCTACGCCGAGCGAGTCGTGTTGCCGCCGAACCCGATCGAGGCGCCGTCGATGTTCATGCTCGACCCGCCGGCGCACAGCCGGTTGCGCAAGCCGGTCGCCTCCGCGTTCACCCCGCGCGCCGTCGCCCGGTTGGGCGACCGGGTGCGCGAGGTCACCACCGAACTACTCGACGCCATGGCCGCCCGCGGATCGGCCGACCTGATCGGCGATTTCGCCGCGCGGGTCCCCATCGCCGTCATCGCCGAGATGCTCGGATTCCCGGCCGCCGACCGCGAGCTGTTCCTGCGCTGGGGTGACGTGGTCACGCCGCTGCTGGACGTCGGGATCTCCTGGCGGGCGCATCGGCGCGCGATGGCCGCGACGGCGGCGATGGAGGGTTATCTCGCCGCCCACATCGAGAAGTTGCGCCGCGAACCTCGCGAGGACATCTTCAGCGCCCTGGTGTCCTCGGGCGAACTGAGTACCACCGAGCTGATAGCCAGCGCGAACGTGCTGATGGGCGCGGGCTTCGAGACCACGGTGAATCTGATCGGCAACGCGATCCCGCTCCTGCAGGCCCACCCTGACCAGCTCGACCTTTTGCGCGCCGAGCCGCAGCGCTGGCCCGGCGCGATCGAGGAGGTGCTGAGGTTCGACCCGCCGGTGCAGATGACCTGTCGCCGCGCACTGGAACCGGTGGATCTCGGTGCGGGCGTTCGCCTTCGGCCGGGAGAGTCGATCATCGTGTCGCTGGCAGGCGCCAACCGTGATCCCGCGCAGTTCCCCGATCCGCATCGTTTCGACATCACCCGCGCCAACGCCAAGGAGCACGTCTCGTTCGGCAGCGGCATCCACGCCTGCATCGGTGCGAGCCTGGCCAGGTTGGAAGCGAGCCACGCGCTGCCCGCCCTGTTCGAACGCTTCCCCGACCTGCGCCTCGACGGCGAACCACGCCGCCGCGGCCTGTCCACGCTGCACGGTTATGAGCACATGCCTGCCCGGCTGGGGCGACCGGCGGATGCGCGGGCTGTCTTGTCCATGGCATCAGGTGACCGCAGGTTCAAATCCTGACTCCGCTACCAGGATTCAGGCTGGTTCAGAATCGCTCGAGTTCGTACAGGCGGGTGCCTTCGGAGTCGAACACGACCGCGTGGTCGCCGCAAGCTGAGTGGGCCACGCCTCAGGCCTGGTGCGTTTGTCGCGGTCATAATTCTGGCAGCCCGCAGTGGCCTGCCGCTGTAGTCTGTTCGGCCTACATCGGCACCGTGGGCGCGTCGTCGATATGCCATGTGACCAAGTCTGATCAGGCCGTCGGCCGCCAGTGCTCGATCTGCCCGGGCGTCGGTCACGAGGGCCTGCGGTACGAGGTCCATGATGAGTCATCCACCGGCGATTGGTTTTTGAACTCGATATCACCGAATGCGCTGCCCACGGGCGTGTCGATGTCGTAGCCGAGCGTGGCCGCGGCCCATACACCGCATTGCCGAATCGGCGGTCCACGCATCACGCTGTCTCAGCGCACAGCAAGCGAATCCTTGCCGGGCCGAGTTGTTTCGGGTTCTGCGGTCGACCGGCGCGGGAGTGCAAACACACCTGCTGCGACGACGACGAGAATACCGATGGCCCACCACAGTGTTTGCGCGAACGAACGAGACATGTTGTGCGCGTTGGCTTCTAGCCCCGCCTTCGTCAGCGCTTGCCGCAACGGCTCGGAGAACGGCTGTCCGGGTGCGGGCTGGCAGCTGGATGGAATGGCGGTGGGGTCGGTGGCGGCGGAGCGATCGTGTACACAGGCACGGAACTGGGTGAGTATCTGGTCTTGGGCGCTGGCCGGGATGTTCAGGTCGGTGAGTTGCTGCTGGAGAGTGGGGATGGCTGCGGCGGTGCCGCGGGCGGAGGTGTTGTCGATTTGGGTGAAGAAGAAGACTCCGGCCAGCGCGACGCCGAGCGCCATGCCGACCTGTTGGATGGTCGACAATTGTCCGGACGCGGACCCGGCATCGTGGCCGGGAACTCCGGACAAGATCAGGTCGACGGTGGGGGCGACGAAGAGTCCGAAGCCGAATCCGCTGATCGCGAGCGGTACGAACATCTGCGCGGAGGTGATGCCGGGGCCGTAGTGCACGGCCAGATAGAGGTACAGACCGAACCCGGCGGCATTGATCATCGCGCCCGCGAGCAGAACCATCCGCCCATAGCGCGGCACGAACACCTCCACACTGGTGCCCGCTCCTGCGGCAGCGGCCACCGCGAACGGAGCTGCGCTCAGCCCGGCCCGCAGCGGCGTCCAGCCGAGTCCCGCTTGCAGATACAGCGTCCACACCAGGAAGTAGCCGCCGAGGGCGATCCAGAACAACAGCCACACCGCCATACCGGCACTGAATGTGCGCTCCCGGAACAGATTCAGCACCACCAGCGGCGATCCGACCGTCTCGCTTCGGCGGCGCTCATAGGCGACGAATACCGTGAGAACCAGCACGGCGGCGGCCATCAGCGCGAAGGTCCAGACCGGCCAGCCGAGGGTGCGTCCCTCGGTCAGCGGATACGCCAGCAGCAGCACCGCGCCGATCGCGAGGACGGTGCCGATCGGATCCAATCGGTCCGCCGTGGTCGAGCGCGACTGCCGCACCAGCACCATCGCCGCGGGAATGGCGAGCACACCGACGGGCACATTGACCAGGAAGATCGGCCGCCACGCCCAGCCGAAAAGGTTGGCCTGCACCAGGATTCCGCCCACGATCAAGCCGGCCACCGACGCCGAGCCGAGCACACCGCCCCAGATGCCGAGCACTTTCCCGCGTTCGGCGGTGGGGAACGATACCTGCATGATCGCCAGGATCTGCGGGATCATCAGCCCCGCCGTCGCGCCCTGGACTATCCGTGCGGCGATCAGCCACGCCGGGCCCGGGGCGATTCCGCATGCCAGCGATGCGATCGTGAAAAGGGTGAGGCCGACCAGCAGGATGGTTTTGCGGCCGAGCAGGTCGCCGAGTCGGCCGCCGGTGATCAGCATCGCCGCGAATCCGAGCAGATAGCCCGACACCACCCACTCCAGATCCGCGTAGGGTGCGTTCAGATCGCTTTGGATCGTCGGCAGCGCCACATTCACGATCGTCACATCGAGTAGGTCCATGAACCCGGCTACCAGCAAAACCACCAGTGCGAGCCAGCGCCGCCGGTCCGGTGCCGGCTCCAGTTCGGATGTCTTGCGCATCAGCTCGTCCTCCTGTCCGAGGTGGATCCGCGGGAATGTCATGTCACCGCGGTTTCGGCCGTCATAGATATGACGGAGCACGACCCGTCGACATGACAGCCGAATCGGACGGAAGGAGACCGCCGATGACCGACGAGACCCAGTGGCTGGCGCAGCGCTTCGAAGACCACCGCGCCCACCTCGGCGCGGTCGCCTACCGCATGCTCGGGTCGGCCAACGAGGCCGACGACGCCGTCCAACAGGCATGGCTGCGTCTGGACCGCGCCGACACCGCAGGCGTGCGCAACCTGCGGAACTGGTTGACCGCGGTCGTCGCCCACATCTGCCTGGACATGTTGCGCGCCCGCAAGGCCCGCCGCGAAGACCCGGTCGGCGCGCTACCGACCGAGTTGCCCGCCATCCCCGCGGACAGCGTGAATCCGGAAGACGAGGCGGTGCTGGCCGACTCGGTCGGGCTCGCATTACTGGTCGTACTCGACACCCTTACCCCGGCCGAGCGGCTGACTTTTGTACTGCACGACCTATTCGATCTGCCCTACGCCGAACTCGCGCCCATTCTCGGCCGCACCCCTGCCGCGGCCGCACAACTGGCCGCCCGCGCCCGCCGTCGCGTCCGTGGCGCACCTGTGGCCGAGACCGACCGCATCGCCGATGAACGTGTGGTCGTCGACGCCTTCCTGCAGGCTGCCCGCGCCGGTGACTTCGACGCACTGATAGCCGTACTCGACCCGGACGTCGAACTACACGCAGACGCCGTCGCCGCCCCCAGCGGACACCCGATCCGCATGAGTGGCGCCCGCCGCGTCGCCTCGAGCGCCCTGATGTTCTCCAGCCAGGCCCCCTACACCCGCCCTGCCCTCATCGATGGCCACATGGGCCTGGTCGTCGCCCCCAGCGGAAACCTGAACCTCCTACTGGCCTTTACAATCACCGACCAACGAATAACCGCCGTCGACATCATCGCCGACCCGAACCGCATCGCTGATATGTCTCTCGCCGTTCCCGAGGAGTCGTAAGTCCGCGGCGTCCGGAAAGCTCGTCGGCCCGATGCCCTGGCGGCAATTCGGTTCCGCTGCCGTGTTCGCGACGGCAATGCCCGCCCGAGCGACGGCACTCGGCCTAATACCCCGTCCAGATAGCTTGCCGCGCTATCAGGTCCGGTTCGCTCGTCGAGCGCAGTCGAAACGCGGCACGACACGTCCTGCGGCACCGCCATATGACTGCGCTCAACGGATCTCGGTTGCCTAAGAAGCCAGCTGGACGCGGCCCTTGGAGAGCGGTTACCGGTGGCTATTGACGAATGCCACGATCTCATCGAGGCCAGGTCGATAACCGTCCGTCGTGTCGACCTCGATCGCCGGCACATCCAGCGATACGCGGTCGAACACGCGGTGGACATCGGATGCAACCGTATTCGGCCCGGAATGTGCTCGCCGCAAAGGGTTTTCGCGCTTCCGCCGATGAATCCGCGCCATCGCGAGGGCAGGCTCGACCTCGCAGTGCACCACTCGCATAGTGGCCAGACCACGTAGCGGCTCGAGGCCCGGCCGCCACAGGCGATCCTGAAATGCCGCCTCCGCCACCACTGTGACGCCCGCTCGCAACAACAGCTCCGGCACACCGAAGAACGTCGGCAGTGTAAGCAGACTTAACTCGTCGCCGGGTTCTGCCGCGAAATCCGGCCGCCCGTGCACCATGCCTTCCTTGATTTCGTCCCGGCAGATCGCGGGACACCCCACCTCGGCGGCCAGGGCATGCGCGAGTGTTGTCTTCCCGGCGCCCGGCGGTCCGCTCACGACGACGAGGGTGGGTAAGCGACTCATGGGCATAGTCAACCGTGCCTCGATGAATATCTCGATCGTTACCCCCGGCCGCGCAAACGGACTGAAGTGTTTTGGCAGGAATCCGGCGAAAATGGGCAGATAGTCGATCGCGGTCGGCACTCGAGCTCGGCACGATGAGTTTGTGACCGAAAATCTTTGGCCGGTAGTCGAACTCAGGCAGTACACCCTGCACCCTGGCACGCGGGATGTGCTCATCGAGCTGTTCGATCGGGAACTCGTGGAGACCCAGGAGGCGGTCGGAATGCGCATAATCGCGCAATTCCGCGACGAGGACGATCCGGACCGCTTCGTCTGGCTCCGCGCCTTCCACGACATGCCATCCCGCGGCAGCGCATTGAAAGCGTTCTATATCGACGGAGCCGCATGGCGTGAACACGCTCCGGCCGTCCGCGCGACCATGGTGGACACGACGAACGCACTGCTGCTGCAACCCGCCACCGCGACATCCAACTTCACGCTCCCGACCGAGCGTCCTGGTGCAGCGGCAACCGAGCTGCCTCGCTCACGAGTGCTGGCAACCGTCTACTACCCGGAAGGCCCGCTCGACGAGTTCACCGAGTTCTTCGAGAACCGGCTGCGGCCACTGCTGGTCGAGACCGGTGCCACTCCGATCGCCTACTTCCAGACCGATCCCACCCCCAATACCTTTGCAGCGCTTGAAGTTCGAGAGGAAACCGTCTTCGTCTGGTTAGCGCTTTTCGAGGATCCCGCCGCACTCGACGCCCACTTCGATGCGCTGTCCAGCTCCCGCACCTGGATCGAGGAGGTGCAGCCGGAACTGTCGAAACTCCAGTCCAGGCGGGAAGATCAACTACGACTCGCACCAACCGCGCGCTCACTTCTGCGGTGAATGTGACGACAGGTTGTTGTCACTGCGGGCCGTATCCGTCACCCGCGCGAGTCCCCTGCCGGCGTGAGCGGACATATCGCCCCGGCTGTCATCCCGCCCCGCCGTTAATTGGCGAGGGATAGGGCTCGAGGCGCTGAACGAGTAGTCCACTACTCGCGATACTTGATGCTGTCCGGAGCCACTATTTGCCCATGTATCGGGTGTTCATGAGCCATTCCAGCCGGGACGAGGTGTGCTTCCCGCGCCTGTCGCCTGGGCGGACGTGCTGTGCGACAAGCTGGCCGCGAATCCGAGCCGCGAGCAGTGGAACGACTGGATCTCACCTGACGTCGCCTACATCGAGCTGTGCCCGGGCAAACCCGTCTCGTCCGTGTCGGACCGGTGATGTCGGTCTTGGGCTCGGATGCTGTCTCCCGTCACCCAAACCCGCGCTGGCAGATCGGGAACCCCGAGATTGTCAGAGCTGTCGACAAGCGTCCGGCTATTTCCGGACGGTCATGGGGTAGTCCGCGACCGGGGTTACCGAGCGTGTCACCGTTCTCGTGCATTTGGCGCGGAGGCCCGTCGAGCGGTCGTTCTCGTCCGAATCGCTTCGGCGACTTCATCAATGGCGGTGCGAATCATTGCCCCGTAACCGTCATCGCCGAGCGCATCCACACACTCTCGCGCCGCATCGATCTCGCACTGCGCCGCATCGAATGAACCGAGCCGCCGATAGTTGTCCGCCAGATTCAAATGCAGCGACGGGTAAAAACCCCGCACATCCAAATTCGCATCTTGCTGATGCAACCGCTCATCCGTCAGACTGTCCGCCGCGTCCAGCGCCCGCACATCCCAGCAAAGTGCCTGTGCCGCATCGTCATACAGATCGGCGAGATAGTGCGCCAACGTGCACCGATGCAATGGATCACCCTGCGGACCGAGCGCCGCCCATATCCCGAGCAGTGCCTCCTGCGCGGCCTCGGGCGAGCCTGTTCGCCCGAGCTCGACCGCCTGTGTAATGGCGGCCATGGTTTCCGTAGCGGCATTCATGCGTCGTACTCCTTCGAATTCGGAATGGCAGTCGGCATAACAAGCGTGGTCAACTCACCGTCCGTCGCGGAACGAACGACCACGGGTGCGTCGGCCGCAGCGATATCGAGCATGGTTTCCGGACCGATCGCACTCACCAATGCCAGCCGTAATGTCTTGGGGGAGAAGGCTAGTTCGATACCCGGTCCGGTAACCGTTGCCGGAATGTGCAGGCGCGCAAGTGGGTGGGGCGACCCGGGTGAGCTGGGCGACCTGGGTGAGCTGGGCGACCTGGGTGAGCTGGGTGAGCTGGGTGAGCCGGGCCTGAGTTGCCCATCGCAGGTCGCAAAAAGCCCAGACTGATCGACGGCGAAGACAACCCGCGCCGCACCCCCCGCCTCGAGCGCTGCGAGCAACGCATCTCGCCCCACCACCACCCGCGTCCGAACAGCACCCAGCCCCGCCAACATCGCCCGATAATCCGGAAACGCCGAATCGATGGTCCCGCACCGACGCTCGGAGCCACCACCGGTCAGGACAAGCCCTTCGTCCGAAGCACGCACGGTCACCTCATCCAATCCCCGCAGCCAGGAACCGATTCCGCCGAACTCACCCGCATCGACAACCACCGACCACGCCCTACCACTCGGCCGCACCGGCACCATCGCCCGCGTCGAAAGCCGATACCGATCCGTGGCCGTCAACGTGACCGAATCAGCACTCGACTCCACCAAAACCCCAGCCAGCACCGGTATTTCGTGATCCAACGCCGCCGCCGACCGCACCTGCTCGATGGCTGCCGCCAACACCGCCGCGGACAACACCACGCCCGCCCCGATCTCCTCCTTGATCACCCGCGCAACCGCAGCAGCCTCCCGAGCCCGCTGCGCAAGCTCCGCCACATGCTCATCGAGCAACCGCCCCGCCCGCGCCGCGTCCCCGTTCAAAATCTCCGAGACAACCTCCAGCGGCACCCCGATTCCCCGCAGCCGCCGAATCATCACCCCGCGCTCGATCTGCGCCTCGCCGTAGTACCGATATCCGGTCACCTCATCCACCCGAACCGGAACCAGCAACCCGCAATCGTCATAAAACCGCAGCGCACTGGCCGTAAGCCCACAGGCCCGCGCCAACGCGCCGATCGTGATCAACCCATCGCCCGCCACCTGCTCATCATGGAGTCTCAGGTAACCCGAAGGTCAAACGGCGGTCAGGACCGGTGCACCGGCCCATGCGCCTCGGCACAGTGCGCGTCGTCGGCGGAAACCGTCAGGTCCGACGAGTGATCCACCTGCAAAGTCGTATGTTCCAACCCGAATTCGTCGTGCAGCACGGTCTCGATCTTCGAACGAATCGCATGACAGTCGGCAGCGTTGTCGACGAGGATATGCGCCGACAGCGACGGCTGTCCGGACGTGATCTGCCAGACGTGCAGGTCGTGGACCTCGGTCACCTGCTCGAGCGCGACGATGCGCGCCCCGATGGCGTCGGGATTCAGATGGGCGGGCGCGGCCTCCAGGAAGATCCGCCCCGATTCCCGAACCAGTGACCAGCCCGCCTTGATCATCAACGCCGCGACGACCAGCGCCGCGATCGCATCGGCACGGGCGAATCCGGCCAGCCACACCACCGCGCCCGCGATGGCGGTCCCGATGAAGGCATAGAGGTCGTTGAGGATGTGCTGGAACGCGCCCTCGACATTCAGGCTGGTCCGGTTGGCGCGGCTGATGCTCCACGCCGCGGCGATATTGACCACGATCCCGACCAACGCCGTGATCAACACCAGCGGTCCCTCGACATCCGGCGGATTGATCAGCCGATTGATGCCCTCGTACACGAACCACGCCGCGAGCAGCAGCAAGGTAATCCCATTGGCCTGCGCCGAAAGGATCTCGACCCGCTTGAACCCGTAGGTGTATCGCCCCTGCGCCGGACGTCGAGCCAACCGGATCGCGATCATCGCGAGCACGATCGAGGCGGCATCGGTGAGCATGTGCGCGGCATCGGAGATCAGCGCGAGCGATTGCGCGAGCAGGCCGACGATCACCTCGGTCACCATGAACGCGACGATCAGGCCGAGCGCGATGGCCAGCCAGCGCGGATTCGAATCCGCCGAGACACCGTGGTCGTGGCTGTGGCCGTGTTTGTCCGGATGGCCGGGCTGTGCGTGGTCATGCGAGTGGTCATGATCCATGTGTTCAGCCTCGCTGACCACCACTGCGGACCGCTTCGGCGACACGCACTGCTCGCCCATAGTCGAACGCCCCTTCCAGTTGATATTGCTGCCGTTCGTCAGCGTAGCGGATCTTGCACTCATGCGCATGTATGAATATGGATCGCGCCTGGAAGACCCAGATCAACAGTGGCGAATTCGTGATCATTCGGACCGACCGGCCCGACTACTATTGCGGACTGCACCATTCGGTGATCAACAACGCGGTATCCGGCGGTGCGGACCTGGATGGGTTGGTCCGATGGTGAATGCAGAGGGGTTGCGATGGACAGGCCGGCGTGGGCGCCCGAGGGCGTGGATTTGCAACAGGCGAGCCCGGCACGGATGTATGACGCCTTGCTGGGCGGTTCACACAACTTCGAGATCGATCGCAGGGCCGCCGAGGCCGGCAAACAGCTGGTGCCCGACCTGCCCCGCCTGGCGCTGAGCAACCGGGCTTTCCTGCGCCGCGCGGTCCGGTTCCTGGCCGACCAGGGGGTGCGTCAGTTCCTCGATATCGGTTCGGGCATTCCGACCGCGGGCAATGTGCACGAGGTCGCGCAGTCGGTCGATCCGGAGATTCGCGTGCTCTACGCCGATATCGATCCGGTCGCCGTCGCCCACGCCCGCGCGATCCTGGTGGACAACGACAAGGCCGCGGCCATCGAAGCGGACCTGCGCAAGCCCGACGAGTTGCTCGCCCGAGTCCGCGAGACCGGCCTAGTCGACTTCGAACAACCGGTCGCAGTGTTGCTGGTGGCGGTGCTGCACCTGCTATCCGACGAGGAGCGGCCGGTCGAGAAGGTTGCCGCCCTGCATGCGGCCGTCCCCGCCGGAAGCTACGTCGCGATCTCGCACCTGACATCGGAGTCGCGCCCGGAGGATGCGGGCAAGCTCGGCCGCAATGCGGCCGATGTGACCCGCGTCGGCATCCACTTCCGCTCGAAGGACGGCATCTCCGCGATGTTCGACGAGTGGGAGCTGGTCGAACCCGGCGTCGTCGAGC
This sequence comes from Nocardia sp. NPDC102475, assembly GCF_055584605.1. Lineage (NCBI taxonomy): Bacteria > Bacillati > Actinomycetota > Actinomycetes > Mycobacteriales > Nocardiaceae > Nocardia > Nocardia sp. NPDC102475. The sequence continues at coordinate 373,637 of NZ_JBVJLS010000007.1, read as the reverse complement.
TACCCGCGTGGCGGCCGGAATCCGAACGCGACCTATACGAGACGCCGGGCCGGTCGCTCGGCCTGGCGGGCGTCGGCCGGAAAGTCTGACCGGAGCCGTGGCAGGGGATTCGTGTGGGGACACGTGATCTGGCGATGCGATGGGCGGAGGCGCTCGACGGCGCTGTCGCTCCGATCCTCACCCGAAGCCAAATCGAAACTCTGCTAGCGGAACTCGCCGATGTGCTGATCGCGGCCGTGCGCGGGACGCGGGAGGTCACGGTCGCGCAGGACACCGCCGCCGTGCTCGTCGCGGCGAACTATCGTGACCAAATTGCCGTCAGCCGTTCAGTTCTGGTTATCTGCCGGGAGATCGTTCGTGAAATCTGTCCAACTGGAACCGAATCCGATTACGAGCCAGTTCGCGAGCGTGCGATAGTTGTCGCTGCCGAGTTCGCCGCGGGTTTCACCTCTGCGCTGCGGAACGCGGCGTTAGGGGAGCAGGAAACCACACTCGCAGCGGTGTTTTCGGCCGCGCAGGAGGCCGAGGTGCGAAGGCAATTGTCGGAGGCCAGGTTCGAAGCGGTCTTCGCGGGAGCGTCGGTTGGGATCGGGACGGTCGACGTCACCGGTCGGGTACTGGAGGTGAACGCGGCCATGGCCGATATGCTCGGACTACCCGCGGCGATGATGCCGGGTCGGTCGGTCGCCGAATTGCTAGGTCCCGCGAATATCGGTGACGCATATGCCAATTTGGAGCACCTACTCAGCGGTCGGACCGACCGCTTCCGCCTCGAAACCGACCATCTCCGACGCGACGGCACCATCACCAGCATCGACCTGTCCATGTCCGCGGTCCGCGACAACAGTGGGCAGGTCCGCTTCCTGATCGGCGTCGCCGTCGACGTCACCGAACGCAAACAACTGGCCGACCAGCTGTGGCACGATGCCAACCACGACAGCCTGACCGGTCTACCCAACCGCGTGCTCTTTTTCAATCGACTGGCCAATGCCATTCCGCCAGTTGGTGTTTGCTATCTGGACCTTGACGGGTTCAAGGAAGTGAACGATGTGTGGGGGCATACGGTAGGGGATCGGGTGCTGCGCGACGTTGCCCAGCGTCTTCGTGAATCCGTCGAATCCGTTGGCGGATTGGTCGCGCGAATCGGCGGCGACGAGTTCATCGTACTCGTCGAGAAGTGCACTGGCACAGAGCAATTGGAAGCAATTTCCGCGCTCCTGCTCGACGGGCTCGGCACGCCGATACAGGTGGCCGGGCGTCCGGTTGTCGTAGGCGCAAGCATCGGAACGGTTTTCGCCGAAGACCGCCCCACCGACATCGATGAAATGATGCACGCCGTCGACACCGCGATGTACCGCAACAAGACCACGGGAGGACGCAGGCTCCGGCAATAGCTACCAACGGAAGGTCACGATGTTCGCGATATCCCTCGGTGCGGACGGCGCCGAGCTGCGTCCGCTCGAACCGCGGCATGCCGCGGAGTTCCTGGAGCATATGGACCGGGGGCGGGAGTCCATCGGGCAGTACATCAAAGTTGCCGACGCCGTAGCGGATCTGGAGTCGAGCCGCACCTACCTGCGCGAGTACGCGCAGAAAGCGGCGGCCGACACCGGCCGTATCTATGGGATTCGGCTAAACGGCAAGTTGGTCGGGAGCGTCCTGTTCCGAACGATGGATCTCGCGCTCGGTGTCGCCGAGGCGGGCTGCTGGCTGGAGCCCTCGGCCGCGGGCCGTGGCCTGGCAACCCGGGCCGCCCGCGTGATCATCGACTGGGCAATCCAGGAGCGCGGCATCCACCGCGTGGAGTGGCTGGTCGCGTCGCCGAACCGCGCCAGCATCGCCGTGGCGCGGCGATTGGGAATGACCAAAGACGGTGTGCTGCGCGAGTTTTACCCGCATCGGGGGCAGCGGCTCGATGTGGAGGTCTGGTCAGTGCTGGCCCCCGAGTGGCGGGCGGGCATCGGCTAGGCCCATTGTGCTGGTCCCGGCCAGCGCCACAACCGATCCGTGCTCGCTGATCAGCCACCGCCCGCAAATGCAGCGCAGGTAGCTGGTTGCGCCGTGCGACGACACGACGGTAGGGGACGACCAGGAGCAAGACGGGCAGGTAGCGATCATGCATCCAGCCTGATGTAATGACTTAGTGCATTTCAACCCTTACGGAGGCGCGGCGGCCGAACTAGCCACCCGCTTGGTGAACGCGAACCCGCGGCAAGACCTGCTGCAACTGCTCGCCGATTCCGGCTACAAGCCTCTCGGCACCCTCAACACCCGGCAGACCGCAGAGTTGCGCCGCTGGATCGTGCGTCTCGACGAGGTCTTCACTGAACCGAGCGTCGACCTGCTAAACGCCTTACTGGCCGAAACCACCAGCCAGCCCTACATCTCCACCCACGACGGCCGCGCGCCCCACCTGCACTACGCCCGCGAGGAAGCGCCCACCGACGAGCGCGTCAAGGCGTACACCGCGGCCGGACTCGCGGAGCTCTTCTGTGAGGATCCGGGCCGCATCGGACGCTGCGCCCGCGAGGGGTGCGGTGTTGTCTTCGTCGACACCTCACGCAATGGCAGGCGCAGATACTGTTCGACCCGCTGTTCGACCCGCGTGCACGTCGCCGAGCACCGAACCCGTCGCTCCGCCTGATCCTCGGCGAGCGGCTGCCCGCGTTCGGCTGCGATCGCGTCGTCGCTAGTGCCGCGTCCAGGTCGCGTCTGAGGGAATCGAGATCCCGCGAGCGCAGTCATCTGGCGGTGCCGCGGGGCGTGTCGTGCCGAGTTTCGACTGTGCTCGGCGAGCGAACCGGATCTGATTGCGCGGCAACCTACCTGGACGGGGTGCTAATAGAGGCTCACCTAGTTCTGGAGGTCGATCCGCTCCCACGACAGTGGCTGCCGCCACGCAGGCCGCTGAGAAGCCCAGTCCTGCACCACTTTCACCACCAGCTCGAGGGCGGGCGAGTATGCACTGCCCCACGGCTCCGTGTCGTGCACCGCCGTGGCTCGGAAGTGTCGATCGGGCCCGCCGTCGCGGTATTCGACGAAGTATCCGTGACCATCCTCCGGATCCACTTGCTCATCCATATGAACCTGGATGTAGTAGTGGCCGAGCGGAACCAGATTCGGCCGTTCGACAATGACATACGGATACCTGAAGTTCATGCTGGCGAGCAGGTCGTGCAGGGCTTCGTCGGACGGGTTGTCGACCGGACGATCCGGAGCCGCGCTCGTCGCTCTGACTTCAACCATTTCGTTCATGCCGTGCATTCTTACCGAATTGTCCTGGGACCTGGAGCATCACCGGCAACGCAACCAACCCATGAGACCGCCATGATGCCCGATACTCCAGCTCGGATTCCGGTACAGCCAGGCGCACTCGCGGATACCGAACGAACAACTCCGGCACCACCGCGTCGACGATCAGATCGCTGACCTGTGCGCCCAGACAATAGTGGGGTCCGCGCCCGAACATCAGGCTCGGTCGCCCATTGCGGGCAGGATCCGAATCGGCACCGAATATCGACAACAGCACGGTGTCGCCCTTGGGGATGATCCGGTCGCCAATCGTCAAGTCGCTGACGGCGAATCGCCGAATAGCGAACGGCAACGGATTGGCAGCCTCCATCAACTCACCACGCCGATCCTTCCGGTCTGCTGGCACGCCAGTGGCCAAGAGCGCCGCAAATATGTTGCCGCACAGATGAACCACATTCTCCAGCCCCGCCAGCATCATCAGAAAGGCCAGCGAAATCAACTCTTCCTCGGACAACAGGTCCGCGTCATCCCGAGCCCGCACCCACCCACTGATCAGATCATCGCCCGGCTCATCCCGCTTGGCCTCCACCACACTCGTGAACGTCCCCGCCATCCACTTGACCGCCTCCGCCAGCCGGACCGTGGACTCCTTCGACGAGGCATCGAACGTCACCATCGCAGTAGCCGCATCACGCAGCTCGCCATACCGATCAGCGGGCACACCGAGCAACTCACCGATCACGAGCGCGGGCACCGGAACACAGAGCTTCTCCAGCAGATCGACTGCACCACCGGCATTTTCATCCAGCGACCGGAACGTGGCCTCGCTGATCCGCTGAACAACCTTCCTCAGCGAATCCGCCGACCTCCGCGAAAACGCAGGCGCCGCAAGCCGCCGCAGCCGCCCATGCTCCACCCCATCCAAATTCAGCAGATTCCGATCCAACGCGGGTGGCAACGAAAACCCCGAATACCCGCCTCCGGAGTACCGCTTATCCACACTGAGCTGCGCATCCGCCAACAACCCGGCCACCGCGTCATACCCACTGACCACCCAAACCTGTTGCCCACCAGGAAGTTCAGCGTCCCGAACCTCCCCACGCCACCCGCTATGCTCTCGCCACCGAGTTCGACCGGAGGTCCCGACAGGACACCTATCCACCACAACTCCTCAATACCACCCCTTCGAGGATATTGCGCCGGACGAGCCTGGAACGTCCCCGTCCCAGGCCCCGCCCACGTCACGAAGCAGAAATGATCCCGCTGTAAATACCCCAGGTCCGCCCCTTGGACTTGCAACTGAAACTGCCATGGAATCCGGACTCACACCGCGCCCCCGCATGCTCGATATACGCGCCCCACGTGCCATCCCCCGTCTTCACATCCACAAGACCCGGATTACCACCCGGCAAGGTATGCGTCCCCACCGCAAACGTCGGATGCGCAGGCAACCACGACTGATCGATCACCATGTCCCGCACCGGAAGAAGAACCGGCAAGAAGCTGTACTGAACCTGCACCTGACTCGTGAAGTCGCACCCAACAGTGCCATCACCCGCGATCGAGCAGTTCATGTACCCAGACGAGAAATACACCGTATCTCCATCATCGGCCTGCGCCGTCCCCGCAAACAGCACCGGCGCCAACCCCACCACCGCAAACACCCCAACAAGCCGTTTCACGATGTGTCGCATACGAACTCCTCAATAGTGTTGATAGTGCGGAAACCGAACCGACCTGTCTGTCGACCCCACCCGGATATTCGTTTCAACAATCACCCACAGACCGGATGCCGCTGGGTTTTCGGCCTGCGCGAGATGCGCCACCGCCATCCCGACGCCGAGGTACGCGCAGTGCACGTGTCGGTGACCGACGTTCCAGCCGCGTTGCTCGATCACCGTGTGGACGCACTGGTTTCGCGCCTGCTCTTCTCCACCGAGGGCCTGCACGTCACCGTGCTCTACGACGAACCGCGCGTGGTGCTCATGCCGGTGGACCATCGGTTGGCCGACAAGGAATACGTCACGCTCGACGACATCGCCGATGAACCCGTGCCCCGATTACGGCAGTCGAACCCGGACTGGAGTGCCTATTGGCGCATCGATCCCCGCCCCGACGGCCGCCCAGCGCCCGACGGTCCGATCATCGACGGACGGCCACACCCTCAGCCGCCTACATCTGGCCGTAGCGAACCGGGCCGGCTGGTTCGTAGGTGCCGAGGACGATGCCGAGATCGGTCACGGTGAGCTCGACAGGGCGCATCGTCGCCGGGAGGATGCCGTCGTTGAACAAGCGGCGACCGCCGCCGAGCACCAGCGGAAACGTCATCAGGCGGAAGCGGTCGACGAGCTCGTGCCGCAACAGCGTCTGGAGCAGTTTGCCGCTTCCCCATATCTGCAACTCGTCGCCGGGTTCGTCCTTCAGCGCTCGCACCGCCGCGACGACGTCACCCGTCAGGAGGCGAGCGGTGTCAGGGTGCTCGCCGCGCCACGTGGCATCGGCCTTGCTGAGCGAGTCGGACACGACGTACTTGGGCAGCGAGTTGATCGCCGTGGCAATGGGGTTGCCGGGTTCGGTCTGATCGGGCCAGTAGCCGCGGAAGATGTCGAACGTTCTGCGACCGAACAGGAACGCGCTGGCGTGGCCGTTGAGCTCGGTGACGAACTCGCCTACGGCCTGGTCCGGGAACGGGGCCTGCCAACCGCCGTGGGTGAACGCGTCGCTGGGATCTTCCTCAGGCCCGCCGGGGGCCTGCATCACGCCGTCGAGGGTCAGGAATGTCTGAACGGTGAGCTTCATGTGACTGTAGACGGCGCGACGCACAGATTCTGAGCGGTCGCACGTCGAATCGCCGCCGACCGAGTCGGCGCGCACCCCCTCGTGCCGGTGACGACGACCCGGTCGACGTGACCGTCGACTCACCAGTGCCCGCCGTCCTCACCCACCGGGCACACGTCCTGACCGGTCCGGCGCGGGCACACGGTCCTACGACCGGCCTCGTCTGCGTCACCTGCTGACGCGAAATCATCGCCACTTACCGCTGCGAATTACAGCTAGGACGCCGCTGCCGGTACAGCAGGTGGCCAATCAGGTGTCTTCGGCCTCGGCGGCCCGCCTTCAGTGCGCGGATGTCCTCAACGATGAACGACGCATCTTGGGAAATGATCGGGGCGGAGCTGCGAAAAGGCTTGGGCCCTGTTGTGGTGGGCTCCGATGGAGCGTTCAGCGATTCCCGGCCCGATTTTGCTCGACCGCGGCCACGAAATCCGGGTGCGCGGAAACGATCAGCTGGTCCGCTGTTTCGTTCATCCAGACATCGGCGAAATATCGGGAGCGACTCCAGGACAGCATCGCCACCAGCAACGCGATCGGCATGCATCCGGGCACGAACACGAAAGCCAAAGGTAGATAGAGCGGTTCGAGTTCGAGCGCCCGTGCGATGAGGGCGGCCGCGATTGTCAGTGGTATCGCCAGCAGTGCCAGCAGCGCGATTCGACGGAAGCGCCGGACCTCGTGGAGACAGAACTCGCAGGCCGGGCAGTCGAAGCGGACGCGCGCCAGGACGGGGTCCCGCCGCCCGGGTTTCATGGAGCGCAACATGGCCCGCGGTGTCGGCAGCTCCGATAGTGGGCCACTGGAATTGACTGTGACGGAACGGGTCTCACTGGCGGTGATACCGTGCTCGCTGCACAACCCCGGCATCGGCTCGGTGAGAACGAGCTCCGTCGGTGCCGTCGCGAGAGTCGGCGTCCAATCCAGGTTGATCTCGGTGTCGAAGACCACCCGCGCCCGGGTCACTGCAGCCATCCGCGCTGCTGGCGGTCCCGGAAGTATTCGTCGTCCTCGTCGTCGTCATCAGTCGGGGTTACGACGCGCTCGCGGTTGGGCTTGCGGGTGCCCGGGATGACGGCGTTCCCGGTGGGCGCCGGCCGATCCGCGGGAGGGGGCATCGGCCGGTCCGACGGCCGCTGGTCCTCTAGTGGTTCAGACCGGAGTCGCACCAACTCGGCTTCGCCCTGGGCGGCCAGCCGTTGCCGTTCCTCCTCCGGCATGTCCGCGAACTGCTGCATGGCGGCGGGCAACGTGCGATCGAGCACCCGATTGAATGCCTCGCTGTGCATCAATTCGCGTGCGCTGCCCTTGCCTTCGAGGACACCGCGCAGCTGCTCCTTCAATTGCGGATCGGTGGCGGTATCCATCAGCACCCGAATCGCCCGGGACAGTTGGCGCGAGGCCCCGAGATCGCCGTGGGCCAGATCATGAATCGGCTCGGGCACCTTCCTTCGTGCTGAAGAGGCGGGACGCGTCTGGCTGACTCCTCTCGGCGGCGACCCCGAAGGTTGATCGGCGCCGTGTGGGAGAGCGAACTCGACCAACCGACCGCGTGCCGTGCACTCGCTGGGAGAGTCAAGGGCGCCAAGCGGATTCATGACTTGTCGTTGAGCCGCGGTTGCTCGTAGCCGATCGGTGTGCCGTCCGGCCCGAACTCCAGCCCGGCGAAACCGGTTGGGTAGGTGTCGGGTTCGTACAGGAACCGGATCACCGTGCCGTCAGGGTCGCTGATATCGAGGGCGGCGCCGTATGGCCCGCGATCGTGGATCTCGCCGTGGGGTGCCCCCAGTTCCTCGGCGCGCTTGATCAATTCGGTGAAGGTCTCGAGGGAGTCGACTTTGAGGGCAAAGGCGTCGAAGTCGTTGAGGTGGGGGTGACTCGCGCAGTAGGCGCGTTCGCGGAGGCCGATGTGGAGATCGGCGTTGGGTTCGAGGAGGACTACGCCACGGACGGCGTCTTCCTCGTAGAACTCGAAGACGGGTTCGAGGTCCAGGAGTTGGCGGTACCAGGCGACGCTCTTGGCGAGGTTGCTGACGGGGAGCTTTACCTGGCGGATCTTGTTGATTCCGAGCGGCATCGGCGGGGTCCTCTGCGTCGACGGCGGTTGGGGTAACGCTACTCGGTGGGGCGATGCGTGGGCCGTCGATCGGGGCCGCGTCTCACTGTGGCCGGATTGTTATCGCGAACAACAAATATCTTTGCGAAACGGCTGTGCTTCGGGTCACAGTGCAATATGTTGTGTCGAACAACATTCGCTCTTGCTCGACTGCCCGGTCTGATCGGGCGGTGGTTCGACGAAAGGCTCGCCCTCATGCGTAAGGGGATCCTCGGCATTGCGGCCGTATCGGTCGCGCTTCTCACCTCGCTCACTGCCTGCGGGGACGACAACAAGGACTCCGGGGGTGGGGGTGCCAAGATCGGGGTGATCCTCCCGGACAGCAAGACATCCGCGCGGTGGGAGACGGCGGATCGGAAGTATCTGCAGGCGGCGTTCGACGCGGCGGGGATCAAGGCGGACATCCAGAACGCGCAGGGGGATAAGAACGCCTTCCAGACCATCGCGGATCAGATGATCACCAATGGCGCCTCGGTGCTGATGATCACCAACCTCGACAGCGGGACCGGCAAGGCCGTGATCCAGAAGGCGAAGTCGCAGGGCGTGACCGTAATCGATTACGACAGACTGACTCTCGGCGGCGGGGCACCGTTCTATGTGTCGTTCGACAATGTGAAGGTCGGCAAGTTGATGGGGGACGGGCTGTCCAAGTGCCTCACCGATAAGAAGGCGGTCAATCCGATCGTCGCGTATCTGAATGGTGGTCCCACCGACAACAACGCGACGCTGTTCAAGAATGGCTACGACAGCGTGCTGAAGCCGAAGTTCGATTCCGGTGAGTATGCGAAGGGGCCGGATCAGGCGGTGCCGGAGTGGGATAACACCAAGGCGGGCACCATTTTCGAGCAGATGCTCACCGGCACGCCGAATCTCGGTGGTGTGGTCGCGGCCAACGACGGGCTCGGTAATGCCGCGATCGCGGTGCTGAAGAAGCAGAAGCTGAACGGCCAGATCCCGGTGACCGGCCAGGATGCCACGGTCCAGGGCCTGCAGAACGTGCTCGCGGGCGATCAGTGCATGACCGTCTACAAGGCCATCAAGTTGGAGGCCGATGCCGGCGCGAAGTTGGCGATCGCACTCGCGAAGGGGGAGAAGGGCGAGGCCAGCAGCACCGTCGACGATCCCGAGGCGAAGGCGAAAGTGCCCGCGGTGCTGCTGGAACCGAAGGCGATCTTCAAGGAGAACGTGAACGACGTCGTCGCGGACGGCTATGTCACCAAGGCCGAGCTGTGCACCGGCGAATTCGCCAAGCTCTGCGCGGATAACGGGGTCCGCTGATCGTATTACCACGCCCCTTCCGCGATTTCGATGAGGGGATCGCGGAAGGGGCGCCCCAACTCGAGGAGCTGCACCCATGCCGGATACCCCGGTCATCGAATTACGCGGGATAGAAAAGAGTTTCGGTCCCGTCCATGTCCTGCACGAGGTCGCGTTCTCCGCGTACTCGGGTGAGGTGACGGCGCTGGTCGGCGATAACGGCGCGGGCAAGTCCACCTTGGTCAAGTGCATCGGCGGCACACATCCGATCGATTCGGGTGAATTCCTGTTCGAGGGTAAACCGGTGCGTGTGCATAGTCCGCGGGACGCCGCCGACCTCGGGATCGAGATTGTGTACCAGGATCTCGCGCTCTGCGACAACCTCGACATCGTGCAGAACATGTTCCTCGGCCGCGAGAAGAAGCACGGCCTGGTTCTCGACGAGTACGGGATGGAGGAGCTGGCCGGAAAGACCTTGGCGGGCTTATCGGTTCGGACGGTGAAGTCGGTGCGACAGCAGGTGGCCAGCCTGTCCGGTGGTCAGCGCCAGACGGTCGCGATCGCGAAAGCCGTGCTGTGGAACAGCAAAGTGGTGATCCTCGACGAGCCGACGGCCGCGCTGGGTGTCGCTCAGACCCAGCAGGTGCTCGAGCTGGTTCGCCGACTCGCCGACAAAGGCCTTGCGGTGGTGTTGATTTCGCACAATATGAACGACGTTTTCGCGGTCTCGGATCGGATCGCCGCGCTGTATCTCGGCCGGATGGCGGCCCAGGTGCGCACCGCCGACGTGACGCACGCGCAGGTCGTCGAACTGATCACCGCCGGTCGCAGCGGAAGTCTCGGCCTCGGAAATGGAGCAAGCGTATGAGCGCCGTGGTTACGGATAAGTTCGAGGCCACGTCCTCGCCGGTGGCCGAGCTGGTCAACTCGTATGTCGGGCGGGTGCGCAGCGGGAATATGGGTGCGCTGCCGTCGATTATCGCCCTGGCCGTGCTGTCGGTGGTGTTCTGGATCGCGCGACCGGTGTTCATGACGCAGGGCAATTTCGCGAATCTCCTGACCCAGGGCGCGGCCATCGCGGTAATCGCCATGGGACTGATCTTCGTATTGTTGCTCGGTGAGATCGATCTGTCGGCCGGATTCGCCAGTGGCGTGTGTGCGGCGGTGCTCGCGGTATTGCTCACCGACAAGGGATGGCCTTGGTACGCAGCGGTTCTCGTCTCGCTGCTCACCGGCGTCGCGATCGGATCGACCATCGGCGCGATCGTGGTGAAGATCGGAATTCCTTCGTTCGTGGTGACATTGGCGGCATTCCTGGCATTGCAGGGTGTCGCGCTGAAGATCATGGACAACGGGCGCAATATCTCGATCCACGATGAGACGATCGTCGCGATCGCCAATAAGAATGTGGCGCCTTGGCTCGGCTGGGTCATGTACGTGGTGCTGCTTGCCGGATTCGCGTTGATCCAATACCGAAAACTGCGGGCGCGCACCAAACTCGGTCTCACCGGTGAAACCGCGCCGGTGATCGCGCTGCGGATCGCGGCGGTCGCCGTGGTGGCAGGTGCGGCGGTGCTGATCCTCAATGACGAACGCAGCCGCAACCCGGCGATCAACTCGCTCAAAGGCATGCCGATCGTGGTGCCGTTGATCGTTGCGCTGCTACTGCTTTGGACGTTCGTGCTCAACCGCACCTCGTTCGGCCGACACATCTACGCGGTGGGCGGCAGTGCGGAAGCGGCTCGGCGAGCGGGCATTCCGGTCGATCGGATCAAGATCTGTGCCTTCGTGCTGTGTTCGACGATGGCCGCGGTGGGCGGGCTGATCGCGGCATCGCGGGCCAACTCTGTCGATCCGAATACCGGCGGCAGCGATGTGTTGCTGACCGCTGTCGGAGCGGCCGTGATCGGCGGTACGAGTCTGTTCGGCGGGCGCGGTCGGATGCTCGACGCGGTACTCGGTGCGGCGGTGGTCGCGGTGATCAATAACGGAATGGGCCTGATGGGCTACAGCGCGGGCACCAAGTTCGTTGTGACAGGATTCGTGCTGCTGCTGGCAGCGGGAGTGGATGCGCTCTCGCGCAAGCGTGCGTTGCCAGGAAGTTGACCGACTGACCGGGAGGAGGTTCGCCCGAATGAGAGCTGCACCTTCCCCGGACGAGATCCGGCGGCAGAACCTTGCCGTGCTGCTGCGGCATGTCCACTCGAGCGGACCCATGTCCCGGACGGCGCTCGCCGAGCGAATGGGGCTCAATCGCAGCACCATTCTGGCGCTGACCGCCGACCTCGCCGCCGCCGGTCTGGTCAGCGAAGAGCTGCCGCCGCAGACGGGGAAGGCGGGGCGGCCATCGCTGGTGGTTCGCCCCGAATCGGAGCGGGTCTACGGGTTGGCGCTGGATGTCGGTGCGGACCGGCTCGCGGTGGCTCGGGTCGGCTTGGGCGGGGTGGTTCTCGATCGGCGGGAAACACGCCGCCCCGGCGGGACATTCGATCCGAATGATGTGATCGGTGCGCTGGTGGACCTCGCGGAGAACATGATGCGCGGCTCCGGGCCCGAAACGGTGTGTGTGGGTGTGGGAGTCGCGTTCTGTGGAATGGTGCGTGAGGAGGACGGGGTCGTTCGGTACGGGCCGAATATCGGGTGGGTGGATGTGCCGGTCGGGGCGCTGCTTTCGGAGCGACTCGGGTTGCGCGTGGTGGTCGGTAACAATGCCAACCTCGGTGCGCTTGCCGAACGGGAGCGTGGTGTCGGCGTCGGGGTTGCGGACATGATCTATCTGCACGGTGAGGTCGGTATCGGGGGCGGAATCATCATGGGCGGCAAGCTGCTCGGTGGTGAGGGCGGTTATGGCGGCGAGGTCGGGCACATGATCGTCAATCCCGGTGGGCGGGCCTGTACGTGTGGGTCGCATGGCTGTTTGGAAGCCGAAGCGGGCGAGCTCGCGTTGATCGCGGCTGCCGGGCGAGCGGATCTCACCGGGCGGGCGGCGGTGGAGGCGATCGTGGACGCGGCCGCGCGCGGCGATGCCACTGCCCGAGATGCGTTGCACCAGGTAGGGGATTGGCTCGGGTACGGCGTTGCCAACCTGGTCAATATCTTCAATCCGACGATGGTCGTGTTCGGGGGCGTGCTCCGTGAGATCTACCTCGCCTCCGCCGCTCAGGTCCGCAGCAGGCTCGCGGTGAACGGCCTGCTCGCGGTACGTGAGCGGGTTCGCTTGCGCACCTCCGCACTTGCCGACGATGCGCCCTTGGTCGGTGCCGCCGAACTGGCCTTCGCCGACGTCCTGACCGACCCGCTGCAAACTCTGGCCCGCATCTCCGGCTGACCCGCATCAAGATCAGGTGGAATCTGTGCAGGCATCGGTCGAGAAGCCTCATCCACCAGTGCCACCTGATCTTGATTGTTGACGGCAGAGCGGTCGCTTGGGTGGTTTACCTGCGGGGATATTCGTGGAATGCTGTCGCGGTCCGAGCTCGGGGGTAGTAGTTCGAACTCATTTGGGGGTGCTTCATGGAGAGACATCCGTCGGGGCTTTCGTATGCGCCGAGGACCGAGCCGCCGTTGTTGCCGTACCGTCCGGCCGGGAGCCGCGCGGAATTCGAGGATCCGCCGCGTGCGTCGCCGTGCCGTACGCCGTTACCGCGGAATGATCAGACCGGACGATCCGGGCCGCCGGGTGTGCGGCGGGCGCTCAGTGCCGGGCATGCCGAGTTGCCGCCGGTCGCCGAATTGGATTCGACGGCACAGCAATTCGTCGAGCGTGCCCTGCGACTGGCGCTCGAGATACTCGACCACCGCCGCCCCGTCGCCCAACTCACCACCATGGCTACGCCCGCGGTGGTCTCCGCGGTACGGACCATAGTCCGAGCCGACCTCGCACCCGGCCGCACACTCGGCGTAGCGGTGCTCTACCGCGCGGGCCTCATGATGGTCGACGCCTCGACCGCGGAGGTCTTCGCCACCTACGACCGCGGCCGCCAACACTTCGCCATCGCCGCCCGCATCGCCCGCACCCGCTCAACGGACTGGCGGCTCACCGCTTTCCGGGTGCGGTAAATCTGATGCACGGTCGCCACGGTGCGAGCCGTGGCGGCCGTCGGCTTCTGCGTGCGGCGAAGCCGACGCGCGGCCCCGGTAGTCGGCGCGTGCGGACGGTTGCTCCACAGCAGACCCCTGCGGATGCCTGGTCTGTCTGTGCTGTACGCACCGTGGAGACTGCGCAGTGCTGGTACTGGCTGGCGCTCACCGTCTTCCGGGTGCGGCAAATCCCGACGCCCGCTCAGGTGGTTGCCACGGTGCAGACTTCAGTTTGCACCGTGTCGTTCGCCTGCGGGTGTCCCCGCGGTCTTCCAGGGACGGCCAGTCCACGGCGGGCGCGGGTTGCGGGGCGGAACTACGCTGGCTGGATGATCGGCACGCGGCGCAGTTATGACCTGGTGGCCGAGCGTTATGCCGATGAGCTCGGGGATGAGTTGCGGGGGAAGCCGTTGGATCGGGGGATGCTGGAGGTGTTCGCCGAACTCACCGCCGGGGGTGTGGTCGCGGATATTGGTTGTGGGCCTGGGCATGTGGCTGCTTATCTTGCGGGGCGGGGAGTGCGGGCTATCGCGATGGATCTTTCGCCTGCGATGTGTGGGGTGGCGCGGCGGACTACTTCGGTGGCGGTTGGGGTGGCCGATATGACTGCGCTGCCGGTGCGGGCGGCATCGTTGGCGGGGGTGGTTTGCCTGTACGCGGTGATCCATTTGGATGAGCAGCAGCGGGCGGCGGCCTATGCGGAGTTCGCGCGGGTGTTGCGGCCGGGTGGGCACGCGCTCATCGCGTTTCACACCAGCGATGCGGACTTTCCGGATGGTGGGGCCAAGACGCTCACCGATTGGTGGGGCCAGCAGGTTGACCTCACCTTTCGTTACCTGGATCCGGACGCTGAATCCGAAGCCTTGGCGACAGCTGGTCTGGTTCCTGAGGCGCGCTTGGACCGTGAACCGCATCCGGATACCGAGCATCCGAGCCGACGCAGCTATCTGCTGGTCCAGCGCGTGTAGGGGAAAGGTGCGAATTGTGTTGCGAGCATTGCTTTTCGATGTGCAGGGTACGGCGACGGATTTTCATTCGACCGTCTGCGCGGAAGCACGACGCATCGGTGGTGCCCGATACCGCCACATCGATTGGCCCGGTTTCGTAGACCATTGGCGCGCCGAGTACTTCGCCGCGCTGCGGAAGGCGGAGCCCGATCGAGACAAGTGGGTCACCGTGCATTCGGTATACGCCAACGCACTGGACGGCCTACTGGGTGACTACGGCATCGACCTATCGCCCGACCAACGCGCCGATCTCACCCTCGCCTGGCAACGACTCGAACCGTGGCCCGATGTCGTCACCGGATTGACCAGGCTCGCAAGCAAATTCACGACCGCGACCTTGTCGAATGCGGATGTCGCCGCCGTGGTGAACATCTCGAAGCGCGCCGCGCTGCCGTGGGATGCGGTGTTCACCGCCGAGATGGCGGGTGCGTTCAAGCCCGACCCCACGGTGTATCGCATGGCCGCACGGTATCTGGGGCTGGAGCCGTCCGAGATCATGATGGTCGCCAGCCACAAATACGACATTCAGGCCGCGGGCGCACTGGGCTTCCGTACGGCCTTCGTCGCACGGCCGCTCGAGTTCGGCGCTGATGGTGACGTGGATGTGTCCTTCGATGACGATTTCGACGTCAACGCCACCGACTTCCTCGATCTCGCAGACCAACTCGGCTGCTGACCTACCCGGTTCGCATGGCACACAGCACATGTGGCGGAGCGGTGGAACCCTGTCGCGGTTCGATACCGAGGTAACCGGCGACGAGATGCGGTGCGTCGCGATCGTCGATTCGGTCGAATCCCGCCTCCCGCAAGACATTTGCGATCTCATCGGCGGTAAAGAAGCTGAGCCATGGCTCGCCGATGGACGCCACCAAGTCGGCTCGCGCGATGCGCTGATCCATCTCCTCACCCATGGAAGCCGAAGCGGGATAGAGATAATCGAAGACCAACCGCACCGGTGTCGCCTGACTCGCGACGAACCGTAGCGTGTCCTGGATCGTATCCCGAGTCAGATACATGATGACACCGAGCCACACGAAAACGGCCGGACGACTCCGATCGAATCCGGCGGCAGCCAATCCTGCTGCGAGCGTTTGGCTTTCGAAGTCGACCGGCGCGAAGGTCAGCGACGATGGAAGTTCGATCCTCGCCGCATCGAGCCGCAGTCGCTTCCACTCCTGGGTATCGGGATGATCGACCTCGAACACCCGCACATCCGGATGCGGGTTGCGATAGGCGAAGGTGTCCAGTCCGGCACCGAGGATCACCACCTGCCGGGTGCCCGCCGCCACCGCGTCGGCAACGGTGTCCTCGGCGAAGCGCGCACGGGCGGCCAGGAACAGGCGACGTCGGCGGCGCATGTCGGAGTCGTCCTGAAACGTCGCGGTCTCCAGGTCGGCCAGTTGACCGGGAGTGATTCCCGCGATCCGAACGGCCAGCGGATCGGTGAAGATGCGCGGCTCACTCGCGATCTGGTGGTAGGCGCGAGCGTAGGCCGTGGCGAGCGCGGTGCGACTTGGCTGACCGAGTTGCATACGCCGAACTTACGTGGGCGCTGCCCGTCGCGCTATTCCTCGGTGATGATCAGCGAGGTGGCGATGGGGGCGAGCACCTCGACCAGTTGCGTGATCGGCGGGCGCGGGTCGGCCAGAATCCATTCGTGCGCGACGCCGTTGATCGCGCCGATGAGTGCGCTTGCCGCCCAGGTGATTCCGCCACGGACGCGGATATCCGGGCCGGCGATCGAGATGAGCAGCGCCTCGATTGCCCCCGCCCAGGCGTGGCGGCGCTCACGGCGGTGCTTCTCCATGCGTTCGCTGACCCCGACCACTTCGACGAAGGCGACCTTGGCCCGGTAGGGATCGGAGCTGATCGAACCGATGAACGCGGTCAGCACCGCGGTAAGCCCGGCCGCGATATCCGTATCCGGACCCAACGTCGCGACGGCCTGTCCGACGACCGCGGCGGACTGGTCCTGGATGTAGTCGTAGGACGCGATGAGCACGTCTTCCCTGGTCTGGAACTCCTCGTAGAACTGCCGCTTGGACAGCCCGGCCGCGGTGCACACATCGGCCAGCGAGCAGTCCGCATAGCCGCGCTCGGCGAAGGTCCGGATGGCGGCGTCCAGGAACCGCTGCCGTCGCTCGGCCTTCCGCTCGCTCACCGCGCGCCCGCCGTACTGCCTGTGCACGATGGTCACAGCTCCGCCTCGCTGGCGCTCGGCTCCGCTGCGACCAAGGGTGCGGTGTCTTTGGTTCCCTCGCTGTGCTCGGTCACAAGCACCACGGTATCCGAGCAGCCGCGCGGACTGCTCGGTGTGCTGTGACGGCTCGGGTCAGCCCAGGATGAAGGATCTGCCCAGCGCATCCTGTGCGCCATAGAAGAGCATGAAGACGTAATACAGAACCGTCGAGACCGGTTCATTGAGCACGTGCATGTTTCCTCGGAGCTTCCCCAGCAAGCTATCCGGCACCAACCGGCCGGTTCGGTGAACCGAAAGTTACGGCATATTCCGCCGCTCGGCACATCGAGTCGGCGAATCGGGTCTATTTCTGCCCAAGACTGCGGCCGTTGTTGCGATGCACATCACGTCTGTGTCATAGTCGCCAACATGTGAGACGGAGTGGTCTCACAGTAGGCGAAGGGGCTGGAAATTGATCAATCCGCTGGCGGGTCGGGCCCGGCGAATCATGTTCTCGGCCGGAGTCACGGCCATCGCACTGCTCGCGACGACTGCGGTCACGGTCGCCGAGCCGCCGGAGGGTCCGGCGGCGGTGCAACCCGCGCCACCGGTTCCGCTGCCGCCCGAATTGGATCCGGGTTTCTACCATCCGGCCGCAGAACTCGTAGCGAGCAAGGCACCCGGCGAGATCATCTCGGCGCGACAGGTCGATGTCGCCAACTTCGGGTTGATTCCGGTGAATGTCGATGCGTGGCAGGTCTCCTACCGCTCGAACAACAGTCGGGACGAGGCGATTCCAGCGGTCGCGACGGTCGTGAAGCCACGCGGCTCGGCACCGGACAAGCTCGTATCGATGCAGATCGCCGAGGATTCGTTGGCCGGGTACTGTGCGCCTTCCTATGCGCTGCAACAGTTTTCGATCAGTCCGTTCGTCGGGCAGGTCGTCGCTCCCGCGGAATGGGTGATCGCTCAGGGTGCGGTGCAGCAGGGCTGGGCGGTTGTCATTCCTGATCATCAGGGACCGAACAACGCCTATGCGGCCGGACCGCTGGCCGGGCGGATCACCCTCGACGGCATCCGCGCGGCGCGCAATCTCGAGCCGATGCGGCTCGCGCCGGATACCCGGATCGGCATGTACGGCTATTCGGGTGGGGCCATTGCTACCGGTCACGCAGCCGAATTGAAGCAGGGCTACGCACCCGAGCTCAATATCGTCGGTGCGGCCGAGGGCGGTGTGCCCGCCGATCTCGGGGTGACGCTGAATGTCGCGAACAACCAGCTCACCTCCGGTCTGGTCCTGGGCGCAATCAACGGGCTCGCCCGCGAGTATCCGGATTTCGCCCGATTCATCGACGGGAATATCGATCTGCTCGGCCGGGCGGTATCGACCGTCCAGGGCGGGTTGTGTGTGCAGTATGTATCCGCGCTGCTGCCGTTCCTGAACCTGAAGGGCATGCTCCGGGTGCCCGGCGATCCGATCCAGCACCCGGCGGTCGTCGATGTGCTCGACAAGACCCGCATGGGTAAGTCGGTACCCGATATGCCGATGTACATCTGGCAGGGCAATCCGGATGAAATCATTCCGGTGGGTCAGGTCAACACGCTGGTCGATAGCTACTGCCAAAACCCTTCCGCAAGTGTGCAATACACCCGCGAGCACTTTGCGGAGCATGTTGTCACCGAGGTGTCGGGCACTGCACCCGCCCTCCTGTGGCTGCGTGATCGGCTCAATGGTGTTCCGGCGCAACAGGGTTGCAGCACCGCCGATGTGGGCTGGTTGGCCTTGGATCCGAACGGAATCGAACTGTTGAAGTCGACCTTCGGCGAGACCTTCGCCTCATTCTTCGGTAAGCCCATCGGTGTGAAGTGAGCTAGGCCCTCCGGCCGGATCCGGGCCGGAGGCTCAATCGTCCAGGTTGCCGATGATCGGGCCGAAGTCGTCGCCGTCAGTCGGCGCTGAACATTTCCGCTGCGCGACGGGTGTCCATGTACTCGCGCACACGGTAGATCAGACCGTCGCGCAGTTCGAAGATGAAGCAGTAGTCGTTGTCGTAGTGGTTGCCGTTCATCAATGTCGCCCGCATCCGCTCCTCGACTACGACCGTCGCGCCCTCGGCGATGACGGCGGTGAACTCCACGCTTCGATCGGAAACGAACACGGTGGGAAACTCCCTGGCGAGGAAGCGCACAATGCGATCACGGCCGACCAGGTGATTGCTGCCGTCGAGGGCGCGGGCGGTGGCGTTCTGCGGCGGTGCGAGCCATTCGGCATCCGGGGTGAATACCTCGGCAATGCGGTCGGGGTCCTGGGTCGCGAATTCGCGCCAGGCTCGGATGATCACATCTTTGCTCGTCTGTGCGTCCATTCGGCCAATCCTGGGTGGGCCGCGGCCGCCGACCACGCCATATCCGGACAGACCGTGTCCGGATATGGCTGGTCGGTGCGCGACGCGGAGCGCAGACTCGGGGGATGGGATCGTTCGAAGGCGTCGTCACGACCGGCATCTACTGCTTGCCGCCGTGTCCCGGACGCCCCCGGGCGGAGAATGTCGTCCCCTTCACCTCGGCTGCGGGTGCTGAGGCGGCAGGGTTTCGGGCGTGCCACCGCTGTCGGCCCTATCGGAGTGATCGAAAGCCCACGAGCGCATCCGAATTGGTCTGTCGCGCTATCGATCTCATTGCCGTGGGTGCACTGGACGAGGGCAATGAGGCGGAACTCGCCGCGCGGCTTGCGGTGTCCGAACGTCACTTGCGGCGAATGTTCCACGAGCAGGTCGGTGCGACGCCGGATCAGCTGGCCCGTTCGCGGCGTGCGCATTTCGCGCGACGGCTACTGGACGATACCGATCTGTCGGTCACCGATATCGCCTTCGCCGCCGGATTCGGGAGCCTGCGTCAATTCAATCGGGTGATGGCCGCGATATTTCGCGCAACGCCTGTCGAGTTGCGCAAACGTCGGCGGCGTGCGGATCGGCTTGTCGTGGATGGCGGTCTCGCGCTGCGGGTAGCGGTGGCCGAGGGGACGAACATCGAGCGGCGATTGGCACAGCTGGCGCGCACCGCGATCGCTGGTGTCGAGAGCGCCGCACCGACCCGCTACCGGCGCACGATCGACATGGACGGCGATCCGGGTGTCATCGAAATATCCTCAGCCGCAACAGATGCCGCGCTACTCGTGGTGCATGTGCCGCATATCGAGGGCCTGATCCATCTGGTGTCCAGGGTGCAACGGCTGCTCGCGGGGGAGCCGTGGGACCCCTTCGAGGACGACATCCGCGGTGTCGTGCCGGACAGCGATGTTCTCGACGATCTCGTCACGGCCTATGGCAAACCCGTCGGCGGCCTGGAGCAGTTCGGCCTTTCCTATCTCTTCCCGACCCCGACGATGCTCACCGCTGACCTGAGCGGTCTCGATGCTGTTGGTGCACAAGCGATCCCGACCGCGTTCGTGCACTAACACTCCAGGCAGTTTATGAATCGGATGTCTTCATCTTGTCCAGTATTCTGGGTTGCCATTGGTAAAACCAACTGAATTTGTAGGATTCTCCCTGGGGCGACGAGGTCGCGGCGTAGGTGAAGCGACGGTCGTTTGTGCTGATCGGAACTTTGTCGACGAGTTGCTCGAAGCGCGGTTCGATCTGGACTGGGAGTGTTCTCGGGTCCGGTGTTATCACAGGGAAACAGAGGCGCTCGATCCGGGGAGACTCCCAGCTGAAGGTGGCGTATATATCGAATGCTTTCTCGGTGAGCGAGAGGAATTGATCACTCGGGTCCGGAAATCCGGCATCTCGGTGCAGCGACACGATGGCGCCGGGTTCGAAGCAGTCGGCAGGCAGACCGGGGAAATACACGTTCATCGTCTTGTCGTGGTAGTCGATGCCGAGCAAGCCGACTTTGTCCTCCAAGCCGTGACGTGCGAACATGCGGACGTGTTCGCCGAGACCAGGCGGCATGGACGGGAGTGCGGCGAGCTCCGATACCTTTTGCACGCCATCGGCAGGAAAGAACGGCCAGACTTTCTTGAAGCCGCCGACTACACCGATGTCGATCCCGTAACTGTCGATGGGGCACTGTTTCCGGACCTGGTCCAGCAGAGCGCCAACCGGATGATCGGTCTCGGGAATCAGTTTGTTGGCAAGGGCGATGTTGTAAGGGTCGGTGTCTCTCGGCAGCGTCAGAAAACGGTAGTCGAGGTCTCCCGAGCGGCGGGCGTCGGTGACCACTCTGAAAGAGATCACGGACTGTGTGAGCATCGTGCCGTATGCGGTCAGGTTGGGCCAGACAGTGTCTCGCGTGCAAGGGACGTTCCACAACCGCGCGGATTTCTCGATGGCCGCATAGAGATCGTCCAGCTCGGATTCTGTGGTGGGCATGCGTCCTTCCAAAGATGAGTGCTACGAACAACATCGCTATCTCGCCAACCCTCAGCTGGCGAGACAGCAAGTTTAGCCGCCTTCCATGCACCGGGGATGTCGCCGAAGGTGGGGAGGGTGGCCCAGGCTCAGTTGTCTCGCGTTCACCACGCAATCCACGGTAAGGACTGGACTCGTTGCAGCACAACGAAATACAACAACGGTATTGCTAACCGGTTGAGTCGTCCTGGCACGGAATCGGGCGCACTGTCGAACGATCGAGCGCATTGAGCACGAGTGCGGCGGTGGTGGGTGAGAAGGCCGTGCCGTTGTGCCCGGCTTTGCTTCCGGGGCAGACGTTTTGGAGGACGTAGTTGTCGACACCGGGCTCCGCGATCATGGCCTGGTTCTGGCCGAAGGACGAGATCGGGTCGAAACGGCTGCTGATGGTGGTGTAGGCGACGCCGGGAACGGTGATCGGTCCGGAGTTCAGCTCCTGTAGAAAGGCCGACCCGGCCAGTAGATCCTTCACCGCGGGCGGTGCCGGCAGCTTGTCGCGGAGATTTCCGACAAGAGTCGCGCCGAGATCGCCGAGCGTGCCGTGTGTCGGCGAGGAAATGGTGGTCACCGAACGGACACCACTGGCGATCGCCGGATCGGTTTTCACGATGTACTGCGCCATGATGCCGCCCTCGGAATGGCCGATCAGGTCGACCTTCTGGACGCCCAGCCGGGTGGTCAGCGCGGTCAGTTTCTGCTTGATCTCGACCGCCGAATCGGCGAGCGGACCATTGCCGCCGCCCTGCATGGCATTGCTGCCGCCATAGGAGAAGGAATAGACGCACAGGCCCGCGTTGGCGAGTGCCGGTCCGAGATAGCCCCAGGCTCGGTACTCGTCGCCCGCGAAACCATGTAGTAGGACAACGGGAACCGCGCCAGGGACGGTGGGCACGCAGTCGTACCGGTTGACTCCGGGAGGCGTCGGGGCTTCGGCCTTGCCCTCCTGTGCCCACCGGGTTTCCTCGTCCTGCACCTGCTCCCAAGTGGCGGTCGGATATGGTCCCGGCTCGGCGACGGCCACGAACATCGCTGCGGCGCATAGAGCAAATCCGGTGAGGAACAAGGTGATTCGGCGCAATTTCATGCGTGTGGTCCTTGAATGGCGGTAGTCAGGCGGATATCGGCGACCGATCGACCGGTCAGCAGGTCGTAGGCGGTGGCCGGTAGTACCCAGGTTTCCGTTGCCTCATCCCAGGATTCGGCGGCCCGGCGGGGGATCGGAATCTCCACCTCGGCCGTCTCGCCCGGCTCGGCTTCGACGACCGCGAAGGCGGCCAGTCGGCGCTCCGGTTGGGATGAATGCGCGATATACGTCTGGATCGTTTCCTGGCCGCGACGATCGCCGGTATTGCGAACCGTCACGGTAAGCGTGCCGAGACCGGATGCCGGATCGGGAGCGAAGGCAGCGCTCTCGTATTCCCAAGTGGTGTAACCGATTCCGTGCCCGAACCAGTACGCCGGTGCGGTCGAAAGTCGTTGCCACGCGCGGTATCCGATGTAGATGTCCTCCTCGTAGGCGAGGGCACCATCGGTCGGCGTGACATTCAGCACCGGCGCATCGTCCTGATGCGCGGGCCAGGTGGTGGGCAGTCGTCCGCTCGGTTCGGCCCGCCCCGTTAGCACATCGGCCAGCGCGGCACCGCCTTCCTGCCCTGGAAACCAGGTGAGCAGAATCGCCGCGACATCCGAGGCCCACGGCATGTGCACGGGGGACCCGGTATTCACCACGACCACGGTGCGCGGATTGGCGGCGGCGACCCGCGCGACGAGCTCATCCTGTCGACCGGGCAGCGAAAGCGATGTGCGGTCGAAGCTTTCGCTCTCCACCTCGGGGGTGGTGGCGACGACCACCACGGCCACCTCGGCCGACGCCGCTGCGGCGACCGCTTCTTCGATGAGGGCCTCGGGGTCGATATTCGGTTCCTGATGTCCGAGCGAGAACTTCTCGAAGGCAATGGGCATCTCCGGCAGCGTCGTGACGGTATGCGTAAGACTGATCGAAACTTGCTGTCCCGCCGTGAGCTCGACCTCGAAGAGCGTCTCCGGCGGGCGGAGGAAGGCCGCCAGCGGATCGCCCTCCGGAACGATCGCGTCGTCGAAACAGGTCACATCGCCGACCGTCAGCCGGAACGGTCCGATACCGGCGATGGCCAAGGTGTGCGTTCCCGTCGCCGGTGGCGTGAAGGTGCCGGTGACAACGACCCGATGCAGTTCCCCGACCGCGATCCCGTCCGGGAATTCACCGATCCATTCGATCGTGGCCTCCGGCAGCGGATGCTCACCGAGCAGGCGGTCAGCTGCGCCGTATAGCTGGACCCGCAGATCGAAACCTTCCTTTGCGGCGGGAATCTTGACTCGGGGATCCGCACCGACGGCATAGGCCACTTCGGTATCCGCATCGAGTACGGCCCTTAGACCCTCGAGCGGTGAGACGGTATGCGGTGGGAACACCTGGGCGCTACCGCCGCCGAGCGCCCTCGGCTGGTCGGCGGTCTGGCCGATCAGCGCAATGCGGCGGACCTTGCCGAGCGGAAGCACGCCACTCTCGTTGCGCAGCAGCACAATCGAGCGTTGGGCGATCTCGCGAGCCAGCACATCGCCGTTGATCGTCGCGGGCACCGTGGCGACTTCAGGTGGTGCCCCGGCCAACGCGCCAACCCGGGCGGCGAGCCGGAGCACATGCCGTGCCATCTGCTCGACCGTCTCGGCCGGAACCTGGTCTGCGCGAACCGCTTCCGCGAGGGCGTGGCCGAAAACGCTCTGCGGTCCCGGCATCGCAATATCGAGCCCGCCGACGGCCGCGCCGACAGTATTGCGCGCCGCGGTCCAATCCGAAACGATAGCGCCGTCGAAACCCCAACGTGCACGCAGGATTTCGTTCTGTAGCGCATTGTGCTCGGTCATCGTGACGCCGTTGACGCTGTTGTACGCCGCCATCAAAGCCCATGGCTCGGCTTGCTCGACCACGGCTTCGAACGGAGCCAGATACAGTTCATGCAGTGCCCGCTGGGACACCCGCACGTCAACGGTGAATCGGTCGGTCTCGGAATCATTGGCCACGAAATGCTTCGGCGTCGCGGCCACGCCACCCTCCTGCACGCCGGTCACGTAGGCCGCGCCGATCGCCCCGGTCAGCAGCGGATCCTCCGAGTAGCACTCGAAATGCCTGCCGCCCAGCGGACTTCGGTGCAGATTGAGCGTCGGAGCCAGCAGCATGTGCACGCCCTTGCGCCGTGCCTCCTGCGCGAGCAGCTGCCCGGCCCGCCGGGCCAGAGCCGGATCCCAGGTGGCGGCCAGCGCGGTCGGGCTCGGCAGGGCGACCGAGGGATCCTCCGGACTCCAGTGCACGCCGCGCACACCGATCGGACCGTCGGACATCACGAGGGACGACAACCCGATCTCCGGAATCGCGGGCAGAGACCACATGTCCTGTCCGGCGAGCAGGCGGCAACGCGCATCCAGATCCAGTGCGGCCAACGCCTTTTCGACCACTGCCTCGCGGTCGGCTCGGTGATTCGCCATGTCGGTCGACTCCCTTGTTCGTATGACGCGCGGGCATCTACCTCGAAGTATGGATGATTTACCTAGTGGACAGTAGGTAATGTTATCGATACGTTACAAACTCGAACCGCCATCCGGCTGGATCAATTGCAGGAACTTGCGCAGCAGCGCGGGCATATCCACCTCATCCGGCGACAGCAACCACTGCTGCTGCAAACCGTCCAGAACCGCGATCAGCAATACGGCGGCATCTCGATGTGAGACGCCACGCGGCGGATCGCCACTCAGTGCGCGCTCCAGGAAGGTGGTCAGCATCTCCCGGGCCTGCGCGTACCGATCGACGAAGTAGTCGCGCGCGGGATGGTCCTGGGTGACGCTCTCGGCCGCGAGCACCGTGAACGACTGCACGATTCCGGGTCGCTCGACATTGCGTTCCACCAGTTCGGCAAGGAGTTCCAGGGTTGTCGCACGGCCCTGTGCGGTGGCGAGCAGGACATCGAGATCGTTCTGATCGCGCAATGCGAGCACATTCGCCAGCAGTGTCTGCTTATTGGGGAAGTAGTGCAGCACGCCCTGCTGGCTGAGCCCGACCCGCTCCGCGACGATCGCAATGGTCGCGCCCTGATAGCCGCGTTCCGCGAAAACCTCGAGTGCCGCCTCCAGGATCGCTCGACGACGATCCTCGTGACCGGCCCGGCCCTGGGCCCGCCTCATGCGGTGCACTCTTTTGCTGCGTCCATTGTTCGCAGACTAGCGAATCGCCATTGACAGCGGCGGTTTCGGCGCGTCTACTATCTACCACCGCTAGATCTAGCGTTGGTAGATGTCGGAGCAATGATAGAAGTGGGCGTGTCGTGTTCTTGGTGGTCGGCGAATGCGGCTGGGGGCGCTGTTGGATTCCCGACCGCAGACCGTTGATACGGGAGCGGTCTGGGAGGAACTGGGCATCGTGCCTGCTCGGCTGACCGATTGGCTCGACCGTCCGCCGATTCCTGACGCCGTGTCACAGTGACGCTGGGCGCTGTACCGCGCCCAGCGCCGTGATCTCATCGCAGTACGGCGACAACCTGCTGTGCGATGTTCTGCTCACCGAAGGTGTTGGGGTGCAGCGGGACAATGGATGGGGTCGACAGCGAGGGGATGAGTCCGTTGATCCACTGCTGCTCGGGCGCGGCGCACATGTCGTGTCCGATGCTGGAGGTGGCGGTGTCGACGAAGATCGCGCCGTGTGCGGCGGAGACATTGCGCAGCAGTGTATTGAGGTTGACCAGCGCGTCCTGGAGGTAGTCGGCGTCGCGCGGCCAGGCGGGCTGCTGTCCCGGGCAGGCGCCTTCGCGCGAAGCGGTGAGGTACCCGACGATCACGATCATGGCTTCGGGTGCGCGTGAGCGGATTTCATCGATCGCGGTGCCGTAGACGGGTGCCAAAGCCTTGGTCCGTTCCGCGAAAGTGTCGCCGCCGTTCGCCGTGAAGGAGTCCGCGCATGACGTGCCGTAGGGCTCCGGCAGGAGATTTCCGCACCGCAGGGCCTGGCTCGCCAGGCCGATATCGTTGCCGCCCATGGTCATTGTCACCAGGGTGGTGTCCGGTGTCAGCGCATCGAACTGCGGTGCGGCGGTTCCGGAGACGACGCCGCGTTGCGGGCTCGCGAGGTCGTCCAAGGTGGCCCCACCGCAGGTGACGTCCTTGAAAGTCGCGACGCCGAGCTCCTTCGCGACCAGCGACGGATAGTTGACGGCGGAGCGTGAACACGTGGCGAGCTCGGTTTGCGGAAATACGCCCGCGCCCGCGGCGAAGGAATCACCGAGGGCCACATAGTGGGCGTCCGCGGCCGTTTCGGCGCTCGCTTGCCCGGTGATAGCGGCGCTGGCCGCGACTGTCATCGCGGCTGCGGCGACCGCCGGTCTCACTTTTCCGAATAGATGGTTCCAGCTGCCGAAAACTTGCATGGTGTCTCCTTGTGAACCCATGACCGGACGAATTCTGATCTGAACTCCCAGGAGTAACTCGCGCAGGCGGCATCGACCCTGGACATCCGACCGATACGGGCAGAGTCTAGCCTCGATTCACCAATCCCGAATAACTTTCGGTTTTCTCGCTCGCATTCTCTGGTCGCCCCGCGCTCGGCCGTGCGCGACGACCTCGGGCAACGTTGGGGGATAGCGCATTTCGTCAGAACGTCAGCGACCAGGCTTTGTTTCAGATTCATGCCTAAGATAAGGTACTGTTGCGTTCCTCACTATTTCGCCTCTACCTGCGGAAAGTCAACGATGACGAATCGTCAGGGTTGACACTGCCAGCTCGCGCTGGCTACGGTCGCCATTGTTCGCGCTGAGTCATCGCCCGCCTCGGCATTAATGGCAGCAGGCTGTCCAAACGGTCTGGCCGAATGTTTCGACTGCGGGGAGGCTGTCGTTATTCTTCGCCCCTGGTCGCATTCATGAACAAACTCGGCGGACCTTTCTTTGTGCTTCGAGACAAGATTCTCGCGCCTTTTTCTCGCCCGCCGAGACTCCACCAGTTCCTTTAGACGTTAGGCGCCAGCTTTGTCCGTCTCGATCTCACCCGCCAAGACCGTGGATGATCTCCCGGGGCCGAGCCGGTGGCCGTTGCTGGGGAATCTCCCGCAGATGCGGCCCTCGTTGCTGCACCGTCAGTTCGACGAGTGGTGCGATGAGTACGGCCCGCTCTATCAGTTGAAGATGCCGGGGCGGCACATCGTGGTCGTGAGCGATCCCGATCTGAACCGCGAGATCTTCCGGGACCGGCCGGGTGGGTTCCGGCGGCAGTCGGCGATCGAATCGGTCATGGACGAGATGGGGTCCAACGGACTGTTCTCGCTGGAGGGTGAGGCGTGGCGGCTGCGTCGCAAGCTGGCGATGCCCGCCTTCAATGCCTCGCATCTGCGCAGCTTCCATCCCATCCTGGAGACGATCACCGGACGGCTGCGGCAGCGCTGGGAACGGCAGTCGCCCAAGGATATTCGCGCCGACCTGACCCGCTACACGGTGGACGTCACCGCCAAACTGACCTTCGACTACGACATCAACACCATCGAACAGTCCGGCGACATCATCCAGCGGCACCTGGAGCTGATCTTCCCGCTCATCAACCGGCGGATCAATAGCCCGCTCCCGTACTGGCGTTATGTCAAACTTCCGGACGACCGGGCGCTCGAGCGCGCACTGGCCGCGCTGCGCACCGATCTCACCGGCGTCATCAGTCGGGCCCGCGCGAATCTGCCTGCGGCGCCGACGAATTTCATCGAGGCCTTCCTGCTGGCGCAGGACGGCAGCACCTCCTTCACCGATGACGAGCTGTTCGCCGAGGCGCTGACCATCCTGATCGCCGGTCAGGACACCACCAGCAACGCCATGGCCTGGCTGCTCTACCATCTCGCGGGCAATCCGGCTGTGCAGGAACGGATTCGCGAGGAGGTCGCCGAAATCCCGTCGGCGCTGGACCGGCAGCCGTATCTGGAAGCCGTTGTCGCTGAATCGATGCGGCTGCGGCCGACGACCCCGATCGTCGGACTGGAGGCCGCCGTCGACACCACGATCGACGGTGTGCACATCCCGGCGGGCACCTGGGTGATCGTCAATGTGCAGCATGCGAGCCTGCAGGAGAAAAACTTCGAGGACGCGCTGCGCTTCGACCCGGATCGCTGGCTGCGCACCGAGCACGGCACGCACCGGCCCGAGGTCTCCACCCCGTTCGGGGCCGGTCCGCGCTTCTGTCCGGGGCGTGGGTTGGCGATGTTGGAGATCAAGAACGTGACCGGCATGGTCTGCCGAAACTTCGAGGTGCGTCTGCCCGCGGGCGCGCAGGCGCCGAAGGATCGCTTCCACTTCGCCGTCATCCCCATCGATCTCGATCTCGACCTGATCCGACGGCCCGCCTGACCCCATTCGCCGAGCACACTCTAAGGATGTAGATGTCGTTGCATCGATTGACCGCGACCGACGGTGTCTGGCTGTCGCTCGAATCACCCGATATGCCAATGCATATCGCCTTCCTGCTGGAATTCACCGCACCCGAGGGCGGAGCGGCCCAGTTCCTGCGGCAGTGGCGGGCCGGGCTGGACGCACCGGCGAGCCTGCCGCAACCGTGGAACTTCCGCCCCCTGAAGTTCCCGCCGCCGGGTGTCGCGGCCGTGGTGCGTGAGGTCGACGATATCGACCTGAGCGAGCACATCCGGGAGTGGACGCTGCCGGAGCCGGGCAGCCAGGACCAGTTGACCGAGCTCGTGTCGTCGATCCATCGGAAGCAGCTCGATATGAGCCGTCCGCCATGGGAATTGCACGTCATCGAAGGGCTGGCCCAGGATCGTTTCGCGCTGCTGCTCAAGGTGCACCACAGCCTGCTCGACGGCGCATCGGCCATGCGGTTGTTCACCGATACGTTCACCGAGGATGCCGCCGCCCGCAATGTGCCGGACCTGTTCACGGTGCGCCCGGCTGCCGAATCGGCGGAAGCCGGTACGGCGAATCCGTTCCGTGCCCTGCTCGCCGCATTGACCGGCGTGCTGGCCTTGTTGCGCGGTGTCGGATCGGCCGCCCGCGATGCCTTCCGACGTGCACGCGGCGATAAGACGATGGCGCAGAAGGCATATCAGCAGCCGAAGACCATTCTCAACGGCACCATCACCGGCGCGCGCGAGCTGTCCAGGCGTCGCTACGACCTCGCGCTGTTCAAGCGATTGGCGAAGGCGGGTGACTGCACGATCAACGACATCGTGCTGTACCTCGTGAGCACGGCGCTGCGCAGCTACCTGATCGATCACGCTACGTTGCCCGAAGAGTCGTTGACCGCGGGCGTGCCCACCGATCTGCGCGAGGAGGACGACGCCCGCGCCGGCACCCGCGCGGGCATGATGTTCACCGCGCTGGCCACCGATATCGCCGATCCGCGCGACCGGTTGAGCGCGGTCAAGTATTACATCCGCGCCGCGAAACAGCATATGGGTGGGATGGCCCCGAACGAGGTCATCGGCTACGGACTCGCGGTCACCCTGCCGTGGATCCTCGGGCTCAGCTTCGGCCGCACCAACACCGCCTCCTCCCACCCGATGGGCATCTCCAATGTGCCGGGCCCGCGAAACCCGCTGTACTGGAACGGCGCTCGGCTCGAGACGATCTATCCGATCTCGCTGCTCATGCACGGCAATTCGCTGAACTTCACCTGCATCGGCTACTCGGGCGGGCTGCATTTCGGCGTGCTCGGTGTCCAGGACAAGCTGCCGCCGATGTCGTATCTCACCGGGGCCATGGATGCCGCGCTCGATGAGCTCACCGAACTGCTCCTGCCGGACCGCGCGCAGCCGGCCGCCGGATGACGTCAATGTCGAATTACGATGTGGCGATTATCGGCTCGGGCTTCAGCGGGCTCGGCGTCGCGGTGAATCTGCGACGCCTCGGCAATGACAACTTCGTCGTCCTCGAGCGTGCCGATGCCATCGGCGGCACATGGCGCGATAACGTCTATCCCGGCTGCGCGGTCGACGTGCCATCGGTGCTGTACTCGTATTCCTTTGCGCCGAATGCGGACTGGACCCGCGTGTACGCGACCCAGCCCGAACTGCGCGCCTACACCGAGCAGGTCGTCGACAACTTCGATCTGCGACGGCATGTGCAGTTGAACAGTGACGTGGCCGAGGCCGATTTCGACGACGAGGCCGAACAGTGGGTGCTGCGGCTGAGCGACGGCAGACTGGTCCGGGCCCGCGCCGTCGTCATGGGTTACTTCTCCCTGCACGCCGGGGCTATTCCGGACATCCCGGGTCGCTCCGATTTCGCCGGGCCGCAGATGCATTCGAGCAAATGGGACCCGTCATTCGAACCGGCGGGCAAGCGGGTTGCGGTAGTCGGGGCCGGGGCGAGCGCGGTGCAGATCGTGCCCGCGCTGGCGAAGTCGGCGGGTGAGCTCATCTCGTTCCAGCGCACTCCGGCCTGGGTGATTCCGCGACTGGACCGGCCGATTCCGCCGACGGTGCGCAAGATACTGCGCACCGTGCCGCCGATTCGGTTGGCGGCACGCGGATTCGTCTTCCTGTTCCTGGAGGCCATGCACTTCGCCGTATTTCATCCGCGGCTGGTTTCGGTATACGAGTGGGTCGTCCGCAAGGTGCTGGCCGAGCAGGTGCCCGATCCCGAGTTGCGGCGCAAACTCACGCCCGACTACGCATTCGGCTGCAAGCGACCGATGGTCTCCGACGAGTACTACAGCTCGTTCACCCGCCCGAATGTGCGGCTGAGCACCGAGAAGATCACCGAGATCACCGCGACCGGCCTCCGCACCGCCGACGGCGAGCTGCACGAGGTCGACGCGATCGTGTGGGCCACCGGATTCCACGTTCAGGATTCCATCGCGCACTTCCCGGAGTTCCGCACCACGACGACCTCTACGCGAAAGAAGTTCCAGCGAGATGGTTTTCGTGCATATCGCGGCATCGCCTTCGCGGGCCTGCCGAATCTGTTTGCGGTCACTGGACCGAATACGGCGCTGCCGCACACCTCGCAGTTCCTCGCCATCGAACCCACCACGAAGCTGATCGCCAAGACGATCGAGCACATGCGGGCCAAGGGGATTCGCCGCTACAGCCCGTCCGAGCGGGCCGAGCGCGAATGGGTCACGCGCGCACGGAAACTGCTCGGCACCCGGGTGTGGTCGACCGGCGGATGCACCAGCTACTTCGTCGATGAGGACGGCACCAACACCCTGACCTGGCCGGGCGGAACGTTCAGCGTCCGACTCGACCGGCGTCGCATCCGACCGCAGGACTGGGATACCGGAAGACAGTGACATGTGCGGCATCAGTGGAATAGTCGATTTCGCCGGACCGGTCGATCCGACCCCCATCGCGGCGATGAACGAGATCCAACGCCATCGTGGCCCCGACGGTTTCGGCACCTGGCACAGCCGCAATGTCGCCTTCGGCTTTCAACGCCTCGCCATCGTCGATGTCGAGCACGGCGCGCAGCCCGTCCGCAACGAGAACGGCACCGTCCACGTCGTCTTCAACGGTGAGATCTACAACCATCGGGAACTGCGTGATGCGCTCGCCGCGCGCGGGCACCGGTTCCGCAGCCACTCCGACGCCGAGGTGATCCCGCACCTCTACGAGGAGTACGGTCCGGGCTTCGTCGAACGCCTGGACGGCGATTTCGCCATCGCCCTGTGGGATTCGCGCCGAGAACGGCTGCTGCTCACCCGCGATCGGGTCGGCGTCAAACCACTCTTCTATCACCACCGCGGCAGCCGGATCGTTTTCGCCTCGGAGATCAAGGGCATCTTCGCCTCCGGACTGGTCGACGCGACCATGGACCCGCAGGGCCTCAGCGACTGCCTGTTCTACGGCCACACCATCGCACCGCGCACCTTCTGGCAGGGCATCGACGATCTGCCGCCCGCGACCATCGTCACGATCGATCGTCGCGGTATTTCCGAACAGCGCTACTTCACGCCGTTCCTGCGCCGCGATCCCGATGCACCGCTGCTCACCGGCCGGACCGCGATCGAACGCTTCAACGATGCCTTCACTGCGGCGGTGCGCAAACGCCTGCCCGACGAGGTGGAGGCCGGAATCGCGCTGAGCGGCGGCCTCGACAGCTCCGCCATTGCCGCGGTGGCCGCCCGACGCTGCGATGCCCCGCTCACCACCGCGAGCATCCGGCTCACCGGCGAAGTCCTCGACGAGACGCCGATGTCGCGGCTGGTCGCCCAGTCCCTCGGCGTGCCCAACGACGAGGTCGAGATTACCGGCGCTCGTGCGTGCGAGCTACTGCCGAAGAGCCTGTGGCACTTCGAATCACCGTTCTGGTACGGCGCGGTGGCGACGCCGTTCCTCGATCTGACCGAGCTCGCTCGGAACAAGGGCCTCAAGGTCGCCATGAGCGGCGACGGTTCCGACGAACTGTTGGCGGGCTATGACTTCTACCGCCTGATGAAGCTGAGCTCCCGGTTCGAACAGCCGAAATGGGCCCAGACCGCAATCTGGCGCAATGCCACCAAATGGGTCGGTGCGCCATCGGGTTTGGACAGCCACATCGTCTCAGTGGCAGGACGACGTGCCGAATACACCGCACGCTACGGCGAGGTGCCGCCCTGGATCTACCTGTGGAGCGCCCTCGGCGACACCACGGCCCCCATTGCACCCGAGGGCCTTCCGGCACCATCCCCGCTCGCCCCGCCACCGCCACATGACAAGCTCCGCCGCCAGCTGCATTTCGAGTTCTACACCCGGCTGCCACACTGGGTGCTGCCGATCTCGGACCGCCTCGGGATGGCCAATAGCATCGAGGTGCGCGTGCCCTACCTCGACCGCGATGTCATCGATGTCTGCGCGGAACTGTCACCGGAAATGCTGGTGCACTGGGGAACCGAGAAGTACGCGCTCAAGCGGGCCACCGCGGACGTGCTGCCGAAACAGATCGTGCGCAGGCGCAAGAAGCCGTTCATGACGCCGGTCGGCCCGTGGTATCTCACCGGTTCGGGTGCTGATCTGGCGCACGACCATTTGTCCCGCGATTCGGTGCGGCGCTACGGGATCTTCGATCCGGTTGCCACCGAACGGATGTGGCGCACGGCGATCGATCAGACCGGTACCTGGGCCGCCACTGCCGCGGAATGGGGTTGCCTGGCCGTCATGTCCACCCACCTCGTGCTGGACCAATTCCGGTCGCTGGGCACGAGTGAGCGAGTCGCCTCGTGAAAACCGCCGCCGCCCACGAATACGCGCTGCACGGATTCGCCCAGCCCGCACTGCCCCTGGTACTCGCCGCCGGATCGCTGATCAAGCCGATACGGCGGGTACCCAAACTCGGCTGGCTGGTAGCCGACCCGGAACTGGCACGCCAGATACACAGCGACACCGAGCATTTCAGCATTATCGGCGTCGGCGCATCCGGGCACTGGTGGGGACAGATGCTCGGCGATTGGGTCTTCGAACTGTTCGAGGGCCAGCCGCATGTCGAATTCCGGGCGCAGGTTCGCGATCTGTTCACCCCCGAACGGTCCAGGGTGGTCACCGAGCGGTCGGTGGGGCCGATGCTGCGCCAACTCACCGCGGATCTGTCCGCCGGGAAAACCGTTGATATGGCGCAGTTCTCGCGCGAGTTCACCGGACGGACCATGGCAGAACTGGTCGGCTTGCCGGTGGACGATTCACCCGCCGCATACGAGGAACTCTTCGGCCTGGTCGAGGCAATGGCCAACCTCGGCAAGGGCAACTACGACACCACGGTGGTCTCGGAACGCAATGCCCGCAGGGGACGCGCTGTGGCCGACCGCATCGCCGCCGCCGTGCCCGCCGTCTACGAAACCGCCGACCCGAGCACAACCATCGGACGCAGCCGCGAACTCGGCCTCGGACCCGAAATCACCCGCCGCATGGCGGCCTTCCTGGTCGTCGCCGGAACCGCGACGCTGGCGAGCACGTTGGGTCGGATGGTCGCTTTGCTGCACGATAGCGAGGCTCAGCACGAACTGATCGAGGATCGGAGCCTGATTCCGGACGCGGTGCGCGAGGCGCTGCGGGTCACCAGTTCGATGCCGATCGTCGGGCGCGGTGTCGTCTCGGATATCGAGTTGGCGGGCAGACGATTACGCGCGGGCGACCGCGTGAAGATCATGACCTGGTCGATCAACAATGCGGCGGGCGGCTACGACCTGCGGCTGGGCAAGGTGCACGAACTCCGGCAGCTCTGGTTCGGCGGCGGTCGTCATATCTGCCTCGGCGCGAGTCTGACCCATGTGCAACTGGCCGCGGTGCTGGAGGCGATGACCGCGTCCGGCCGTCCCTGGACCATCACAAAGCGCCGCTACCGGACCAATGTGTTCGTCCCGCTCTACCAGCGATTGGATATCGCTTTGGCCTGATAAGCGGTCCGATTGCCGCGCAGTCGGTTCGGGCAGAATGCCTGGCAACTTAACTGCGGTCCACGGTCCAAGGTGTGCTGTACAGGGCGTTGCAGTGAGTCATGGTTGCGGACCAACGGTGATGCACGTTACTGTACCCAATCGTTGATGGGAACGGGGTAGTTCCTCATTGCCGGGAGGGTTTGGGCAAGCATGATCCGACGTCGACGTCCGATTAAGGCAGTGGCTGCTGCGATAGCCACCTTCACCGTGTTTGCCGGAGTCGTGGTCGCCGCGGCGCCGACCCAGGCCACGCTCGGTCTCGATGCGCAATTGACCGCGACTCATGCGGGGCCGCAACAGTATCCGAACGTCTACATCGACTGGGACATCCCGATCACCATGAGTGACGGCACGGTGCTGAAGGCGAATGTGTACCACCCGGCCGACGCCTCCGGCCGGCCGATCGTCGAGCCGACGCCGACCATCGTGAACCTCACGCCCTACACCAAGCTGGTGGCGAATATCGCCGACTCCGTGCTGGCCATCCCCGGCCTGGCCGAGCCGCTGATGCAGGCGCTGCACGGCTTCGATCTCTCGGCCTACGGCTTGAGCGGGATCAGCGATCTGGCACAGGCATTGGCGGGCGGCACCGCGCGCACCTTCGCGGTGGATCGCAAACTGGTGCAGAGCGGCTACACCCAGGTGGTCGTCGACGTGCGCGGCACCGGCTTCTCCGAGGGCACCTGGCAGGTGTTCGGTGATCGCGAGCAGCAGGACGGCGTCGAGGTCGTCGACTGGGCCGCGGCGCAGCCGTGGTCCAACGGCAAGATCGGCATGAGCGGCATCTCCTATTCGGCCATCAACCAGTTGCAGACCGCGGAGCGCAGACCCGCTGCGCTGCAGGCGATCTTCCCGATCGTGCCGGGCAGCGATCTGATCCGTGACGTGGCCGCACCCGGTGGCGCACTCGGCATCGGGTTCATCCCGGAATGGCTGCTCGCCGTCGACGGCACGAAATTGATTCCCGACGTGGTGTCCATGCTGGCGGGCAAGTTCGACTGGACCTGGCTGGCGGATCGTGTCCGTGACCCGTTCACCTTCTTCAATATGATCATCATGGCGCTGGGCACCCAGAGCATGGATCAGATTCCGCCCGAAATGTATTCGGTGCTCGACGAGCAAAGCCCGTTGCGCACGGCCTGGATCGGACATCCCGATCGCATCGATGTGCCGACCTTCGTCTACGGCGGCTGGCAGGACATCTTCGCCTACTCCTCGCCGCGGGTCTACAACGCGATCAATGTGCCCGACAGCCAGAAGAAGCTGGTGATGGACAACAACTATCACATCACCACCGGCTCGGGCATGGGTGACACCGACGGACCGGCGGCCCTGGATGTATTGCAGCGCGCATGGTTCGACAAGTGGCTCAAAGGAATCGACAACGGCATCGATGACTACGACCAGGTCACCCTGTGGCAGCAGGGCGGCGGCTGGACCCATACCTCGGCCTTCCCGCGGCCCGATATGGATTACCGCCGTATGTATTTGAACGCGGCCGCCTCGGGCACCGCACCCGGCAGCGCCTACGACGGCAGCCTCACCGGCGAGCCGGGCGGACCCGCGCGGGTTTCGATCGGACCCGGCCTGACCACGCTCTGCTCACGCGACGGTGCACAGGGGACAGCGGGCATTCTGCCGCTCCCGGATATATGCACGAAGGATTCGCGGATCGCGGAGTCCAATGGCCTGACCTTCACGAGCGCGCCGGTCGCCGTAGCGACGCAGATCTCCGGCCCGATCGCGATACACCTCGATACGGTCCTCGATGCCACCGACGGCTACTGGACCGTGACACTGAACGACGTTGCGCCGGACGGACGTTCGACCCAGTGGACACACGGCCAGCGCACCGCATCCCTGCGCGCCGTCGACGAGAGCAAGGCCACCCGCTCTGCCAACGGCGACTACACCGACCCCTACCCCTATCTGACCCTGGACACCCGCGAACCGATCGTGCCCGGTCAGCCGACAATCATCGATATCGGCATGTTCGCCACCGACGGTGTGCTGCAACCGGGGCATCGGCTGCGCGTCGACATCTTCGCCGGAAACTTCCCGAGCAGTCTTCCGTTGCGCCCCTTGCTGAATGAGAGCGGGTTGAAGCCGCAGCACATCGAGCTGGACCCGAATCAGCCGAGCTGGGTGAACATTCCGGTCGACGGCGAGCCGGGCTGGTGAATCAGGCCGGGCCGGAGCCGAGCAAGACCAGTGCGGCGCGAGTCAGTGTGGGCGCCAAGGCCGGTAGCTCCTGCGGCCCGGACTCGATCAGGGTGGCCCGGACTCGATCGTCGATGCCGCCGAGCAGCACATCGATCAGTCCGGGATCGGGTTCGGCGCGAACTTCGCCCGCGCGCACACCGATTCGCGCCGCGGCCACCATCCGATAGCCGAACATGCGGTGCGTGCGGGCCCGGCGGGCGATGAGTCCCGGTCCGGCGGCGAGGGTTTCGATATGCAGCGCGCGTGCGGCGGCGGGCTCGGCGGCCAGGAACTCCAGATACGTTTCCAGCGTAGTGCGCACCAGCTCGACGAAGGTGTCCGCACCCGATTCCGTGACCACCCGGTCGAGTTCACGGGTGATGACGTCGACCGCGAAATCGAAAGCGGCGGTGAAGCATTCCTCTTTGCTCTCGAACAGCCCATAGAACGTGCGCCGGGCCACCCGGGCCCGACCGACGATATCGGTGATCGTGGTCGGGCCGTAGCCGAGTTCGGCGACCGCCTCCAGTGCGGCGATAGATAGCCGCTCGCGCTGTGACGTCACGACTTCGTCCCGGGTCAAGCGATGCGGCCCTCGGGGCAATCGGTCCGGAGAAGCGCTGGTCAAGACGGTCATAATGCCGACGATTCTGCCACACCTGGAACTTTCGCCCGGAAATTCTTTCCGGGCGACAAAGACTCAGTGCAGCGCGCTGCCCTGGAGCCATTCGTCCCAGGGCACGCCCCAGTCCCCGTTCTGCCAGACCTCTAGCGGTGCGCCGCCGGTATTGCGGACCTCGACCACATCGCCCGGAATCGCAAAATTGTAGAACCACTGGGCATTCGCGAGGCTCAGGTTCAGACAGCCGTGCGAGAGGTTCTGGCTGCCCTGCGCCCAGACCGTGGAATCGAGCTGGTGCAGATAGATGCCGTCGGTGCTGATGCGGGTGGCCCAGCCGATGGCCTCCTTGTAGCCGAGCCGGGAATTGACCGGCAGGCCGTAGGTGGAGGAGTCCATGATCACCGGATTGCCCTTGTCCATCACGGTGTAGATGCCCGGCTGGGTCCAGAAGCTCAGCGTCTTACCCGCGATGACCTCGCTGCCACCTCTACCCATCGAGGTGGGCATGGTGCGGATCAGATTGCCGTTCTCGAAGACCTGCACCTGTTTGGTGTTGTCGTCGGCAATGGAGACATGCGACGGGCCGATGGTGAAGGTGGTCTTGGTGTCTTCCTGGCCGTAGAGGCCGCCGCCGAGGTCCGCGCCGTAGATGTTGGCCGTGGCGGTCACCTTGGTGCCCGGCGCGTAGTAGTGCTGCGGCCGCCAGTGCGCGTTGCGCTTGTCGAGCCAATACCAGGAACCCTCGACCGGCGGGTCGGTCGTCACCGAGAGCCGCTTCTCGGCAACGGCCTTATCCGGGACGTCCTCGTCGAAATGCGCGACCACCACGGTGCCGACACCGAAGGTGCCGCCGTCGGTCAGCGGTGTGCCGCCGGTGGTGGTCATATAGACCTTGGTCTGGTTGTTCGGCGCCAGCGTGCTGAAGGTCGAGGTGGTCGGCCCGACGCGGCCGGTGATGGTGAGGCTTTCGGCGCTGATCGTGTAGGTGTGCCCGTACCCGAGTGGATCGACGGGCTTCCACGCCGTCTTGTCCGGGGTGTAGATGCCCTCGATCGAACGGCCCGCCTCATTGGTGAGTTTCACCGAGGTGAGCATGCCGTCGTTCGCGGTCACCACGACCGGCGCGAGCGGATCGACATTGTTGCCACCGCCCGGCGTGATGACGATCGGGGGCGGCGGCGGTCCGGCCTGGGTGGTCGGCGCTTCCGACTTCGATGAACATCCGGCGACGAGCAACGTCATCACCAATGCAAAACCCGCAGCTGCTCTCCACCGGAAACGGCGACTCGACATGACTCTCCTGTGTTTCGCCGTGCGTTCCCTGCGGCGCACCTAACGACGTACTGGCCCGTGCCGTAGTTTACCGGCCATTTCGGGCGTGGTTCGCCGCCGCGGGTGTGACCTGCGCCGATATCCGGCGTCAGTTGACGCAGGGGACGCTGCTGCCGATCGTGGTCGCGACCGGCTTGCCCGCATCGGGTGCGGGTGTGGCGGAGGTGGTGGTCGCGGACGCGCTGGTGGTCGGCACGAGTTCGGTGGGCATGGTGAAATCGGTGCCGACGACCACGGTGATGTGGCCGGGTTCGACATTCGGCGATACGGTCGCGGTGAGGCCGAGGATGTCGCCCAGCTGCGCGGCATCGGTCTCGGCGCCGGTGCCGTAGGTGATGGTGGAGGTGGCGCGGGTGGTGCCGCTGTCGACCGTGCCCGCTGTATAGCCGCGCTTGGTGAGTGCGGTGGAGAGTTGGGCGGCCCGGCCGGTGTATCCGCTCGCATTGCGGAAATCGACGATGCTGGTCGGGGTGTGCGTCGAGGTGGTCGGCGTGGTTTCGATGCCGAAGGCGGCGCGCACTTCCTTCTTGATGGCCGCCGGATCGACGATATTGACGTCCTGACCGTCGATATTGTCGTAGCGCAGCACCGGCAGCGTCCGGAATTCGACCGAGATCGAGCCCGCCGAACCGAGGTCGCGGGCGAAGTCGAGCAGGTTCCAGCCGTCGGACAGCACGACATCGCGGTGCGCCACATCCATGAGACCGGAGAGCTTGCTGAAGTTGGTCAGCGTGCCGGCGTCCTTCAGCGATTTGGCGACCGAGGTGAGGAAGGCCTGCTGGCGGTGGGTGCGGTCGAGGTCGCCGTTCTCCAATCCGTGGCGTTGGCGCACGAAGGACAGCGCATTGGCGGCATCGAGATGCTGCGGACCCGCGGGAAAGACTGCGCCGGAGTAGTAGCTGTCGTCGACCGCGTGGTTGAGGCAGACATCGACGCCGCCGAGCTTATCGGCCAGATCGTAGAAGCCGACGAGCGAGATTTCGGCGAAGCGGTCGATGGGGACGCCGACCAGATTGCGCACCGTCTGCACAATCGATGCCCGCCCCGCCTCGCGGCCCGCGCGTTCCAGGGCCACCTTGTCCTTCATGCCCGAGTTTTCCAGTTTGGTCTCGGTGGCGGCCTTCTTCAGCCCGTAGGCCTCCTTGATCTTGGCGTGGTCGTAGCCCGGAATGCCGGAGACCGCGACATAGTCGTCGCGCGGAATGGAGAACGCCACGATCTTGTGCATATCCGCGGGAATATGCAGCAGAATCAGCGAATTCGCGTTGTAGCCGCCGTTGTCGCCGTCGCCGGCGTGCAACTGGTCCAGGATCGCCTTCGGCAAGTCGTTGCCGTCGAGGTCCTTGCGGGTATCCAGGCCGATCAGCAGGATATTCAGATCGCCGCCGAGTGAGCGCGGTGCATCCTTGCCGATCGCATCGCTGTGGGTGAAGCCGTTATCGAATTCGGTCTTGGCCGACCAGGCGAATCCGGTGCCGGACAGCACGGCGAGAGCGGCGATCGATGTCAGGACACGCATTGCGATCTCTGCCGCTTTGCGGGCGCGATGGGGTTTCGGTTCCGCTCGTCGGTGCGCTGCTCGGCGGTGTCCGGTGGGCCGAGCCTCGGTGATTTTGGGGAGCTCGACGGTGTCGTCATCCATGGCGGCGGCCTAGGTCCCGGGTCATTCTCGCCGCCTCAGCTTTCGTCTCGGGTTCCGACACAGCGCATGTCGGGGTCATACCCGCTAGCGACTTGTTACCACGCTCAACCTTCCCAGTGCTACCGACGCCGCTCGGGGCAGGCAAGAATCGGACATTGTGACCTGCACAGATTGACGATCTAGTCTCGTATATATGGCTGCTCCCGTGTTGCTCGTGCTCGGTGCCGGTCCCGGCGTCGGGCTGTCCGTCGGCCGTCTTTTCGCGCGCGACGGGTATGTAGTGGTGCTGGCCTGCCGGTTCGGCGCAGAGGCCGAGCCGTTGGCGAAGGAATTGCTGGGCGAAGGTTTCGATGCCGAAGGTGTCGGTGTGGATCTGGCCGATCCCGACGATGT
Organism: Nocardia sp. NPDC102475; assembly: GCF_055584605.1. Lineage (NCBI taxonomy): Bacteria > Bacillati > Actinomycetota > Actinomycetes > Mycobacteriales > Nocardiaceae > Nocardia > Nocardia sp. NPDC102475. The sequence goes on along the minus strand of NZ_JBVJLS010000007.1, from coordinate 332,892 downwards.
CACTCGAGTTGTGACCGAGGTGGGCGAGCGGCATGGGCGCATCGACGTGCTGCACTTCAACCCGAGCATCTTCCGGCAGGCGGATCCGCTGCGGTTGACGGTCGCGGAGTTGATCGAGGACTTCACGATCGGCGCCGCGGCGCTGCTGCCCGCGGTGCAGGCCGCGCGGCCGTTCTTCGCTCCCGGTGCGCGCGTGCTCGTCACGGGGAGCGCCGCGGCGGATAAGCCGTGGTATGAGGCGGCATCGCTCGGTGTGCAGAAGGCGGCGGTGCGCAATCTCGTCACCAGCCTGGACACCACCCTGGCACCCGACGGTTTCCGCGCCGTCGCGGTGCAGATCAATGGTGTGCTCGGCGAAGGTGCGTTCACCCGGGAGCGGGTCGCCGCGGCATTGCACGCCGCCGCCGTCCGTCCCCTCGACGACTGGACACCGCATGTGTCCTATAACGGCTGATCCGACGAGACATTCCGACCAACGACGCGCGGCAGAGCGGGTCGCGACGAAGGAGGATTGATGCGGCGGTTCAATGTAACAACGGCTTTGGTTGCCGCACTGATGATTTCGGTGCTGCCGCATCTCGCGGCGTCCTCGGCGCAGCCGGCCACGGTACACCCCCAGGTGCTGCAAGCCAGGCTGGATGACCTGGCCCGTTCGGCTTTCGTGCCAGGGGGGCAGCTGGTCGTGACCGCCGACGGCGACGCGACTCAGATCAATAGCGGCGTCGGCGATCTCGCGACGGGCGCTCCGTTCCCGGATGACGCACAGATTCGGATCGCCAGCAATACCAAGACCTTCGTGGCGACCGTGGTGCTGCAGTTGGTGGGGGAGGGGCGAGTCGAGCTCGACGCTCCGATCGAGCGTTATCTGCCCGGTGTGGTGCGCGGCCCCGGCGGTGACGGGAATCTGATCACCGTCCGAAATCTGTTGCAGCACACCAGCGGTATCCCGGACTATCTCCTTCGATTGGACTGGGGGTCGGTCGAGTCGTTGCAGCGGTACCAAACCGCGGATCAGCTGATCCGACTCGGTTTGGATATGCCCGCGCTTTTCGCGCCCGGCTCGCGTTGCGGCTACTCCAATACCAATTACCTGCTGGCCGGAAAGCTGATCGAGCAGGTCACGGGACGACCGCTTGGCGCCGAGGTGACCTCCCGGATCCTGATCCCGCTGGATCTCCGAGACACCTATTGGCCCGAATTCCCGCAGGAGAACGTGATTCGCGGTCCACACCCACGCGCATATCAGATCTTCAACGGCGCCCAGGTCGACATCACCGATATCGACCCGGGCTGGGGCTTGGCCGATGGCGCGCTCGTCTCCACCGATGCCGACCTGAACCGCTTCTTCACCGCCCTCCTCTCCGGAAAACTGCTTCGCCCAACCGAACTCGCCGAAATGCAGCACACCATCCACGGCGACGACCCAGCCCGCCCCGACGATGTCGGCCTCGGCCTGTACCACCGCACCAACGCCTGCGGCATGGATATCTGGAGCCACGGCGGCGCCATGGACGGCTTCTTCGTCTTCGGCGGCTACACCCCCAACCGCGCGATAACCGTCAGCCTCAACCAAGTGCCACCCCTGTTCGGCTTCGGCTACAAGGGCGCAATGGACAGCCTGGTAGACGGCGCCTTCTGCGGGTGAGGGAGTCAGTTCCGCGGAACTACTTCGGTGCGGGCGGCGCGGGTTGGGTCGTCGTCTTGTCCGCGAACCGGGTGGTGCCGTCCGGAGACATCATCGTGTTGACGTAATCGACGCCGGAGGCGATCAGGACCGGTCCGCCAATGGCGATCGTGCCGATGATCCCGCCGAGGGCGGCGCCGGTGGTCAAGCCGAGGATGCAGCCGGCGGCAATGGTGGCGACACATCCGACGACCGCGCCGATTGCGGTGCCGACGAAGCCACCGATCGCTGTGGCCAGGCCGAACTGCATGGCGAATTCATCACGGGCACGGTTGTTCTCGGCCATCGATGCCACCGGCTTGACGGCCAGTGGCTGCGAGATGTCGAGTCCGGCGGGCTTCTGCGGCGCCAGTTCCAGTACCGTGCCGTCCTTTTCGACCACCGGCTTGACCGGTATGTCGGTATCGGCCGCCCGGAACCGCAGTGGCAGCGTCAGGACGACGTGACCGTCGGTGTCGGCCAGATCGACGACATCGATCACATCGGCGATATCGGCGGCCTTGCCGTCTTTATCGACCAGCGTGCCGTCCTTGTCGACCAGCCGCCCGTCGCCGCCGGCCGCGAGCTCGCTTTCCGCTGCCTTGGACAGGGTGAAGGTGCCGTTACGCACGCTGGCCACCACTGTCTTGTCGACTAGTTTGACCGAGTAAGTGATGTCCTGCCGCGGGGGCGCGGCGACCGGCTCGGCATGCGAAACTCCGGCGCCCAAGGTCACGGCACCGATGACAAGGATCGCCGCCGCAGTGCTATCGCAAAGCTTCATTCGGGTATTCCGTTCAGTCATCAGATGATTCGCTCTTCGCAACGCCCCGTGCAGGCTCGACTCGCCTGCTCGAGCAACTCCCCGTGCAATGTACTCGTATGCGCGGCAAGGAGGTCGAGGGGAGCCTAGCCGAGCCTGCGGTGCGAAGCGACCGGATTCGGAGCGAAAAATCGATGCCAGCTATGACACGGTTACTTCCTCCGGTGTGTCGACCTGCGGCGCGGGCCGTGTCCGCAGCAATAGCAAACCGAGTAGTGCTGCAGCGATGCTGAAGCCCGCACTGATCCACGCGCCGGTCGACATGGCATCGGTGAACGCTTCCTTGGCCGGTTCGATATATCCGAGTTGGAATGCGGCGCCGATGGATTCACGTGCGGCATCGGGTACGTCTTCGGGCATATGCGACGTGAACACACCGGCCAGTACGCTACCCAGGATCGCGATGCTGATCGCCATGCCGACCTGCTGCAGCGTGTCGTTCATGGCCGAGCCGACGCCCGCATGCTCGAGCGGAATGGCGCTCATGATCGCGGCATACGCGGCCGGACCCGCCAGACCGCCGCCGATCCCCATGACCAGCATGCTGGCCAGTACCGCGAAATATCCGGAACCGACGGCCAGGATCGCGAACGCCCCACCCATGACGAGCAGACCGGCGACGATGAGCGTCTTATTGCTCAACTTCTTACCCAGCGTCGCGCCGAGACCGTTGCACACCGCGGCGGCCACCGCATACGGCAGCAGCGCCAGTCCCGCCTTCATCGGCCCGTAGCCGAGTACGAACTGCAGGTACTGGGTGAGCATCAGCATGATCGCGCCCATACCGAACACCATCAGCAGCAGCGTGCAGCAGGTGCCGGTGAAATCGCGATTGCGGAATACCGCCAGCGGCAGCATCGGATGCGCCGACCGGCTCTCCCAGACCACGAACGCCAATCCGGTGACCACGGCGAGTCCGATCATCGGAATGTTCCACTCGCGCTCGATGATCACGTAGACCGTCGAGGTGAGCGCGACGATGGACAGCAGCACGCCGATCAGGTCGACCGGCCGCTGCTCACCGGTGGATTCCGGCATCAGCACCAGCGCGGCCACAATCGCGAGCACCGCGACCGGGATATTCAGCAGGAACACCGAACCCCACCAATAGTGCTGTAGCAGAAAGCCGCCCAGCGTCGGCCCGAGCACGATGCCGACCATCGACACGGTGGACCAGGCCGCCATCGCCTTGCGCCGCTCGTCCTCGGCGAAGGTGGTCATCAGGATGGACAGGGTCGACGGCATGAGCAGCGATCCGCCGACGCCCATCAGAGCGCGCGCCCCGACCACCTGCCACGGCGCGGTGGCCAACACTGCAGCAAGCGATGCCACGCCGAACAGTGCCAACCCGATCACCAGCATGCGCCGCCGGCCGAACCGGTCGGACAGGCTGCCCGCGGTGAGCAACAGGCCGGCGAAGACGAGGACGTAGGCGTCGAGGATCCACTGGACATCCGACGGCGTCGCGTCGAGTTCCCGGATCAAAGACGGAATGGCGATATTGAGCACAGTGCCATCGATCATCAGCACCAGCAGAGACAGACAGAGGACCCCCAGAATCCACCAACGGCGAGGATCTCGTACAACGTTCGATTCCACTCGAACACCGTACGATAGAATCGCACAATGTGCGAGAGAATTATGTTGGCCCTGTGACTGAGCGCAGCGAGGGAACCGAAGACACAGCACATCTTGTCGCAGCGGAGCCGAGCGCTAGCGAGGCGGAGCTGTGACAAAGCAGCAGTTCTCCTCGGTGTGGACCCGTGAGCCGCGCCAGCCGAAGGCGGCCGGACTGCGCCGCGACCAGATCGTCGCCGCCGCAATCGAGGTATTGGATGCCGACGGGCTCGGCGCGCTGAGCATGCGAAAGCTCGGCGCGAAGCTCGATGCGGGCGCGACCAGCCTCTACTGGCATGTCGCGAATAAGGATGAACTGCTCGAACTCGTCCTCGACGAGATCTGGGGTCTGATACGAATTCCGGATCCGGACCAGGCCTCGTGGCGTGAGGTCGTCACGACCTACGCCTACAACTTCCGGCTCACCATGCTCGACCACACCTGGGTGACAACCTTGATCGGCTCCCTGCCGAGCGTCGGCCCGAAGGCCTTCGAACTCAGTGATCGACTGCGCCGCACCTTTATCGACGCCGGATTCACCGGCGTCGATATCTACCTCGCGAGTGGCACCGTGACGAGTTATGTACTCGGGCAGGTCATCCCGGAGATCACCGCGGCGAAGGCATTCGGCGACAAGGGTTTCGACAAGGAAATGGTGCTCGACGTCATGGATGAGCTCGCCTCCGACTATCCGGAGATGCTCGACGACTACCGGAAGATGCAACCCGCCGATTATCAGACCGCCCGCGCGATGGCCTTCGATTTCGGTCTGCTCTGCGTCATGGACGGTCTGGAATCACGGCTGCGCAAGTGACCCCTCGGGAATAGATGGCGACACCGCCCTGTTGGTTGCCATATCCACCAAATAGGTGTCAGACTTTCCGAGAGGAGGCGTGGTGCAGTTCGGAATCTTCACGGTGGGCGATGTGACGGTCGACCCGACGACGGGTCGGGCCCCGACCGAGCACGAGCGCATCAAGGCGATGGTCGCGATCGCGCGCAAGGCCGAAGAGGTCGGCCTGGACGTATTCGCCACCGGCGAGCATCACAATCCGCCGTTCGTACCGTCGTCGCCTACCACGATGCTCGGCTACATCGCCGCGCAGACCGAGCGGTTGCAGCTGTCGACGGCGACGACACTCATCACCACCAATGATCCGGTGAAGATCGCCGAGGACTTCGCCATGCTGCAGCATCTGGCCGACGGTCGCGTCGATCTGATGCTCGGCCGCGGCAATACCGGTCCGGTCTACCCGTGGTTCGGCAAGGATATTCGCGAAGGCATCCCGCTGGCGATCGAGAACTACCATCTGCTGCACCGGCTTTGGCGCGAGCATGTGGTCGACTGGGAGGGCCGATTCCGTACTCCGTTGCAGGCGTTCACCGCAACGCCGCGACCGCTGGACGGGGTACCGCCGTTCATCTGGCACGGGTCGATCCGCAGTCCCGAAATCGCCGAGCAGGCCGCCTATTACGGCGACGGCTTCTTCGCGAACCATATCTTCTGGCCCAAGGAGCACTTCCAGCGCCTGATCGAGCTGTATCGGCGCCGCTTCGAGCATTACGGCCACGGCTCCGCCGACCAGGCCATTGTCGGCCTCGGCGGACAAGTATTCATGCGCAAGAACTCTCAGGACGCGGTGCGTGAATTCCGTCCCTACTTCGACAACGCGCCGGTCTACGGCCACGGCCCGTCGCTCGAGGATTTCACCGAGCAGACGCCGCTGACCGTCGGCAGTCCACAGCAGGTGATCGAAAAGACCATGACGTTCCGGGAAAGCTTCGGCGACTATCAGCGACAGCTGTTCCTGATGGACCACGCGGGTCTACCGTTGAAAACGGTGCTGGAGCAACTCGATCTGCTCGGCGGGGAGGTAGTTCCGGTGCTGCGCAAGGAGTTCGACGCACTGCGTCCGGCCCATGTCCCGGATGCGCCGACTCATGCGTCATTGGTCGCGGCTCGTGCCAAGGGCAGCACTGTGGAGGTCTGATCCCCCGGTGCAACGGCGCACCGGTCCTGAAATGCCAGAACTGAATACTCGTTCGATGTACAAGTAATTGAAATATCAACCACATGAGGAGACCGACAATGTCGACCACCACCGCCAAGGATCTGACCGCGGGCACCTGGGTCATCGATCCCGCCCACTCCACCCTCGGCTTCACCGTGCGTCACCTGATGGTCAGCAAGGTCCGCGGTCGCTTCGCCGACTTCTCCGGCAAGCTGGTCATCAATGAGGACGGCACCGCCTCGGCCGAGGCCGAGATCCTGGTCGAGTCGGTGACCACCGACAACGAGCAGCGCGACGCGCACCTGCGCACCGCGGACTTCTTCCACGCCGCCGACTTCCCGGTGGCCACCTTCAAGTCGACCGGATTCCGCGTCGATGGCGAGGATTTCGTCGTCGACGGTGAATTCACCATCCGCGGCACGACCCGCCCGGTCTCCCTCGATGTCGAATTCCTCGGTGTCAACCCCGGTATGGGCCATGGCCCGGTCGCCGGTTTCGAGGCCAAGACCGTCATCAACCGTCGCGACTTCGGCATCACCATCGATATGCCGCTGCCCGACGGCGGCGCGGTGATCGGCGACAAGATCACCCTCACCCTGGAGATCGAGCTCGGCCTGCAGGCCTGATCAGGACCGACGTAGTGCCCTCGCAGCCGCCCGGGATCACCGACCGGGCGGCTGCGCTTACTCTGAATTCCATGTCCAGATTCGACGCATCCGCTGTCGCGCGGTTGTGCGGGCTGCTGGCGGGGCGGCGGGTCGCGGTGCTGACGGGGGCCGGGGTGTCGACCGACAGTGGGATTCCGGATTATCGGGGGCCGGGGTCGCCGGTGCGAACTCCGATGACGTATCAGCAGTTCGTGGGGGATGCGGCGTTTCGGCAGCGGTATTGGGCGCGCAACCACATCGGGTGGCGGGCCATGGACGGGTCACGGCCGAATGCGGCGCATCGGGCGTTGGCGCGGTTGGAACGGGCGGACGTCGTCACCGGGTTGATTACGCAGAATGTCGATCTGCTGCATACGAAGGCGGGTCATCGGCGAGTCATCGATCTGCACGGGACCTATGCGCGGGTGCGGTGCCTCGGCTGTGCGGCGCTGATTTCGCGGATGACCTTGGCCGAGCGGTTGGAGGCCGCCAATCCGGGTTTCGCGGCATCGGCGACGGCCACCGGGGTAGAGGTGGCCCCCGATGCCGATGCGGTGGTCGCCGATACCGCGAATTTCCGGATGGTGGACTGCGCGCGCTGCGGCGGCATGCTCAAGCCGGACATCGTGTACTTCGGGGAGAACGTCCCCAAGGAGCGCGTTGCCACCGCGTTCGAAATGGTCGAGGCGGCGGACGCGCTGCTGGTGGCGGGATCGTCGTTGACGGTGATGTCCGGGCTGCGGTTCGTGCGATTTGCGGCGAAACAGGGCAAGCCGGTCGCCATCGTGAACCGCGGCCGGACCCGAGGCGATGAACTCGCCACGCTCACCGTCGATGCCGGGTGCGCGGATGTGCTGACCGCGCTGGCGGATTCACTGGGTGCCGAACGCGTTCGGCGTTTGACCGGCTCAGCCGAAGTGGCAGACGTAGTGCAGCGTCGTGAGCGCCTCGATCTCGAATGAGCTGTTGCCCGGCACCGAGAACGATTCGCCGCCGCGGTAGGTCACGGCTTCGGTCTCGCCTGCGAGGGTGACCTTGCACTCGCCCTGGATCAACTCCATGATCTCCGGCTCGACCGTATCGAACGTCAGGGTGGACGGCAGGATGACGCCCACCGACTTCGCGGTGCCGTCGGCCAGCTCGATGCCGTGGCTGATGCACTTGCCGTCGAAGTACACATTGGCCTTCTTGGCCACACTGACATTCTCGAACCGCGTCATGATCTCTTTCCCGAGGTGCTGGAGGTGGAGCCGTCAGCGTACGCGACGTGCGTTAGCGTCCCTGTCATGCGGCTTCACGTGGGATGTGCGATGTGGACGCACGCGGCATGGCAGGAATATCAACCGGTTCCGGCCGAGCGGTTGCGGCATTACGCCTCGTGGTGCACCGCGGTGGAAGGCAATACGACGTTCTATGCGACGCCGACGCGCAGCACGGTGGAGTCATGGGCGAAGCAGACCGATCCCGACTTCCGCTTCGTCGTCAAACTGCCCAAGCCGATCACGCACGAGCGCAGGCTGCACGGTGCCGAAGCCGAACTGCGCACCTTCCTGGATGCGATGGAACCGCTCGGCCCGCGCATCCATGCGCTGTGGGTGCAGTTGCCGGGATCGTTCGGTCCGGCCGATCTCGGGACGCTGGCCGGATTCCTGCGCGCGCTGCCCGGCTCGTACCGATCCGCCGTCGAGGTCCGGCATCCCGCATTCTTCGAAAATGACAGCGCCGCACGGCAATTGGAGCAGGTGCTCGCACGCGTAAGTGCCGAATGGGTGCCCTTCGACACCACTTTGCTTTTCGACGGACCCGCCGAGAGTGCCGCGGAGGCCGAGGCGCGGGCGAAGAAACCGCGGGTGCCGCGCCGCACGCGAGCGCTCACCGAATTCCCGATCGTCCGCTATCACGGCCGCGATTCGGCCGAGCGCACAGTTGCCGGCTGGCAGTCGTGGCTCGACATCGTCATCGCATGGCTGCGCGAGGGCCGCTCACCAACGGTTTTCATCCATACCCCCGACAACGCCTCCTCCCTGCACCTCGCCCGCCGCTTCCACGACGAGGTCCGCGCCCGCCTGCCCGAACTCGAGCCGCTGCCCGATCCCATTCCCACCGAGCCGATGACTTTGTTCTGAATATCTCGAATAAGTAACGATTCCGAATGTTTGCTCGGATAGACTGGAGGGTGTTGCCGCACTAGTGCCGAGCACGATGGAGGAACCGATGAGCCACGCCACCGCGCAGTCCACGTCCTTCACCCTGCGCGGCGCGGCGGGCGCGCTGGCAGCCTGGGAATCCATACCGCCGCATGACGTCGAGATGCGCGGCACGGTGCTGTTGGTCCCCGGCTTCACCGGCTCCAAAGAGGACTTCGAGGCCATGGTGCCCATTCTGTCGGCAGCCGGATTCCGTTGTGTCGCTTACGATCAGCGCGGGCAGTGGCAGTCCGACGGTCCCGATGAGGCATCGGGATACACGATGGCCGATTTCGCCGACGATCTGATCCTCGTCGCCGATCAGATCTCGGACGACACACCGATTCACCTGGTGGGCCACTCATTCGGCGGCTACGTCGCACGCGCCGCGCTTGCCGCCCATCCGGACCGCTTCCGCAGCCTCAGCCTGCTCGCCTCCGGCCCGTCCTCGATCTCCGATATCAACTTCGCACCACCGCAATTGGTCGCCCAACTCATCGAAAGCGGTGGCCAGCGGGCACTGTGGGAGCAGATGAGTCAGGCCATGGCGGCCCTGGTTCCACCCGCGAAACTCGAATTCCTGCGCAACCGCATCTTCACCACAAAGAAGGCGAATCTGATCGGCATCATGCGGGCCATGGAGGGCCCGACCGACTGCACCGCCGCCCTGCGCGCCACCGGCCTCCCGATCCTCATCGCCTACGGCAACTCCGGCGATCTCTGGCCGCCGAGCGTCCACGAACGCTATGCCGAGGAATTGGGCGCGCGCACCGCGGTTTACGACGGTGTGGGCCACCTACCGAACGAGGAGCGCCCGGCCCGCGTGTGCGCCGATCTGGTCGCGTTCTGGACCGGCATCGATCCGCACTGAGCGGACCTGTCTGAGAAGGTGCCTGCTAGCGTGCAGGTATGCACGATAGCGTGACGGTTCGAATGGCGGCACCCGCAGACAAGATCTGGGCCTTGGTCAGCGATATTACGAATACCGGGAAGTACTCGCCGGAGACCTTCGCGACCGAATGGCTCGGTGGCGCAACGGCTCCCGCAGTGGGCGTCAAATTCCGCGGCCACGTCAACCGCAATGGCTGGGGGCTGAAGTATTGGACGGTCTGCCGGATCGTCGCGTGCGAGCCCGGACGTGAGTTCGCATTCACCGTGCTCGGACCGCGCGGGATGGCGGTCAATACCTGGCGCTACCGTTTCGAGCCGGTCGAGGGCGGTACCGACGTGACCGAATCGTTCCAGCTGAACGAAAACAATCTCCCGCTGCGCCTCTACTGGCTCGTAGCCGGCCGCGCCCGCGGCAAAACCAACCGCGACGGCATGCGCCAAACCCTCGAGCGCATCAAAGCCGACGCCGAACAGTAATCAAGATCAGGTGGAATCCATGGCGGCATCGGGCGAGAAGCCGCCGCCACCAGTGCCACCTGATCTTGACTACTGTTAGTGGCCCCGGGCGATCCAGTCGGATAGTGCGGGTTTTTCCGCGCCGATGGTGGTGCCGTCGCCGTGGCCGGTGTGGACCGTGGTTTCCTCCGGAAGGGTCAGCAGGCGGTCCCGGATGGAATCGATGATTGTGCCGAAGTCGGAGAACGAGCGGCCGGTGGCGCCGGGGCCGCCGTGGAACAGGGTGTCGCCCGTGAACAGGGCGGTGGCCTCGGGCAGGTGCAGGGAGACCGAGCCGGGGGAGTGGCCCGGGGTGTGCAGGACTTCGATATCGGTGCCCGCCACGGTGATTCGCTGGGTATCGGCCAGTGATTCGTAGTCGACGTCGGGGTGGGTCATACGCCAGAGCGGATCGTCGCCCGGATGCAGCAGGATCGGGGCGTCGAGGCGTTTCGCGAGTTCCGGTGCGACGGTGACGTGGTCATTGTGACCGTGCGTGCAGACGACCGCGCGGACATTGCGGTTGCCGACGGCTGCGATGATCGCGTCGGCATCATGCGCCGCGTCGACGATCACCACCTCGGCGTCGTCGCCGATCAACCACACATTGTTGTCGACATCCCAGGTACCGCCGTCGAGTGAAAAGGTGCCGGAGGTGACGACCCGATCGATGCGCAGGCTCACCAGACCACCACCGAACGCAGCACTTCACCGGCATGCATTGCGGAGAAGGCCTTTTCGACCTGGTCCAGGGCGATGCGCTCGGTGACGAAGCGCTCCAACGGAAGTCGGCCCTGCAGATACAGATCGACCAGTATCGGGAAATCGCGTTCGGGCAGGCAGTCACCGTACCAGGAGGATTTCAGTGCGCCGCCACGGGAGAACAGATCGATCAGCGGCATCTCGATGGTCATATCCGGAGTCGGGACGCCGACCAGCACGACGGTGCCCGCCAGGTCGCGTCCGTAGAAGGCCTGCTTCCAGGTTTCCGGGCGCCCGACCGCGTCGATGACCACATCCGCGCCGAAACCGTCGGTGTATTCCTGGATCTGCTCGACGACATCGGTTTTTGTCGCATCGATCGTGTGAGTTGCGCCGAATTCCGTTGCCCAGCTGAGCTTCTGGGGATCGCGGTCGATCGCGATAATGGTCCGCGCACCGGCCAGTCGCGCACCCGCGATGGCGGCATCGCCGACACCGCCGCAGCCGATGACCGCGACCGTATCGCCACGCGACACATTGCCGGTATTCATCGCCGCGCCGAGACCCGCCATCACGCCGCAGCCGAGCAGTCCGGCGACGGCCGGATCGGCATTCGGGTCGACCTTGGTGCACTGGCCTTCGTGCACCAGCGTCTTATCCGCGAATGCGCCGATGCCGAGGGCGGGGCTGAGTTCGGTGCCGTCGGTGAGAGTCATCTTCGTGCTCGCATTGTGGCTGGCGAAGCAGTACCACGGGCGGCCGCGCTTACACGCGCGACATTCACCGCAGACCGCGCGCCAGTTCAGGATGACGAAATCGCCCGCGACAACATGGGTGACCGCGTCCCCGACGGTCTCCACGACGCCCGCGGCCTCGTGCCCGAGCAGGAACGGGAATTCGTCGTTGATACCGCCCTCGCGGTAGTGCAGATCGGTATGGCACACCCCGCAGGACTGGATGCGCACCACCACATCGTGCGGCCCGGGATCCGGGATCACGATATCGACGAGTTCGACCGGTGCGCCCTTGCTACGGGCGATCACGCCACGCACGGTTTCGGACACGATTCCTCCTAGATGTCGCCGAGTGCTCGAGACACACGCCGTTCCACTCGTACCAAAGCCTAGGAGAGTGACCGTGGACTATTTCGGCTTCGGGAAATACTCGCGTCCAGTGACGGCGATGTCGGCGGGGTTCAGGCGTCCAGTCCATTGGCGAGAACCGGCCAGGATTCCTTCAGTGCGCGTTCCCAGTAACCCCAGGAGTGGGTGCCGGTGGGTTCGAGGTCGTAGGTGGCCGGAATGCCGAGCTGATTCAGCCGGTGCTGCATGTTGCGGGTGCACCAGGCGGTCGATCCTTCGATCGCGCCGCCCATCGTCACCTGCAGGGGCAGGCCACCCTCTGCCCAGCTCTGCGTATGCGGATCGGTGGGATTGTCGTACGGCCCGGGTAGTCCACTCCCCGCCGAAAGGTACAAATTCAATCCGCGCAAGCCTTCGGCGTTGACATACGGATCATGCGCCGCCCACATCGGATCCTGCGGCGGCCCATACATATTCACCGGATCGCCGCCACCCTTGCGCACCGACAGCCCGACGAACGCCTGCCCAACCGGATCGCTGATCTGCGCACACCCACTGAATGCGCCGACGGACCGGTACAACCCCGGACTCGAAATCGCCAGCGAAAGCACCGACGTACCGGAGGTGGAGATCCCGGCAATCGCATTGCGCCCATTGGCGCCCAATGCGGCATCGATCAGCGGCGGCAATTCCCGAGTCAAATACGTCTGCCACTTGTTGACCCCCAACGCCGGATCCGCCGCCCGCCAATCGGCGTAGTAGCTGTACGCCCCACCGAGCGGCTGCACCACATTGACGTTCTTATCGCCGAAAAACCCCATGACATCGGTCTTCGACCCCCAGGTCGCCCCATCGACCCCACCATCCACCCCGGCCAGCAGATACAACGTCGGCCGCGGCACTCCGGTATCCGCGGGCCGCTGCACCTCCACCGATAACTCCCGCCCCATCGCCCCCGAGTACACCGTCAACGTGAGATGCCGGTCATCCCGAACCCGAACCCCGGTAATCTTCGATCCATCCGTGGTCACCACTGACCCCGGTTCGAGCGGTGCCGCGTACGAACGAGGTCCGGCCACAACGGATCCGAGCACAACAGCGGCGACAACCGAGGCCAATCGAAGACCGCCAACACCCATCAGTTACCAACCTCTCCCGGCTCGGCTTCCCGAAGTTTCACGCCTGTCTGCGACAGTAGCCGGGCGGCCGGTAGGTCGAGTAACGCGTCAGCCCGTGAGTTCGCGCTCGGCCGTCCGCAGCACCGTGCGGAAACCGAAGGCGACCGCGGGTGCGAACGTCCTGGTCAATGTGCCACTCAACACCGGAGTCCGGACTTCGAAGGTCGAGACCCAGGTGACTTCGGTACCGTCCGCGGTCTCCCGCAGCCGCATGCTCCCGCTCTCGTGCCGCAGCGGTGGAATCGAGGACCGGATCAGATAGTCCATTCGCACCGGTCGCTCGTATCCGACGATCTCTTCGGTGAGTTTCAATGCGGCCGTGGTGACTTCGCGCATGGTGCCGACGCCGTCCATGCCGACCCGCGTCACCTCGGCCCGGAGCACGCCCGGCACCTGACGGTAGTTCGCCGCATCGGTGATCCAATCGAAAACCCGCTCGATCGGCGCCGCGATGGTGCGCCGCACGGTCACTGTCCGCATGACCGACTGTAACTACAACCCGGAGAAATCGCGCTGGACAACGTGGTTGCGGTCGGCGCAACTGCCGAGGGCATGATCCGGATGCAGACCGAGGTACTGGCGGCGGGTGCGGGTGCTCCAGCAGCGGGCCGACTCGGTGCGGGTCTTGTAGAAGTTGACCGTGTAGCCGCCCTCGTAGACGCGCAGCAGGCTGTAGCCGCCCGGATATTCCTTGGTGGCAGCGACTTCCAGGAACTCCACATCGATACCGGAGTCCGGGCGGTTGCGCCGGTTGCGGTGGGTGTGGCCGCAGTGGTGCAGGAATACGCCGGGAGCATCGCGATAGAGCGCGCCGAGCGCGGTGGCATTGGTGCGATCGAGAACGAACCCCGGGCCGCCCGGATTGCTCACCGCCGCATGGGAAGTAACCGGATGGTGCCCGAATACAAGGGTGGGCCGATCCGGATCAGCCGCCAGGAGTTCACGCAGATGCGCTATTTGCGGTGCGACGATTGTGCCACCGGATCCACGCAGCCGGGTGGTGTCGAGGCCGATCATGCGCAGCTCGCCGACACGATGTTCGACTAGGCGCTGACGTGCGTGAAATACCTTGCCCCAGTGGTCGATACGGTTTTCGTCGGGTTTGTCGTGGTTACCGCGGCAGACGAAGTAGTCGCGGCCGAGCACGCCCCACTCGTCCAACCGCGCTCGCACACCGAGGCTTTGCTCGAGGGTGCCGGTATCGGTGAGATCGCCCGCGACGATCAGTTGATCGGCAGCGCGGTCCGGTCGGCGCAGGTCGTCGAGCAATGCGGTCAGCATGAACTCCGGATAGTGCTCGGTCTCGTGACGCAGGCCGGTGGGCAGCCCGGCCACGATCAGGCCGCTGCTGTGCTCGCCGAAGTGCACATCATTGGCGAGTGCGATGGTGTGCAGCAGTCGTCCCGGCGGCGGGTCGGCGGTGGTGAATGTGCCGGTGGATTCCGGTGTTCCGGAGCGGCGGGTCACCAGGGTCCGGGCGGGGACGGCGCGGTGGCCGTCCGAATATGCCTCGAATCGGTAGGTCCGGCCGGGTTCGAGGCCGTCGAGCTCCGCATAGTGGTAGGCGGTCGGCCAGGAGTCCAGGTAGCGCGGTCGCGCCGCCGCCCGGCCGTCGACCGGTGCGATGCGGACCTCGGTATCGGCCGGGACCGGACGGGTGCGGCCATAGCGGTCGCGGGTGCACGTGGTCCAGGTCAGGATGACCGAGCGGTCGGTTACCGTGACGACCTCGAGGTCCGTGGCCAGCATCGAATCCCGTTGCACACGAACGGAATGGGTGGGTCTGGGGCGGGCGTAGAGTGGGGTGCGCACGGTCACAGCGGCCGCGCCCGCGGCCACATTCGCCAGCCATAGGGTTCGAAGTCGCGGCTCGAGCATTTGAATCTCCGTTCGCTTCTGGCTCGAACGGTACGGTTGCGGGTTGAACGCTCGGGTCCCCGCACATGACGTGTCGGCTGTCCGGTGTCGAACATTCGTATCGCCGGGTCTGGGAATTTGACGGCTGGGTGGATGCGGGTCGAGAGTTCGCGAATGGATGGAACGCCCGAGGTGTCCCGCGCGACGTTGCGCAAGGTCACGATTCGACTGGTGCCCTATCTCGGGCTGCTGTATTTCATCAACTACCTGGACCGGGTCAATATCGGATTCGCCGGGCCCAGCGGTATGAAAACGGAGCTGGGGCTGACCGAGACGGCCTTCGGTTTCGCCTCCGGCATCTTCTTCATCGGCTATCTCGTACTCGAGGTGCCGAGCAATCTGGCGCTGCACCGGTTCGGTGCGCGCCGCTGGATTGCCAGAATCATGGTGAGTTGGGGTGTGGTCGCCACCGTCATGGCATTCGTACCCAACGAAACCTGGCTCTATATCCTGCGATTCACCCTCGGCGTGGTGGAGGCCGGATTCTTTCCCGGCATCCTGCTGTATCTCACCTACTGGTTTCCGCAGACCCAGCGCGCGAAGATCGTCGCACTGTTCATGACGGCGGTGCCGATTTCGACCGCCTTGGGTTCGACGGTATCGAGCCTGATCATCCAGTACGGCGACGGCGTCTTCGGCCTCAGCGGTTGGCGATTCATGTTCCTGGTCGAGGGCGTGCCCGCGATCGCCCTCGCAGTGGTCACCTGGTTCTTCCTCACCGACCGGCCCACGCAGGCCAAGTGGCTGACCGAGACCGAAAGAGACTGGCTCACGTCGGAACTCGAGAAAGAGCAGGCCGCGCGGGTCGAACACTGGACGGTGCGCAAGGCGCTCACCCATCCACGCGTGCTCGGCCTCGCCTTCATCTACGGCGGCATCGTCTACGGCCTGTATGCGCTCGGATTCTTCCTGCCCACGATCATCAACGGCTTCCAGCAGCAGTACGGCACCCACTATTCGGTGGTGCAGCGCGGGCTCATCAATGCGGTGCCCTATGTGATCGGCGCCGTCGTGATGGTGCTGTGGAGCAGGCACGGCGACCGAACCGGGGAGCGGGCCTGGCATGTGGCACTGCCCGCGCTGATCGGCGGGCTCGCGATTCCGGTGGCGCTGTATCTGGGCAACCCGTTCGCCGCCATGGTCGCGGTCACCGTCTGTGCCGTCGGAGTACTCGCCGCGCTGCCCACCTTCTGGGCGCTGCCGAGCACCTTCCTGTCCGGTGCGGCCGCGGCGGGCGGAATCGCCCTGATCAACTCCATCGGCAATGTCAGCGGATTCGTCGCACCGTATGTCACCGGCGCGCTGAAGGACCTCACCGGAACGCAGCGAGCCGGACTATGGGTCGTCGGTATGGCGATGATCGGCTCGGCCGCGGGCGTTCTCGCACTGCGATCCCGAATCCGCACCAGTTAGCGAGCGGCTGTGCTGCGTATCACCGGCTGATGCCTCTGGTCGATGTAGAACGATCCCTCTAATATGAGAATATGAGCAACCGAGACGTAGTCGAAAAGTTCTACAAAGCAACGCAATCCGGGGACGCGGCGGGCATCCTCGCTGCGCTGCATCCGCGCTTCCAGGGCTGGGTGGCTCCCGGCATGCCCAGCGTGACCGTCACACAGGCGCAGAGCCCGGAGGCGGCGCTCGCGGGTATCTGGCAGCCGGTGTTCCGCGAATACGAGATCGCCCCCTTCGCCGAGGAATGGTTCGACGCCTATCCGAACACCGTCATCGTCACCGGCCACTACCGCGGCACCGCGCGTGCCACCGGCAAGCATGTGGCCGCCGAATTCGCCCACATCTGGCATATCGCCGACGAAAAGCTGTTCGCCCTGCATCAATACACCGATACCTGGCACTGGCGGGAGGCGCTGTCGGACGCGGCCTGAACGCACCCGATGGCGGCCGTCGAGGGGGATGATGGCTGCATGTCAACGGATCTCGCCGCATTCGTTCACGGCCTGCCCAAGGCCGAATTGCATCTGCATCTGGAGGGGACGCTGGAGCCGGAGCTGAAGTTCCAGCTGGCGCAACGCAATGGGATCGAACTGCCCGAGCGGACCGTCGAGGAGGTGAAGCAGACCTACAAGTTCCACGATCTGACCTCGTTCCTGCGGGTTTACTACCCGGCCATGCGGGTGCTGCAGCAGTCGCAGGACTTCGACGATCTGGCCTTCGCCTATCTGACAAGAGCGCACGCCGACGGCATCCGACATGTGGAGATGTTCTTCGACCCGCAGGCGCATACCGGGCGCGGGGTCGAGTTCGGCGCCGTGATCAGCGGGTATCGCTCGGCGATCGTACGGGCCCGCCGGGAGTTCGGCATCTCCGCCGAGCTGATCCTGTGTTTTCTGCGCGACCATTCGGCCGAGTTCGCGATGGCGACACTGCTCGAGGCGCTGCCCTACAAGGATTGGATCATCGGCGTCGGACTGGATTCGGACGAACGAGGCAATCCGCCAAGTAAATTCGCGGCCGTCTTCGAGCGGGCCCGCCGCGAGGGCTTCCTGCTCACCATGCACTGCGATATCGATCAGGAAGGCTCCATCGAACACATCAGGCAGGCACTGGAGGACATCGGCGTCGACCGCATCGACCACGGCACCAATATCGTCGAGGACGAGCGCCTGGTCGAACTGGCCGAGACCAAGGGCATCGGATTCACCTGCTGCCCGGTCTCGAATTCCTTTGTGACCGAACAGATGAAGTCGACCGAGATCCTCACGCTGCTCGATCGCGGCCTCGCGGTCACCGTCAACAGTGACGATCCGGCCTACTTCGGCGCCTATGCGGCCGACAACTATCTATCTCTCGCCGCCAACGCGAACCTCGATCTCGACCGTATCGTCGAACTTGCCAAGAACTCGTTCCGCGCCTCCTGGCTGACGCCGGGCCGCCTGGACAGCTTTCTGCGCGAGATCGACGACTATGTCGCGGCGCACCGGCCCAGCGGATCCGAAATCGCCTGACCTATCGACCAGTTGGCGGCGACACGCCCGAATGTGTCGACACCCCTTGAATGAACCGACTGGTTGGCTGTTTGCTGGTGGCAAGCAGTCGCATCGCAGCGAATCCGGGCCGGTGAACCGTATGTTCATTGCGCGGCGGGTGACGTCCGCGAGTGCCGAATCGTCGTTAAATCGAAACTTCGCATGCGTGTGTCGCGCGCGGCACGCCGCAGGACGACCCACCGGCGGCAAATTGACAGTTTCGCTGGCAACGGTGAATCGACTATGAATGTCTGGTGCCGTTCCCACGCGTGATTACTTGTCTGCCGTCGAATCTCTCCCGCTGGGAGTCGAATTGACCATCGAGCATCATCCCATCGAGGACGAGGTCGGACAGCTCGCGCGAAGGGTCGAGCGGGCACGGGGCCGACTGGCCTACCAGTTCGATCCCGCGCTGACCGAGGCGCTGTCCGAGGACGAACTGATCGCCGAACGTGAGCTCGCGGAGAAGATCCGCGGCGAGGATCGCGCACAGCGATGGAAACAGGTTCAGGCCGCGGCCGCCGCGGCCGACCGCGGCAGGCAGACGACGGAAGCGATCGAGAAGGCCGACATCAGAGATCTATTGGTAGCCCGCAAGGCAATTGCGGCGCAGCGGCGGGAGTCCAGCCCGCACGCCAAATTGGCGTCGCTGTACCGGCACCGGGGATGGTCACTGCGCGCGCTGGCCGGCGTGGTGGCGGCGGGCATGCTGTGGTCCGCGGTCAATGTGCAGCACAACATCGCGCCGGGCGGGCCGGGCGATCCGCTGTACTGGTTCAGCTACCTCATCGAGGCGATGATCAGCGTCTGCTTGATCATCATCATGGTCGGCACCAACAAGGTCGCCGAATGGGGCGTTATCGACAACCGCCGACAGGTCGCCGCGGCCGAAATCGCCCTGCTGTCACTGACTGTCACCCTCAACACCTACCCCTATCTGCGTGACGGGGAGTGGTACGAGACCGGTGTGCACGCGGTCGCGCCGGTGATGATCGGTGTCGCCCTGCTCATTCACGACGCGGCCAGCGCACGCTACGGCCTGGCCATCTACCGGGCCACCGAGCAGGTCCGCGAGTTGCCCGATCCGGCCGAACAACTCAAGCGGACGATGCCATCGATCGCGTCCTATCGCGCGAACACCCAGGCGGCCCTGGTAGCACAGGGGGCGGAGCGGGAGTCCGTCGAACACGAGGCACTGGCGGCCGCCGAAGGTGCCGGACAGGACGCCGAGCTGGAAGTCGACGAGATCGTGGAGGCCGAAGCGGTCGAGGTCGAGGAGTCGCCGGATGGGGAAAGCCCTGCCGCGCAGGAGGGTTCGGAA
Source organism: Nocardia sp. NPDC102475 (assembly GCF_055584605.1). NCBI lineage: Bacteria > Bacillati > Actinomycetota > Actinomycetes > Mycobacteriales > Nocardiaceae > Nocardia > Nocardia sp. NPDC102475. The sequence continues at coordinate 313,371 of NZ_JBVJLS010000007.1, read as the reverse complement.
GCCCCCGAGAAGCGTCGCGCGCCGGCCAACGCTCAGGCGCCGGACCATGCGGAGCCCCAGGCAGTCGAGCAGCGGCCTGCTCCCGCGAAGGCCGAGAACCGCCCCGCGGTCGCCAAGGAGCCGACCGCGCCGGTGGCCGTGAAGCCGGTGGTCGCGAAGAACAACCCCTTCGCACCGGCCACACCCGAGCCGGTCGCTACGGCAGAGACCAAGCCCGTCGCGAAGGTGGAGACCCCGCCGCCCCCGGCGAAGGCGCCCGCGCGGAAGGCCGCCCCGGTGGGGCAGGAGAAGCCCACCGCGGAGAACAAGCCGTCGGTCGTGTCGGCACTGCGCAGGGGCAACGGTTCGGCCGCGGCGACGGCGCGCAAGCCCAGTTCACTCGAGGGCAGGAAGGACAGCAGGACGACCGAGAACGCGCGCGGCAAGGGCAGTGCACCCGCCGAGCCGGATTCGCACCTCCAGGTGGTTCGCACGCCCGATATCCACGACACCGGGCAGTTCCGCATCGCCGAGATGCTCGAACAAGAACTTGCCGAACTGCAGGCGGAACGCAGGCGGGCCAGGGCCAGCAGGCAACGATGATCCCGCGGCTTGCTTGCCCCAGCACTTCGGGGCATGATGCAGGCGCGGGTCATTAGGTACGTTAAAAACTGGTTATCGCCGTAGTGCAGCAGGTGCGGGACGAAGGGATGGATCGGTCGACGTGATGAGGTCTTATCACCCAACAGGATCCTGTACTTCGAATCCTGCGACGGTGTTGCCTCGGTCGTAGCGGATCGGTGCGAGACACCCGGAAGCTGGAGTTTCCGCGTACGGGACCAGCGATATACCTGCTCGCCGGGAGCGCCCTGCTGTCGGTGATCCTGCTCTTCACCACCATCGATCCGTTCCTGGACAAGGGCGGGTTCCTGGTCGGTGGCCTCGACGTGCACATCTATCGGGACGGCGCGTGGCGCATCGTGCACGATCTGCCGCTGTACACCGAGCCGACCATGCGTGGCCTGCTCTACACCTACACGCCGTTCTCCACGATCGCGTTCGTGCCGATCTACATGGTGCCGTGGGGGTACGTGACGAACACCTGGTTGACGGTCAACCTCTCCGTACTCATCGCCTGTGTGCTGCTCAGCTGGCGGCTGCTGGGCTATCGGATCACGACTCGGCTGGTGGTGGTCAGCGTGCTGATCGCGGCCAGCTGCGTATTCATCGAGCCGGTCCGCCAAACGCTCTATTTCGGGCAGATCAACCTGGTGCTGATGCTGCTGGTGCTGTTGGACGCGCTGCGCGGGGACCGAAGCAAACTGCGTGGCGTCGGCGTCGGACTCGCGGCGGGCATCAAACTCACCCCGATCTACTTCGTCGCCTATTTCGTGGCCCTGCGGCAGTGGCGCGCGGCGGTCACCGCATTCGCCGTCTTCATCGCCTCGGTCACCTTCGCCTGGGTCATCCTGCCCACCGATTCCCGGCAGTACTGGACCTCGACGTTCTTCCAATCCAACCGGATCGCGCCGGACAACCACCCGTCCAACCAGTCCATCCGCGGTGTCATCGCGCATCTGCTCGACGGGCCCGCGCCGGTGTGGTTGTGGTTGCTCATCGCAGGCTCGGTCACGATCGCAAGCATGATGGTCACGACGGCGCTGTATCAGCGAGGTGAGCGGCTGCTGTCGATCACCCTCGGCGGTCTCACCGCCTGCGCGGTGTCGCCGTTCTCCTGGGGACACCACTGGGTGTGGTTCGTGCCGCTGTTCGTCTTCCTCGTGCACAAGGGGCTGGACAACTGGCGCTGGTGGGTGGCGGCGGCGGTGCTGTTCACGGTGACCGCCTCGTGGACCTACCACTGGAGCAAGACCTGGGTGTCGATCGGCGTGTTCCTGCTGCCGCCGTGGTGGCCGATCACCAAGGTCTTGATCAACGGCTACGTCATCGAATTCCTGATCGTTCTGATCGCGGCCTGGATACACCTGCGCAGGGACGGCCGGTCGGCCCTGAGCCCGCATTCGGCCGAGCGCTCGATCCGATTCCCGCTCCCGCGCCGCCGCGATCCTGAGTCCCCTTCGTGCCCAACGCCTTCCCCCTGACCGATCCCGGAACCCGGTAGCGCAGGCCAGGTTCCGGCCCAGGGGGTTGCTGTGGCCCAGATCATGCGGGCGATCAGCGCGCAGGCACGAGCGGCAGCGGTGCCATACCGGCAATAGCCCTAGAGCCTTTGCGATCTCTTTACCTGCGGATTCCCTTCGGTTTCCACCCGAAATCGATCTCTTGCCGGGCAGGTCGGCCGGGGTTACGGTTGCTTCCTGCGTCGCGAAGCAATCGGTCACCGCCAGGTTGCTGGACCTACCGTTCGCCGGGAGGTATTACTTCGATGTCGCACGAATATTTCGCTCGACAGGGCCGGAGGTTTTCCCGCTATGACGAAGAACAAGGCTCAGCCCAACCCGATGTTCGCGGTGACCATGGTCAATGCCATCCATCAGGATGTCGATGGCTACGGGGACAGATGGGTAGCCACCGTCGATCATGGGAATATGCGCGCCGACTGGATCGCGGCAGCCGTTGCCAAGGACGCGCGTACGGTCCGGATCTGGTGCGACGACTGCGGGAACAGCGTCCATCTGTGTGCGGAGATCCGGGACTACCTGCCCGCGGACGTGCGCAAGGCACTGGCCGCCGCCTGGGAGCACTACCACCCGACGCACCACGCCTCGTAGTCGGCGGTTCGCGAGTCAGGCGAGATCGAGGACCTGAACCAACGGGCGGCGCAGCGAACGCGCCGTCGGAGGTCCCGTGTACGCGAGTCGGAACAGCAGCACCTCGGCATGGTCCGCGTCGGTCTCGAACACCCGTTGATAGCGCACGCGCAGTTCGCGGAGTTCGGCCTGCTCGCGTTTACAGAGGCCGTGGCCACCGCCCCGTTCGAGGCGGGCGAAGAGGTAGGGCAGTGCGGTCATCGGTTGCAGTGCAATGCCTTTCGCCGTCGCGGTGAGCCACATCCGCTGCATGGCGCGCCCGCCGCGCAGATAGCTTTCGCGTGATACACCCGGCATCGTCAGCAGCCCGACCGCGGCGGCGCCTGCCACCGCGCGCCGGGAAAGGTCTTCCAGCGCACGGCCGCCGCCGATCTCGGCCAGACATTCCGCGACCCGCCACTGGCTGAGCAGGCGCAGCGCGCCGCGTTCGGCCGCGGTGAGTTCAGCGGTGGCGATATCGAGACCATAAGGTTCGGCTCGCACCTCTTCGGGTGTCCACCGGTAGCCGCTCATCGCTTCGCGGTGCATCGCCCGGTTCAGCAGACCGATGCGATCGCCCGCGCCGATCAGCGCGCCGAGTTCCGCCAATTCCGTTCTCTCGCACGACAGTTGCAATCGTCCGCCGAACTCGGCGCAGGCGGTGACCAGCGATTGCGCTGTCTCCGCATCGAGCGGTCTCCGCAACTCACGACGCCGGTTGGTGACTCGGGTCGGGATATGCGCGACGAGCGGTGATGCCGCCGATTCCGGTGCGCCGGACAGTTCGACCGTGGCGACGAGGTCGGCTCTGGGCCACGTCCGGATCTGCGTGCGCAATCCGAGCTGCCCGGCTGCGAGCTCGATATTCTCCAACAGCGCACCGAACGCGACCCACGTTGCGCCGTGCGCGAAGTCGAGGCTGGGCAGGTCACGTCTCGGGTCGTGACGGCACTCCAGGACCGCCTTATCGCGCCGCCAGATCAGCGCCCACGGCTGTGCATTGTGTGCGGAGGGTGCCAGTGTGCCCATGGCCGCTATCCACCGCACGGCATCGTCGGATACCGTTCCGCGCTCCGATGGTTGCGGTGGCAGCGGCGGATCCCTTCGGGCCTCTTCGGCGATCGCGAATAATGGTGCGGGCGAGGCAGGTTCGCGATAGATGCAGTGCTTCGCGTCGATCAACTCGCCTGGATCGACGTAGTAGCGCCCGGATCCGACCGGTTCGCCGAGCAGCAGTCGCCGCGCCGCATCCGCGATGATCGCGCCGCCGAGCGCCACGCCGGAGGCGAGCTGAGGCCAGCTGCCGATCGTCCGCCCGACCTCGGGCAGCGAGGCCGCCGCGCGCGTGCTGAGCCGGGCCGCGTCGAGGATTTCGAGGACGTACGGGATCTTCTCCGGTGTCGTGACATCGCGCAGATCCTGGGCCCGTACCGAACCGAGCAGACCGTGGAAGATCGGCCGATCCGGTTCGATATCGAAGCGCTCGATATCGAGTAGGCCCCGATCGCTGGTCTGCATGAGCACGGGAATGCCGTGAACGCGCGCCCGCTCCCGGAGCCGCACCTTGGTGTGCAGATCGTCGCACCCTTCGACCAGCAGATCGAGACCACCGCCACCGAGCAGGAAGTCATCGATCGCCTCCGGTCGAATCCCCTTCGGGCATCTCTCGATTCGGAGATACGGATCGATCTCGAACATTTGCCGCGCCGCGATGACCGACTTCTCGATGCCGAGGTCGGCCACGCGGGAGCGGATCCGATTCAGATTCGACAGGCCGAGCCGGTCGAGGTCCGCGATCTTGAACGAACCGCCGATACCTTCGAGTGCGAGGGTGAGCGCGGTCGCACTGCCGACCGAGAGCCCGACCACGCCGATCCGCATCCGCGCCAGCCGCTGCTGTTCTTCCCGGGTGATCCGATAGCGATTGCGGTCGGTGCGGACCTCCCGGAATTCCGTCTCGGGTAACACATGTACGAGATCGGCCGACCACGGGTACCACACCCACCTGCCGTATCCGGCGGGATCCGTGCCGTGCAGCTGCCCTACGCGTTCGTCCAACTCATCACGGGGACAAGCGGGTTCGCGTGCGAGCACGAGTTGTCGCAATTGCTCGGTAAGCGTGTCGTGTACCCGCACGTCCGTTGTCGCCAGTAGTTCGGACAATGCCGACCGGTCCCTATCGATGGTCAGATCGAAATGAATTGGCCGCCATTCAGGAATGTCATCGTTCTTGTCGGCGCGCTCCCGTAGATCCCGGCCCAAATCGATGCGCAAAACCCCTCCCGGCGTGTGCGTGCGGATCGCTCTACCAAGGTCTACACCCGACCAGCCGGTAACTAGTTATGATTGGGCAAGCCGGTGGAGATCGCCGGAATCGACCTGCGCGTCAGTGGATTCGCGGCAGGGCGGCGCGTACTACTCGGCTGAAACGTGGGTCGTCGCAACCGTGTCCGCGGGGTAGATCATGCGGTCCGGCGGGTTGCTCGTGCGACGTGCCAGCGGGTAGTAGATGGCAGCGGTGAAGACGATGCCGACGATCCAGGAGATATCCGCGCCGCCGAGCAGATCGGTGATCGGCCCGGTGTAGAGCTTCTGCGCGAGGAACGGGATCTGGGCGAGAATGCCGAGGGTATAGCAGGCCAGCGCGGCGAGGTTCCAGCGTCCGTAGCGGCCGTCCGGATCGTAGAGCGCCGGGATATCGATGCGCTCGCGCGAGATCAGGTAGTAGTCGATCAGGTTGATCGCGCTCCACGGGGTGAAGACCATGAGCAGGACGAGCACGAAATTCTTGAAGTTGTTGAGGAAGTCGGCGCTGGCCCCGATGGCGATCAGCATCGACACCACGGTGAAGCCCACGATATAGGCCGCCCGCGCGGCCTGCGTGGTGTGCGACCGACCGTTGAATGCGGTCACCGAGGTCAGGATGGACATGAATCCGCCGTAGGCGTTGAGACAGTTCACCGTCAGCTTGCCGACCACGATCACCAGGTAGATCAGCAGCGCGATCGCGGACGGTCCGGCGAGGTCGCCGATGAAGCCGACTTGATTGCCCAGGAACGCTTTTCCGGCGACCGCGGCCACCAGCGCGCCGAGCGTCATCGCCCACTGCGAGCCGAGCACGCTGCCCGCGAAGGTGGACCAGAAGGTGGTCCGGGCACTGGTCGTGCGGGGCAGATAGCGCGAATAGTCCGCGACGTACGGTCCGAAGGTCAGTTGCCAACCCGCACCCAGGGAGATCGCGAGGACGAAGGTCACGATGTCGAAGGATTCGGTACCGACATAGGCGCTGACGTCGTATTCGGTGAACAGCCGGATGGTCAGGTAGGTGAAGCCGATGATGCCGACCACGGTGGCGATTCGCCCGATCACATGGATCAGCCGATAGCCGGTCACCGCGACCAATGCCGTGAGCGCACCGAAGACGAGTATGCCGACGGTCGAATTGTCCACGTGCAGAATCTTGTTCACCGCCTGACCGGCCAACACGGTACCGGTCGCGGCGAAACCGAGATACATCACGATCACCAGCAACAGCGGCATTACCGCACCGAGGACACCGAATTGCGCTCTGCTGGAGATCATTTGCGGCAATCCGAGCCGTGGGCCCTGCGCCGAATGCAGCGCCATCACGATGCCGCCGAGAATATTGCCGAGCAGCAATCCGATAATCGCCCACAGCGCGTCGGCGCCGAATACCACTGCCAACGCACCGTCGACGATCGCGGTGATCTGCATATTCGCCCCGAACCAGAGGGTGAATTGATTGCGCGGCGTGCCGTGGCGTTCGGCATCGGGAATTACTTCGATGGTGCGGCGCTCGATTTGCAGTCCGGCGTCGATTTCGTCGTGGTGCGGCATGGATCCGCCTTCCATCAGGAGAAGGGGGGCAGCTGGGACAGCCTGCCCAGATGCATAGTCCTGTATATACAAGTGACTGTCAACCGGAACGGCTAAGGTTGCGGCCAGGCGACGTGAGAGGTGGTGGCGATGGCCCGCCCGGTGGGCGATGCAGACCTGGCGGTCTTGTTCGCGGCGTCCGGACCCGATGCGGCACCGGCGTACGAGCGGATCAAGACCCTGATCCGCACCCAGATCGGCGCCGGACGGTGGGTCGCGGGGGATCAGCTGCCCTCGGAGCATCAACTGGTCGACGCGCTCGGGATCTCCCGCATGACGGTCAACCGGGCACTGCGTGAGCTGGCCGCGGCCGGGGTGGTCGTACGGATGATGGGGGTCGGCACCTTCGTCGCACCCGCGAAGGTGGCCTCGCCGCTGTTCGAGGTGCGCAATATCGCCGACGAGATCCAGCAGCGCGGTCACCGGCACCGCACCGAGGTCATCTTCCTGCGCAGCGAAACCCTCGACACCGACAACCCCTTGCTCGACGATTGGCCGAACGATTCGGTATTCCATTCGCTGCTGGTGCATTTCGACGACGAGGTGCCGATCCAGGTGGAGGACCGCTACGTCAACCCCGCGGCCGCACCCGGCTATCTCGACCAGAATTTCGCCGAGATCACCCCGAACCGGTACCTCAGTGAAGCGGCCCCGCTGGTGCGCGGCGAACACGTCGTCGAGGCGGTCCAGGGCAGCCAGGAGGACTGCAGGCTACTGCGCATCCGCCGCACCGAACCCTGCCTCCAGATCCGCCGCCGCACCTGGTCCGCGACTGCTTTGGTCAGCGTGGCCCGCCTGGTCCATCCCGGCTCCCGCAGCCGCCTCGAAGGTGTGTTCGGCGCCTGATCCGGCTGGGTGGGAATGTCTCCCACGCATCGATCCGCGCGCCACGCCCATTTCGCCCACGATTTCGTGCGCGCTGCCGCGAAACGTGCGCACCGCCTGGGAAGGGTGTGCGGCGGCGCGGAAGGGTGTGCGGCGGCGCGGGAAGGGTGTGCGGCGTTGTGGGAAGGTGTGCGGCGGCGCGGAAGGGTGCGCGGCGTTGTGGGAAGGTGTGCGGCGGCGCGGTCAGGTGCCGAACTGCATGGCGTGGGTGACGATCGCGTCGAGACGCGCGTGATGTGCACCCTTCCAATAGGTTCGGCCGCAGTCGACGCACTGTGCGAACGCGTCGTAGGTGCGCTCGGTCTCGTCCGGGAGCTGGCCGCGCAGGGTCTGCTTATCGGTTATGCGCAGCGGGCCGTTGCAGGCGGTGCAGCGGGTCCATGGCGCAAGGTGCGGTGCGAAACGCGATAGCACGTCGTCGAGTTGCTCGACGGGACGGTGGCTGTAAATGTATGCGCCAGCGAAGATTTCGCGTCGATGCAGCAGTCCGCGATCGCGGGAGAGCAGGATGCGATGTTCGGTCGCCGAGCGCGTGGCGAGTGCGGCGTCGCCGATATCCGGATTTTCGTAGGCGGTGTCGACGCCGAGCAGGCGCAGCCGCCGCGCCAGGGTGCCGAGGTGAATATCCAGCAGGAAACGCAGCGGTTCGTCGAATCGCTGCGGGCGTACCACGGCGCGCACCGACACCGACTCGCCGTCGGTGGGCAGATACGACGGGTCCACGGACCGACCATCGACCAGCAGCTTGCCCACCTCGGTGAGCGGCACGCCGAGCGATTCCACGATATGTCCGAGTGTCGACACGGTGTCGATCCGCACGGACGAGCGACCGTCCCGCTGTGCGGCCGCGACGAACAGCCGCAATTCGGGCGCGAAATCAATCGTGATCTGCGCGGTGCTCACGCGGCCAGCATGCCAGGGCATGCGGTCCGGCGACCACCCGGTTTTACAAAGCCCAGGGCTCGGCGCGGCGTCGGACCGGTGGCTCGGCGTTGGCCATCGCCTCGAGGTCCTCGAGGAATTTGTCGATACTGTCGGCCGCCACGTGCGTGGAGCTGATCTCGTAGCGGACCTTTTCCTCGGTGCTGTCCATGACCGTGGTGATGAGCTCTACCTTCAGATCGCGGATGAGCTGGGTGCGCATCTGGGCGATCTGGTCGCGGCCCTGGCTGCGGACCCGGGCGACCTCGGCGTCGGCGAACTCGCGCATCTTGGCGATGATGCGTTCGGCGTCGGCGCGCGCGTCCTCGCGGATGTGCTCGAGTTCGGCCTGGGCGTCGGTGACCGCGTTGTCGTAGGCGCGTTTGGCCTCGACGAGACGGTCGGTCGCCTGCTGGTTCTCCTCGAGCTGTTTCTGAATATTGTTCTGAGCCTTGGCCATCAGCCGTTTCACCGGCGGCGCCACCCATTTGACGATGACGAAGATGATGACCGCGAAACCGAAGAGCTGGCTGAAGAAAATCGGCCAGTCGAAGGTGATGTGGAAGATGCCCGAGTCTTCGGCAAGGATGCTGCTGTTGAGGTTCATTGGCTACGCTCGTTCTGACTGATGGCCGGCGCTGGAGCCGGCGTGCCGATCCTTGATGCCGAGCACTCGATCGGCCAATGTCTCGGCGAGCGGTTCGACAGCATCACGCAGCTCCGCGGCCACCTGGTCCGCCTGGGCCCGCAGTTCCGTCGCGGATTCCGCAACGATCCTGTCGGCCTCGTCCTGCGCCTCGCTTCGCAACTGCTCGAGGATAACTCGGCCCTCGGCCCTTGCCTGGTTCCTGATCTCGACCGCTTCACTGCGCGCCTGCGCGACGGCCGCCTGGTATTTCGCTTCGGCGTCGGCGAACAAGGATTTGGCTTCCTTGTTGTCGACCGCGGTTTCGGCGATTCTCGCCTCGCGTTCCGCCAATACCTTGCGTATCGGCGGAACGACGAAGAACCACATGACCCCGAGCACGATCAGGAAGATCAAAAGCTCGGCGAAGAATGTGCCGTTGGGGATCAGGAAGTTCCCCTCGGCAACAACATCCGTTCGCGGAGTCATACTGAATTACTTACCTGGAGTAGCGAATACGAAAAGCGCCATGAACGCTAGATTGATGAAGTACGCCGCCTCGACCAGACCGACGGTCAGGAAGAAGTTACCGCGGAGGCGACCCTCGGCTTCCGGCTGACGGGCAACGCCGTTGATCAACGCGGCGCCGGCGAGTCCGTCACCGATACCCGCGCCGATGGCGCCACCGCCCATAATGATGCCGCCGCCGATGAGCGCGCCCTGGACGATGGCTGCCGTTGTTGCGTCTGCCATTTTTCACTTCCTGTTCTTTACTGAGCTCGATCGGCGGCGCCGATCCGTAGTTGTTTCGAGCGACCCGAAAGCGTCGCAGGGGCTAATGCTCGTCCTCCAGCGACATCGACTGGCTGAAGTAGAGGACGGTCAACAGCGAGAAGATGAATGCCTGGATGGCTCCGACGAAGAGATCGAAGAGTTTCCAGATGGCATTCGGCCCCCAGCTGATCCAGAACGGAAACAGTGCGATCACCGAGACCATCACGCCGCCCGCGAACATGTTGCCGAACAATCGCAGCGACAGCGAGAGCGGTTTGGCGACTTCCTCGATGACATTGATGAAAACCATAGGGCCCCATCCGGTGTGGCCCTTCAGCAACTGCTTGGCGTGGCCACCGGGACCGCGCCGATAAACACCCGCACCCTGATACATGATGAAGACGAACAGGGCCAGCGCGTAGACGAAATTGACGTCCGACGCGGGCGGTGCGATCAATTCGCCGTGTCCGTACTGCACCGGCAGCACGGACAACCAGTTCGACAACAGGATGTAGATGAACAGGGTGACGGCCAGTGGCAGCGCGAACGGCGCGACCTTCATGCCGATGGCGCTTTCCACCTGGTTGCGCATCTGGACCGTGACGGTCTCGAAGAACAGCTGCACGCCGTTGGGTACGCCCGAAGTCAGCTTCGCCCGAAGGTAGAACGCCAGACCGAGCACGATCGCCGCCGCGAGGGCGGTCGAAATGATCGTGTCGACATTGAAGTCCATACCCCACAGATGCGCGACCGCGTGTTCGCCGACCTTGATTTTCGGCTCTTCGGCGGGCGCTTCCTGTGCGAGCACCGGAAGCGCCGACTGGGCGATGAAGGCGAGTTGATTCGTCATGATTGCTGGCGAAGCTCCTTCACTTCAGGCAAGACGGTGACCAACACCAGAATCACTTGAAAGGCGGCCAGGCCGAAGAAGATTCCGATGCCGTGCGGCCTTGCCAGGAAACCCACTGCGAGCGAACCGCCGGTTATTGCGATCAGTCGAGTCGCCGAGGAGAGGTACAAACCCTGTTTCCTCGGTTTCTCGGCGTCGGCGACGCGGTTGACCGTCAATCGGGTCAGTTGGGCATTCACCCAACCGAGTCCGAGTCCGATGCAGATGAACATGCCGACCAGCAGCCCGTCGAGCGGACCGGCCGCAGCAAGAGTCAGTACACCGACGCCTATTGCGAAGACGGTCGCACGGCGCATTCGGAGTGTATTGACATCCACCTCGACACCGTCCTCGGTCATCATCCCACCTCGTAGTGGGGTCTTGATTGATCGATAGCATACACATTAGGAACCCTTTTGCGAGGCAATGTTTTTGATCTTTCTCGGGCGGGTTTTCGTACGATGTCCATCGAGGGACAGTGTCATGCCGCAGACAACTTGATCAACCGAAGGTCTCGGTTCGCGCCGGGTAAATCGGACAAAACGGTCACCGTATCGCTAGCTGCTATTGCTCGGCTTATTCGAGTTCGGCGCCTAACTTCGGTAATGTATTTGTAAAGAGATTCTAAAGCAATCGCCGGTACGTCGAGCTGGAGTCGGCTCGCGACAGCCAATTGCGCGATCGCCGCGGTATCCGGATGCCGCATCCGGCTGGAAACTCGTGATAGCTGGTGCGCTGCCGTTCGGTCCGCACTGTACGGGGTGGCGCGGTTCAGGTGAAGTCGAGGTCGGCGGCGCCGACCCAGGTGGTGAGTGCTTCGGTCAAGCCTGCGGTGGTGGGTTCCTCGGTTGCCCATGCAACGTAACCGTCGGGGCGCAGCAGGATGGCGGCAGGGGCCGCGATCTCACCGAAACCGGGGATGGGCCAGTGCTCGGCGCGGCTGGCGGCGCTGATGATCTCGACCCGGTCGTGCCATTCCGGGACTGCGGGCACGTCGTTTCCGTTGAGTACCAGCAGGACCGGGCGGCCCGCGCGCAGCAGTGCGTGGACGCGGGTATCGCCGTCGGCGGTGCTGATATCGGCATCCGGGACGCGACGGCCGATGAGTGGGTGCTCGCCCTTGATGTCGTAGCGGATATCGAGTGCGGTGATCATCAGGCCGAGGCGGTGGCGCACCTGGTCCATATCGATCAGGTCGCTCATGATGTCGCGCAGTGCGTCGGTGTGCGGGCCGGGACGTCCGAGCGCGGTCTGGGCGCGGGTGTTGTGCAGGACGCGGGCGGCGATGGGGTGGCGCTCGGACTCATAGGTGTCGAGGAGTTCGTCGGATGCGTTGCCGCGCAAGGTGGCGGCGAGCTTCCAACCGAGATTCATCGCGTCCTGCAACCCCAGGTTCTGGCCCTGACCGCCCGCCGGATAGTGGATGTGCGCGGCATCCCCGGCCAGGAACACGCGGCCCACGCGGTAGCGGTCCGCCTGGCGGGCGGCATCGCTGTAGTGCGAGATCCAGCGCGGGCTGTGCATCCCGAAGTCGGTGCCCGCGAGTTCGGTGAAGTTGGCGCGGAAGTCCTCGAAACTCAGTTCGGCGCCGCGCTCCAGGACGAGGTCGTGGCGCTGCACGAGCAGTCGGTACCAGCCGGGCTCGAATTGCACCACCGAGAAGTCGCCCGCACCGGCGCGGTGCGCGAAGACGGTCTGTGCGGGCGGATCGGCCAATTCGACATCGGCGAGCATGCCCGTCGCGGTCGCGTCGGTGCCGACGTAGTCGATGCCCGCCAGTTTGCGTACCGCGCTGCGGCCGCCATCGCAGCCGACCAGGTAGGCAGCGCGAATCCGGCGTGGATTCGGGCCGCCGATTTCCACCTCGACGCCCGCCGCGTCCTGCCGGAAACCGGTAACGGGCGAACCCCACTGCACGACCGCGCCGAGTTCGGTTGCGCGCCGGTCGAGTTCGCGCTCGATCACCGACTGCAGGACGGCGAGGGTGTAGGGGTGGCGGGTATTGAAGTCGCTGAAGTCCAGGCGCAGGCCGCCGAAGTGCCCGGCCTGCATGACTCGGCCGAGCGGGAATAGGTCGTCGAGCAGGCCGCGCTGATCGAGCATTTCCATGGTGCGGGCGTGGATCCCACCCGCCCGCGATTCGCCGGTGCGCGCCGGAAGTCCATCGACGAGCGCGACATCCACGCCGGCCAGGCGCAGTTCGTAAGCCAGCATCAGCCCGGTCGGTCCGGCACCGGCGATCACTACCTCGGTCGTTTCCATGTCGGTCTCCTTAACGTTGTTAAGCTCTTTAACGATGTTAAGGAGACCAGAACGTTGTTAAGGTGTCAAGGGGTCGGACAGCAGGAGGTGACAGTGAAGATCGATGCGACGGTGATCGCCGAGGCAGCGCTGGGTTTGCTCGACGAGGTCGGTCTCGATGGCCTGACCATGCGGAAGGTGGCCGGGGCCCTGGACGTGCAGGCGCCCGCTCTGTACTGGCATGTCAAGAACAAGCGCGAACTACTCGATGCGATGGCACGGCGGGTATTCGTCTCCGCTGTCGACGGGATCGAGGCGCCGCGGCAGGGCGAGGACTGGCAGGACTGGGTGGTGGCGGTGGCCGGGCGGTTGCGCCGGTCGATGCTGCGCTATCGGGACGGGGCGAAGGTGCTGGCCGGAACCTATGTCAGCGATGAAGCCATGTGGCGCACCACGGAACTGACCCTGCGCACGCTCGAGGACGCGGGTTTCTCGGTCGACCATGCCGAGCGGGTGTTTCCGATCCTGCTGCACTACACGATCGGGTTCGTTATAGAGGAACAGGCGCAATCCGGCGCGGAGTACGCCGACGGCAATCCCTACGATCCCGCGCGGATGGCGCACACCGTCGATGCCGAGCGTTATCCGCGGACCGCCCGGATGGTGGCCGAGCTGTTCGACGCCGATACCGATGTCGAATTCGAACGCGGCCTGCGGGTCATCCTGGCTGGAATCCTCGCCACTCGATCCTCGTAACCGCTCAGCGGCCGAATCCCACCAGGCCGTCGGCGAGCGTGCTGACATTCAGCGCGTCCAGCACCTGTTGCCGGACGTCCGGACATTGGGTGGTGGTGATGCGATCGACGATGGCCCGGTCCTTCAGGACGGTGTCGTTGAGGCCGCCGTTGCGGGCCGCCCAATCGTGCACTGTGCCGTTGAAGCCGAGTTTGCCGAGCTGCGCGCCCTCGGTGCGCCAACGGTCGACCTCGGGTTCGAGCATGTCGCACAGCTGTTTTGCCGCCGTCGGGGTGATCTCGTCCGGATTGGGCACCTGTGCGGAGCTGCCGGGGGACGAGAAGGTGATGGTGATGTCGGGATGGGAGGTCGGCGTGGCGGGCACCGGGTCGAGGGGGCCGTTGCCGCCGCAGCCGGCGAGCAGGGCAACCGCCGCGGTCGCCGCGGCCAGCGTGGCGATGGATCCGATCGAGGGCATCGGTACTCCTTATTATTCTTTTGTTTCCGGTGACAGCTCGTAGACGACGTAGGCGGTGCGCACCACCGGTAGCGCCACATTGCGTACTCGGATGCCGCCGGGGGTGGTGCCGCGTTCGGTGCCCGCGTGCGCGTGCCCGTGGATCGCGAGGTCGGCGCGCTGGTCATCGATGGTTTCGCCGAGTAGATAGGAACCGAGGAACGGGTAGATCTCGCGTGGCTCGCCGTGCAGGGTGTCGCTGATCGGGGAGTAGTGGGTCAGCGCGATCGTGATGTCGGTGTGCAGGCCCGCCAGCGCGTCGCGCAGCATCTCCGCGAGGTCGACGGTGTGCGAGGCGAATTCGCGCATCACGCGTTCGCCGAAGACGCTCGCGCATTTGCCCGCGAAACCACCGCCGAAGCCCTTCGTCCCCGCGATGCCGAGGGTATGTCCATCGACGGCGAATTCCGTTGCGGTGCCTTCCAAGACGGTGATGCCGTGATCGGTGAGCTCGGCCGTGAGCTCGTGCTGCGCGTCGCTGTGGTGGTCGTGATTGCCGAGCACCGCGACGACCGGAACGCCGAGATCGGCGAATTCCGCGGCGACGACGCGGCCTTCCTCGACCGTGCCGTGCCGGGTGAGATCACCGGCCAGCAGCAGCACATCGGCGCGGTCGTGCAGTTCCGCGAGTGCCGGGCGGAGTTCGCCGCCCGACTCGGCGCCTAGGTGGATGTCACCGATTGCCGCGATCCGCATGCCACACTCCTTCCGGTCTCAGTCCGCCAGCGCCTCGGCGGCTCCCGGTGCGCAGGGCGGCGTGACGTGCACGTCGTTGTGGATGTGGGCGCGCGGAAGCTGTTCGCGCACTACCTTTTCCATCTGCAGCTTGCGTTCGATACTGCTCACCTCGCCGCCGAGGACGACGACGTCGCCGCGGATCGTCACCTGGACCCCGAGTTCGGCGGTGCGCGGATCCTCGGCCAGTGCCCGGCGCAGGTGCGCGACCAGATATTGCGGTCGATCCATTCACACCACCCGCTTCGGCTCGATTACTCCGAGGTCGTCCAGCAGTCCGAGGAAGGCTCGGGCATAGGGCGAAATGTCGGTTTCCTTGCGCACTCGCTCCCAATCCATTTGTTCGCGCAGATCGCGTGCGATCGTCAGCAGTGGGCTCAGGTCCAGTCGGTGCGCATCGAAGACCAGTAGTTTGTCGATCATCAGGTCGGTCGCGCTGATCACCGGCGCCATCGTCGGGCCGACACGCATCATGTCGGCGCGATCGAGCAATTCGTCGGTGACGGCACGGTTGTTCGGCCGATAGATCAGGTCGATGAGGACGCCGCCGTCATAGACCTTGGTCAGCCAGTCCTCGGGCGGATCGGCGACTCGCAATCCGCCGCGGGCCAGCGCACTGCGGGCCTGAGACAGGTCGGCGGGTTTGATGAAGATGTCGACGTCGTGCTCCGAGGCGGGCCCGCCGCGCGCGTACACCGCACAACCACCCGCGACCGCGAAGCGGATACCGGCATCCGCCAGTGTGTTCACCGCCCGGGTGAGCGCGTGGAGTAGTTGGTCGATCGTCGGGACCATATGTGCGCCATACCCGCGGTTCGGTCGGCTAATCGCCTAATGCCGACGCAACCCGCTGGCCAATGTCTCGAGCCCCCGGCTCAACCACGCCTGGGTACTGCGCCGGTGCGCACGATCATCGAACTCGCCGTGTGCGCCGAAGTCGTATCCACCGGCCCGGTCGACCGGCTCCCAGAGATTGTCGGCCCGTGCGTCGGCGTCGGCATCGGTCTGCTGCGAGTCGTACCCGGTGCGGGCGAGATATCGGTCGAGCAGGCTGGGCGCGAGCCGTTGGGCGAGCAGCGTCCCGGTCGTGCTCGCGCCGACCCAATATTCTTTGCGCTCAGGATGTTTCGCGGCGAAAGCGATCGAGCGCGCGATGATCTCGGGTTGGTAGATCGGCGGCACCGGCTGTGGCCGCTTCGGCAATCGGGACAGCACCCAGGAGAATTGGGGCGTATTGACCGCCGGTGCCTGCACCAGCGTGATATGCACATTGCTGCCTTCGTGCATCAGTTCGACCCGAACCGACTCGGTGAATCCGTTGATCGCGTGCTTGGCGGCGCAATAGGCCGACTGCAGCGGAATCGAGCGGGCGCCGAGCGCCGAGCCGACCTGCACGACAGCGCCGCGGTCACGTGCCCGCATCCGGGACAGCGCGGCCATGGTGCCGTGCACGGTGCCGAGATAGGTGACTTCGGTGACCCGCCGGAACTCCGCGGCGGCAATCTGCTCGAACGGTGCGAAGACCGAGGTGAAGGCCGAGTTCACCCAGACATCTATGGGACCGAGCACCTCCTCGGCCCGCGTCGCCGCAGCTTCGACCGCCGGGTAATCCGCGACATCGACCGGAATCGTCAGCGGCTCACCACCCCCCGCGCGCACATCATCGGCGGCGGCCGCGAGGCCGGCATCGCCGCGGGCGAGCAGCGCGACTTTACAACCGCTCGAAGCGAATTCGCGTGCGGCCGCGCGACCGATGCCCGCACTCGCCCCGGTGATCACCACTACTCGTGGTTCGAAACTCATCACAACTCCTTACTCATCGCCGAATCGGGTGAGCTGGACCGAGGATTCGAACAACATCGCGTGCACGAAGGCCTGCGGCATATTGCCGCGCAGCTGACGCTGCCGGACGTCGAATTCCTCGGCGAACAATCCCGGCGTACCGCACGCCGCTCGATTGCGCTCGAAATAGCGTGCCGCCGAAACCTGGTGTCCGAGTTGGGCGGCCGCGATCGCCATCGCGAATCCGCAGAACAGAAATGCGCCCTCGTTCGTCTCCAGCGGCTGCTCGTCGTGGCGGTAGCGATAAACGTAGTAATCCGTGCACAATTCGCGCTCGACCGCCCGATAGGTGGCGAGGCTGCGCGGATCGTCGGCAGGTACACCGCCACGGATGGCGGGCAGCAGCAGAGCGGCGTCGACACCCACAGCATCCGGCGCCTGCTGCCACGCGCCACTGGGATGCACACTGGTGCGGGCGGTTTCGGCCATGACGGTATCGGCGAGCGCCGTACAGAACACCGGGTCGGCACCGCTCTCGGCAACGGCGGCAACCGCGCGCAAACCACTGACGCAGGCCAGCCGGGAGTGCGTCCAGTGCCGGTCCTCGAGCTCCCAGATGCCCGCATCCGGTCGACGCCAGCGTTCGGCGATCGCCCCGACCGCAACCGAAACCGCCTTGCGGCTGTCCTCGGTGAGCCGCTCGTGCCGCGCGCCCGCCGCGAACAACAGCAGTGCCTCACCGAGTACGTCGAGCTGGGACTGGTCGCGCACCCGGTTGCCGACCACGGTACGACCGCCCGGATAGCCGGGTAGGTCCAGATTGCTGGGCTCCGGGATGGGTTGGCCGGTGATCGTACAAGCGGGCAATACGTCGGGCCCTTCGGCGAGCAGCCGCTCGGCCACAAAACGTAATGCATTGTCCAGCAACGGGTGTGGCCCGTCTGCCGCCACGGCTTGACCGGCGAAGCATTGGTCGCGGAGCCATACGTAGCGGTAGTCGTAGTTCTCGCCGCGGTCCGCGCGTTCGGGCAGACCCATGGTGGCCGCGGCGACCATGCCGTTGGTGGAACCGGTCATACCGCGCATGACCGCGTAGGCCTGAGCGGTATCGCGGGAAGCGGCGCAGGGGCCCAGCTTCGGAACCCCACGCTGCCAAGCGGATTCGGTCTGCGCCCATGCGGTGTGCGGATCAGGTGGTTCGTCGGGCAGTGCGATATCGGACAATTCGAGGACGAGATCATGTATCTCGCCTTGTCGCAGCGTTATTCGATCGGTCCAGCCGCGACCATCACGGACCGACGCGGCCGCGCCGCCCGTCCAACGCAGTGCGAGGTCCCCGACGCGCGCGAGCCACAACCCGTCATCGGTGCGGTGCAGGTCTCGTGTCTTCGCCTCGCCGAACTGCCCGGCGGGCCGCAGCATCACATCGACCTCGGCATCGCCGTGCACCGCGACGATCCGGCGCAGCACCACAACCCGATGCGGATCACCGGGAAAGGCCAGCGCCTCCCGGCATTCGACCACCGACGAGCCGACGAGCCAGTGTGAATTCCAGATCAACGTGCCTGTCTGGTAGTAACCGCCCCACACGTAGCGCCCGGACGGCGTCACCGAGTACGCGCCGTCCCCGCCGACCAAGCCGGCGAAAACCGCGTCGCTGTGCCAGCGTGGTGCACACATCCAGGCGAAGTCACCGCGCGGACCGACCAGGACACCGCGCTCGCCGTCCGCGAGGAATGCGTATTCGCGCAGTACATGGGGCCGGGTGATATTTTCGGCCGTCACATCGGTCGTATACCACCGCACACCGTTCGCAACCTTTTCAAATCTGCGACGAATGCGGCGTAGGCCCCGTCGCGATCGGGCGCGCGCAGTACCGACGACGGGTGCACGGTCGCGATCACCGCGTAGTCCGGCATCGTCACGAGCTCGCCGCGCCGCTCGGAGACCTTGAACGAGGGACCCAGCACGGCCTTTGCCGCGATCGCGCCGAGGCAGACCACCAGTTGTGGCTCGATAGCCCGCAACTCGGCGTCGAGCCAGGCCGAACAGGCGACGATTTCGGTGCGTCCGGGTTGTTTGTGGATGCGGCGCTTACCGCGCTCCTCGAATTTGAAGTGCTTCACCGCATTGGTCACATAGATCCGGTCGCGGTCGATCCCGACCTCGGCGATGGCACGGTCGAGCAGGCGCCCGGCGGGGCCGACGAACGGGTGTCCCCGCACGTCCTCCTGGTCGCCGGGCTGCTCACCGATCATTACGACGTCGGCGTTTTCCGGGCCCTCGCCGAAAACCGTCTGGGTGGCGTGCCGGTAGAGATCGCATCCGTGACAGCCGCACGAGGCCCGCCGCAACTCGGCGAGGCTCGCGTGCGGCGGCACGAATTCCGCGGCGCCCGGCACAGCCATATCCGCCTCAGTCCTTGCCCAAGGCCCGCGCGAGCTGCCGCTTGTTCATCTTGGAGCGGCCCTTGATATTGCGTTGCCTGGCCTCGTTGTACAGCTGGTCGCGGGTCGGGCCCTTCGGACCGCTGCGGCCCGAGCGCTGCCCACCGCGCTGCTGTGGCGACTTGTCCTTTATCGAGGAACGGCTCGCGGTCTTCGACTGCCCGGCTTGGGCGCGATTCTTATTGACCGTCCGCGCGGCGATTTCCTTCGCCCGCTTCTGGCTCGCGCCCCGGTCCTCTGCCGAGTCCTTGATGTGTTCGTACTGCCGTTCCTGTTTATTGCTCCATTCCTTTGGCATGTCACACCTCCTGCCCGCCGAGTACCCCGGCTCGTTTCGTGAAACCAGAGCGTGGGCTCGATCGGGAGAAAGATCAGCGTCGATATGCTGGCCCGGTGAAGGTGGTTCCTGGCACGTTGGTGACCGTCGCCGATGATCTGGACGCGGTGACGACGGTCGGGCACGAGGACGATCCGGCCGATGCCGGGTTGACGAACGACGACATCGCGGCGCTGTGGGCGTCGGTGCAGGCGTGGTACCGGATGGGGACGACGCCCGCGATTCAGACCTGTCTGCGGCGCAATGGGAAAATCGTGCTGAACCGGGCGATCGGGCACGGCTGGGGGAATGCGCCGAAAGACGGTCCGGATGCGGAGCAGGTGCTCGCGACGCCGGAGACGCTGTTCTGCGGGTTCTCCACGGCCAAGGGTGTGGCCGCGACGCTGATGTTCATGCTGATCGAACAGGGTGCGTTCGCGCTGAATGATCCGGTGTGCAAATACATTCCGGAGTTCGCGGCGCACGGCAAGGATGCGATCACCATCGGCGATGTGCTGTCGCATTCGGCCGGTGTGCCGTTCATTACGCCGCCGTACAAGGGCGTCGAGCTGGTGCTCGACGAGGAGTTGGCCGTACAGGGGTTGGCCGATCTGGTGCCGAGCTGGCCGCCGGGTCGGTTCCGCGTCTATCACGCATTGACCAGCGGTTTGATCCAACGGCTGCTGGTGCAGCGGGCCACCGGGAAGCGGATGCGCGAACATCTCACCGAACAGGTGCTCGAACCGTTGGGCTTCCGCTGGAACAACTTCGGGGTCCGGCCCGAGGACGTCGACAAGGTCGTGCCCAGCGTGAAGACCGGCCCGCCACCGTCACGCATGTCGATGCTTCTGGCGCGCAAGGCGCTCGGCGGCCGGATGGACGGTGCGACCGCCAGATCCGCGAATCGGGATTTCCTGACCGCCGAACTGCCGTCGGGCAATATCGTCACGACGGCCTACGAGCTGTCCCGTTTCTACGAAATCCTCACTCGCGGTGGTGAACTCGATGGCGTCCGGATCATCGAGCCCGGCACGCTCCGCGAAGCGATCCGCCCTGCACGCCGCATACCCGGCCTGGCCGGACGAGTCAGCAGCGCGGGCTTCGAACTCGGCGCTCGTCGCTCGAAGTTCGGGCGCAACACCCAGTCGCACTTCGGCCGCAGCGGCCTGACGACCCAATACGGCTGGGCCGATCCCACCCGCGGACTCTCCGGTGCGATCCTCACCAGCGGTAAGGCCACCACCGACACCCAGCGCCCCTGGGCTCTGGTCGCCCAGATCTCGAACACCATCGGCCAACTCGCGCCCGCCGATCGGCTGTTCGACACCGACTGATTCAGTTGTCGCGGATCGCCTCGGCGAGGATTTGTGCCGCGTGCCTAGGCCGGGCTTGCGGATCCAGGTGCTCGATTTGGGTTCGGCAACTGAAACCGTCTGCCAGGACCAGGGTTTCGGGCTCGCGCTTGCGGATGGTCGGCATGAGTTTGTCTTCGGCGCAGGCTACCGAGACGTCGTAGTGGCCGCGTTCGAAGCCGAAGTTGCCTGCCAGGCCGCAGCATCCGGTATCCAGCACTTCGACGTCGAGTCCGGTTGCGGTCAAGAGCCTTTGGTCGGCCTCGTAGTGCAAGATCGCGTGCTGGTGGCAGTGTGGTTGGACCATGGCGTGCGCGTCGATGCGCGGGGGTTCCCAGTCGTCGGCTCGTTCGGTGAGGATTTCGCCGAGGGTGCGGACCTGATTCGCCAGGCGGTGGGCGTCTTCGTCACCGGGGAGTAATTCGGTGAGATCGGAGCGGAAGACGGCGGCGCAGCTCGGTTCGAGCACGACGATCGGGGTGCTCGAGCGCAATTGGGGTTCGAGCTGACGCAAAGTGCGGCGCAATACTCGTTTCGCGGTGGGGAGTTGGCCGGTGGAAATCCAAGTCAATCCGCAACAGACTGTGCGCCTTGGTATTTCGATCTCGAATCCGGCGGCCTCCAGTACGGTCACCGCGGCTTCGGCTATTTCGGGGGCGAAGTTATTGGTGAAGGTGTCGGGCCACAGCAGCACTCGGCCGCGGTGGCCGCGCTCGTCCGGTGCGCGGCGGGCGAACATCTCGGTGAAGCGTTCGCGGGCGAAACGCGGTAGTTCGCGGCGCGGATCCACACCGCCGAGCCGTTTGAGCAGCCCACCCGTGCCCCGGCTCTGCGCCAGCGCATTGGCCGGTGCGGACACGGCGGTGGCGAGGCGGGCCCACAGCGGGATCCAGCCCATCGAATAGTGCGCCATCGGCCGGACGCGGTGTTCGTAGTGGTGGGAGAGGAATTCGGCCTTGTAGGTGGCCATATCGACATCGACCGGGCAGTCGCTACGGCAGCCTTTGCAGGCCAGGCACAGATCGAGGGCATCGTGCACCTCGGTGGAGCGCCAGCCATCGGTGATCACCTCGCCCTGGAGCATTTCGAACAGAAGTCGGGCGCGGCCACGGGTGGAGTGTTCCTCCTCCCTGGTCGCCCGGTAGCTCGGGCACATCACACCGCCCTCGTGACTGCGGCACTTGCCGACGCCGACACAGCGTGCGGCGGCGACGCTGAACCGATGGTCGTCCTCCGGGAAAGCGAAGTGGGTCGCCGGCTCCCACGGTCGATAGTTCGCACCTTGGCGCAGGTCCTGATCCAGTGGTCGCGGGTGCACGACCTTGCCGGGATTCATCCGATTGCGCGGATCGAAGAGATGTTTGACCGCGCCGAATGCCTCGACGATCCGCTCGCCGAACATGATCGGCAGCAGTTCGCCGCGCGACTGACCGTCGCCGTGTTCACCGGACAGCGATCCGCCGTACCGCGTAACCAACTGTGCGCACTGCTCGGCGAAGCCGCGGTACTTCGAAATGCCTTCCGCGCTACGGAGATCGAATGGAATGCGGGTGTGGACACAGCCGTGACCGAAGTGGCCGTACAGCGAGGACGACCGGTAGTCGAAATCGTCCAGCAGACTTTCGAAGTCGCGAAGGTAATCGCCGAGCCGGTTCGGCGGTACCGCGGCATCCTCCCAACCCTCATGGGTTTCCGGACTGTCCGGTGGATAGGCGGTGGCACCGAGGCCCGCTTCCCGGGCCATCCAGATCTCCGCCTCGCGCGCGGGGTCGTCGATCATTGTCGAGGTGGCACCGGTCTTCATGGTCAGTTCCTCGACCATCGTCTGCGCCCTGCGATCGGCTTCGTCCTGGTCGGCACCCTCGAATTGCGCCATCAGCCAACCATTTCCGTCCGGCAGCTGCGCGATGGCGCCCCCGGCCAGATGTTCGAGATGCTCCAGGTCGACCAGCCGGTGGTCCACCCCTTCCAGCGCTATCGGGTTGTGCTGCAACACGATCGGAACCGCATCGGCGGCGTCGTAGATATCGGGATAGCCGAGCACGGTCAGCGCCACCGCTTTCGGGCGTTGCACGAGCTCGATTTCGGCACGCAACACCGTCACCAGCGTGGACTCGCTGCCGACGAGCAGTTTCGCGAGATCGAAGCCGTGCTCCGGCAGCAGGGAATCGAGGTTGTAGCCCGAGACCCGGCGCGGAATATCGGGATAGTGCTGCCGGATGTCCGTCGCGTACTCATCACGGATCCGCCGCAGGCCGTCCCGCAATTCCGCAAACCCATCCTCGGAATCCGTGCCGACCCAACCGCGTAACCCGTCGTAGGTCAGGATTTCCAGCCGCCGCACCGAATCGACCATCTTCCCGTACGCCTGCGCGGTGGAACCGCAGGAGTTGTTGCCGATCATCCCGCCGATCGTGCAGCTGACATGGGTCGCGGGTTTCGGGCCGACCATCAGGTCGTAGCGCGCCAACTGCGCATTGAGCGGGTCCAGCGCGATGCCCGGTTCCACGATCGCGGTGCGGGCCGCCGTATCGACCGAGATCAGCCGATCGCAGTACTTGCTCCAGTCCAGCACCACGGCCGCATTGCAGCATTGACCGGCCAGACTGGTGCCGCCGCCGCGCGAGAGCACGGGCATATCGTGTTCGCGGCACACCGCGATGGCGGCGGCCGCATCCTCGGGTGTGCGTGGCAGCACAACGCCGAGCGGCACCGCGCGGTAGTTCGAGGCATCGGTGGAGTATGTGGCCCGGGATCCGGGATCGAAACGCACCTCACCGGCCACCTTTCCGGTGAGTTCGGCCGCGAGTCGCGCCAGCGGGAGATCAATCATTCGCCCAATCCCTCCTGTCTCGGCACAGTGCGGCTACCCACTCCGGTGCACGGCACACCCGCTGATTGCCTGCCCATTCGCTGGGTATCACCGGTCTGACCAACCCGGATACCAATAGGAGATCCTCATGAAGCAACAGGTTGGTGATTACGTCCTGCAGCGACTACGCGAGTGGGGCGTTGACCAAGTCTTCGGATACCCCGGCGACGGCATCAACGGTCTGGTCGCCGCTTTCGGTCGGGCGCATAACAAGCCACAGTTCGTGCAGGCCAGGCATGAGGAAATGGCGGCCTTCCAAGCCACCGGATTCGCCAAGTTCAGTGGGAAGGTCGGCGTCTGCACGGCCACCTCGGGACCGGGTGCGATCCATCTGCTGAACGGCCTCTACGACGCCAAGCTAGACCATGTCCCGGTCGTGGCGATCGTCGGTCAGACCGCGCGCAGCGCCATGGGCGGCAGCTATCAGCAGGAAGTCGACCTGCAGAGTCTGTTCAAGGATGTTGCCAGCGATTATCTGGTCGAGGTAAATGTCTCGAGCCAATTGCCCAACGCGCTGGACCGGGCGTTCCGAACGGCGATGACCCGGCATGCGCCCACCGCGGTGATCATTCCCGCCGATCTGCAGGAAGAGCCCTACGAGCCGCCCGAACACGAGTTCAAGCAGGTGCCGTCCAGCGCACCGCATGCATTGACCGCGACGGTGATCGCGCCGTACACCGAGATCGAACGCGCCGCCGAGATCATCGATGCCGGATCCAAGGTCGCGGTGCTCGTCGGTCAGGGCGCACGCTCGGCCGCGCGCGAGGTGGTCGAACTCGCCGAACTCACCGGTGCGGGTGTGGCGAAGGCGCTGCTCGGCAAGGATGTGCTGCCGGATGATCTGCCGTTCGTCACCGGGCCGATCGGATTGCTCGGCAGCAGGCCGAGCTATGAAATGATGCGCGACTGCGACACTTTGGTCATCGTCGGGTCGAATTTCCCTTATACCCAGTTCATGCCGGAATTCGGCCAGGCGCGTGCCGTGCAGATCGATATCGACGGCACCATGATCGGCATGCGCTATCCGACCGAGGTGAATCTGGTCGGTGACGCGAAAGCCACACTGGCCGAACTCATTCCGCTACTGCGCCGCAAAGAGGATCGATCCTGGCGGGAGAAGATCGAGCAGGATGTGGTCCGCTGGTGGGAGACGGTCGAGCGGCAGGCGATGTTGCAGGCCAAACCGGTCAACCCGATGCGCGTGGTTTGGGAGCTGTCGAAACAGCTTCCGGATAATGCGATCGTCACCGCGGACTCCGGCTCGTCCACCAACTGGTACGCCCGCTGCCTGCGATTCCGCATCGGTACGCGCGGCTCGCTCTCGGGCACCCTGGCGACCATGGGACCCGGCGTGCCCTATGCCATCGGCGCCAAGTTCGCGCATCCGGAACGACCGGCGATCGCATTGGTCGGTGACGGTGCGATGCAGATGAACGGAATGGCCGAACTGCTCACCATCGCACGCTATTACCGGCAGTGGAGTGATCCCCGGCTGATCGTCTGCGTCTTCCACAATAACGATCTGAACCAGGTCACCTGGGAGCTGCGTTCCATGGGCGGCGCACCGAAATTCGAAGAGTCGCAGATACTTCCGGAGACCTCCTACGCCGATCTCGCGCGCTGTATGGGTCTGCCGTCGGTCGCGATCGACGATCCGGACCAGCTCGCCGACGCATGGAGCCTGGCGCTGAGCGCGGATCGTCCGGTGTTGATCGATGTGCGCTGCGATCCCGAGGTGCCGCCGATTCCGCCGCATGCGACCTATGAGCAGATGAAGGACACCGCGGCGGCGGTTATGCGCGGCGATCCGGATGGCTGGCATCTGATGTGGCAGGGCGTCAAGACCAAGGCGCAGGAATTCGTGCCGCATCGGAGTTCGTCATGACCTTGCCATCGACCGAGGACGTCGTCGATCTGCTGACGGCACAGCACAAGCAGATCAAAGAGCTTTTCGCCCAGCTGAAATCCGGGCAGGGCAATAAGTCGGAGCTGTTCAAGGAACTGGTCCGGTTGCTCGCGGTGCACGAGAGCGCCGAAGAAGAGGCCGTGCATCCCGCCGCCGCCCGTGCCCGTTTCGGGGCGGACAAGATGGTCGGAGACCGCAGGGACGAGGAGAACCACGCCAAGCGTGCGCTCGCCGACCTCTATGACCTCGGTGTCGACCACCCGGACTTCGATCGCAAGCTTGCCGAATTCGCCGATGCGGTGATCGACCATGCCAGCCGCGAGGAGAACGAGGAATTCGCACTGTTGCGCCAACAGTTTTCGGTGCATCAGTTGGAGCGGATGGCGGGTTCGGTGCGGGCCGCCGAGGCAGTCGCACCGACCCGGCCGCATCCGAAGACCGGGGAATCCGCGCTGGCGAATCTGCTGGCCGGTCCGCCGCTGGCGGTATTCGACCGGGCGCGTGATGCGGTGCGGGACTGGCGTCGAGAAGACAACGGATGAGCGGGCGCATCGCAGCGGCGGCCGAAGTCGTCGGCTGGTGGGTGGTGCTGGTGTTGCTGTGGCTGGCGACGCTGACGACGTTCAGTCTTCAGGAGTTGGTCGCCGCAGCGCTGCTCGCTATGCCCACCGCGTGGGCGGCACGGATGGGACGTATTGCGGTGCAGGGAAATTGGCGACTGCCGGACAGGGTTCCGCAGTTGCTGGCCGCTCTGCCTGGCGCTGTCGTGCGCGACAGCTGGGCCGCGTTGTTGATCGCCGCGCGCGGCAGGCCGGTCGGGCGGTTCGAGGAGGACGAACTCGACGCGGAGGCCGATGCGCAGCGACGTGCGGGGCGGGCGGCTTTGATCACCGGCGTGCTCTCGGCGACGCCAGGTTCGCTGGTCATCGATGCCGATGATGACGACCTGCTACTGCATGTACTCGCGATGCCCGCGACCCGGCTGCGACGGATATTCGGGGGCTGATCGAAATGTCCACCGCGCCATGGCTGCTCGCATCGGGTGTGCTGCTGGTCGGCGGGATCGGACCGGCGTTGCTCTTGTCCAGTCGCGGCACGGCGGCGCATCGGCTGGTCGGGCTGCAATTGGTCAGCTCGCTGTTGATCGTCGTCTTGATATTGCTGAGTCTGGGGCTCGGCAGGCCGGATTATCTGATCGTGCCGCTGGTGCTCGTCCTGCTGTCCTTCGCGGGGACCCTGGTTTTCACACGCCTGCTGGGGGTCCGCGATGACTAGCTTCTTCGTCGACACACTGCTCGCGATCGGCACCCTGGTTGCGGTGGCCGCCTCGGTGGCGGCGCTGCGGCCGCGTTCGGTCTATGCGCGACTGCACTATTCGTCGATTATCGGCTCGGTCACCGGACCGTTCATCGTGCTGGCGGTGCTGGTCGCGGAGGGACCGGGACTGACCACGGCCATCGTCGCGGTGACCCTCTTACTGCTGGCACTCACCGCGCCGGTTCTGAGTGCCGCCATCGGCAGGCTCAATGCCCGCACCGACGGCAGGATCGAGGCTCCGCGATGAGCGCCCTGATCGTGATCACGCTCGGACTGGTCGCGGTGGCGGGCACGGTTGTCGTATTCACCACTCAGCCGCAGCGGCAGGCGGTATCCCTCGCGGTATTCGGTGCGCTGCTGGCACCCGCATTTCTCGTGCTCGGGGCGCCGGATGTGGTGCTGTCGCAGGTCGCGGTGGGTACCGCGGTGGTGCCGCTGATGGTGTTGCTCGCTGTGCGTGCCGTGCAGCGGAGGCGAAAGTCGTGAAGCACAGTGCTCGACTGGTGATCTTCCTCGTCGGCGGGGTCGGACTTGTCGTATTGCTCGGCCTGGCGCTGTTCCGAATGCCCGGGTTCGGCGGTACCGACCATCCGTATCGGGACGCCGCGGTCCGAGCGTCGCTGGAGCAGCGCAGCCCGAATGCGGTTTCCTCGGTCAATTTCGATCAGCGTGGGCTCGATACGTTCGGCGAGGAGGCCATTCTGGTGGCCGCGGTGCTCGGTGCGGCGACGCTATTGCGTCCGGAAGGGCATCGGTCGCAACGGCAGTCGGAGGATGTCGGCCGCATCGTGCAGGCGACCCGATTTCTGGGCTATGCCCTGTTACCGGTGACCCTGATGATCGGCGCGGATGTGGTCGTGCACGGACATCTCACGCCCGGCGGCGGCTTCCAGGGTGGTGTGGTGCTGGCCACCGGACTGCATCTGCTGTACGTGGCGGGCAACTATCGCGCGCTGCGGCGGGTGCGGCCGCTGGCCTGGTACGAGTTCGGCGAGGCCGTGGGCATGGGCACGGTGGTGGCGCTCGGTCTGGCCGGAATCCTCAGTGGTGCAGGATATCTGGCGAATATCCTGCCGCTCGGACAATTCGGCCGCCTGCTGTCGGCCGGGACGCTGCCGCTGTTCAGCGTGGCGGTCGGTCTCGCGGTCGGCAGTGGTGTCGTCGTACTGCTCGCGCAGTTTCTCGACGAGTATCTGACTACGGAGAGGCGGGCGTCACGATGACCGTATTCCCCTATGTGATCGCCGGTTGGCTCATGCTGATCGGCATCTACGGCGTGGTACGCAGTACGCATCTGGTGCACACCGTGGTGTGCGTATCCATCGGACAATCGGGAACCTATGTCCTGCTATTGGCCATCGGCTACCAAAAAGGCGCGTCCGCACCGATCTTCGGATCCGCGAACCCGCCCGGCTCGCCCGTGGTCGATCCGGTGGTGCAGGCCATGGCACTGACCGACATCGTCGTCTCGGCGACGGTGACCGCATTGCTGCTGGCGCTGGTCGTGCAGATCGCCAAGCGGCACGGCACGGTCGAACCCGACGAACTACACGCGCTGCGTGGCTGATGGTCCCCTTCGATCAGGCACTCCCGGCACTCCTGATCGCGTTGCCGGTCGCCGGTTCCTGTGTGCTGCTCGCCGTCGGGCGCATATTGCCCAGGTTGCTGATCGATGTGCTCGGCACCGGAACCGCGCTTGCCGAGACGGTCCTGGCCGGATGGCTGCTGTATGGGACCGGCGCGGGCACAGTGGTGTCCTGGTCCGGTGGTTGGGAGCCGCGACCGGGCCTGACCGTGGGGATCGTGCTGGTCGCCGATCGGATCGGTGCCGCAATGGCTTTGCTGATCGCGCTACTCACCACGACCGCACTTCTGTTCGGCTGGCGCTACTTCGACAATCTGCACGCGCACTATCCGGCGCTTGTTCTACTCTTTGCCACCGGTATGACCGGATTCGCACTGACCGGTGACCTTTTCGACATGTTCGTCTTCTTCGAGTTGATGGGCGTGGCAGCTTATGCGTTGACCGGACTGAAGATAGAGGAACCCGAATCCGTGCAGGCCGGACTGAATTTCGGGGTGATCAACTCGCTCGGCGCTTATCTCTGCCTGTTCGGAATCGGACTGCTGTACGCGCGAACCGGACAACTCGGGTTGGCGCAGTTGGGAATTGCGGTCGGGGAGCGGGCGGGTGACGCTCTTGTCCTGGCCGCATTCGTGCTGATCGCTACCGGGTGGCTGGTCAAGGCGGCCTCCGTGCCGTTCCATTTCTGGCTGGCCGACGCGCATGCCGTCGCACCGTCGCCGGTCTGTGTGCTGTTCTCCGGTGTGATGGCACCGTTGGGCGTTTATGGGCTGGCACGGGTGTATTGGACGGTTTTCGATGGTGTGCTTCCGGCTCCGGGGGTGCGTCGAATGCTGTTGGTGTCGGGTATCTTTACCGCCTTGCTCGGTGCGGTGATGTGTGTGCTGCAACGGCATATCAAACGGCTGCTGGCGTATTCGACGATCGCGCATATCGGGCTGTTCATGCTCGGACTCGCCGCGCTGTCACCGCTTGGAGTGGCCGCGTCGGCGCTGTATCTCGGTGGTCATGCCGCGGTGAAAGGTGCGCTGTTCTTGCTGACCGGTGTGCTGCTGTCGCGGTATCGAAGTGTGGATGAGTTCAGTTTGCATGGGCGGGCGCGTGGTCAGCGGACTATCGGTGTGCTGTTTGTACTTTCGGCGTTGATATTGGCCGGGTTGCCGCCATTCGGTGCGGGCCTCGGCAAGGCATTGCTCGAGGAATCCGACTCGTCGATTTTCCTGGTGGCGCTGGTAATCGTCGTTTCGGCGTTGACCGGCGGTGCGGCGTTGCGTGCGGGACTGCGGGTGTGTTTCGGTGTGGGCGCGGTCCCTGAGCACAAGGTGGATCCCGAGGAGACCACCGGGGAATATGAGGTGCCCGATGTCGCCACGCCTCGCAACCGGACACCGATCACCATGATCGGGGCGGTGCTGGCTTTATTGCTCGTTGCGCTATTGCTGGGTCTGCCAACCGGATTCACCAGAGCCATCGGTCCCGCCGCCGCGACATTCGTCGATCCCGAGGCTTACCGGGCTGCCGCGCTGCTCGGCGATACAACCGGCCACTCAGGTGCGGCCCCGCATATCGAGTGGACAGGCGGAGGGCTGGTGCTCGGTCTGCTGTCGACCGTTCTGGCCGTGCTTACGGCCCTTGGCGCGCTGTATTACGGCACGTCGCGCGCACGGGGAAAGCCTCCGATTCGTCCGCTCGAGTTGGCGGTGACTGCATTACACCGACTGCACAGTGGGCATGTGGGCGACTACGCCGCTTGGCTGGTCTTCGGCACCGCAGCCGTTGCCGGACTGGTTGCCAGTGGGTGGTTGTAGTGGAGGTGCCGGTGAGGTCAGCCTTCGTCAGCGCCGGGCAGTAGGCGCGGAAGGACGGTTGAGCCCGCGGTAGCTGCGGCGGCGGAGGTTGTGGCGATGGTCCAGCCGACGGGACCCAGTGGCGTGCAACCGAAATAAGCGGACAGCCCCGGGACCATGACGACCGCGCCGAGAACCACGCCGCTGGCCGCGGTGGTGACCCAGACCAGGGGACTGCGGTGGCCGGAGACGAGGGTCTGCCCTAGTTGGGTACCGATGAGTGCGACCAGCCCGATGGTGGCCGCGCGGCGTCGGGTTCCGGTGTATCGACCGAGCGTCCACGCCGTGCAGGCACCCGCCGCCGTGGCTATGCCGCGTACCGCGATCGTGCGGGCGAGGTCGGGACCCAGATGGGCGGGCGGAATTTCGGCCAGTTGCCGAGCGCGTTGTTCGGCACCGTGCTCCGCATCGTGCGGGTCCGGGCTGTCGCGATCCGGTGAAAGGGCGAGGGCCAGTGCCGGGAACATATCGGTGAGCATGTTCACCAGCAGGAATTGCCTGGTGCCCAGTGGTGCCTGTCCGCCGATCACGCTGCCGAAGATGGTGAATGCGATCTCCCCGGCATTGCCGCCGACCAGCACGCCCACCGCGTCGGTAATGCGCTGCCACATGCCGCGTCCCTCCACCAGCGCGTGCAGCAGGACGAGCGGATCCGGATCGGTGAGCACCAGATCCGCCGCGTTGCGGGCGGCCGCGGATCCCCTTGCAGCCAAACCGATTCCGATATCCGCGCTGCGGATTGCGGCGGCGTCATTGCTGCCGTCGCCGGTCATGCCGACCACATGTCCATTGCGACGCAGGGCCGTCACGATGCGCACCTTCTGCTCCGGATCGACCCTGGCGAAGACGGTGCTGCGTTCGATGAGTTCGGCCTGCTCGGTATCGTCGAGCCGATCCAGATCGGCACCGGTGGTGACGGTATCCACGGTA
This sequence comes from Nocardia sp. NPDC102475, assembly GCF_055584605.1. Lineage (NCBI taxonomy): Bacteria > Bacillati > Actinomycetota > Actinomycetes > Mycobacteriales > Nocardiaceae > Nocardia > Nocardia sp. NPDC102475. Next base: position 282,069 of record NZ_JBVJLS010000007.1, on the reverse strand, counting down.
ATGCCGAGTTGGCGGGCCACCGCCGCCGCCGTGACCGGATGATCGCCGGTGATCATGCGCACGCCGATATCGTTGTCCTGCAAGGCTGTTACCAGCGGCAGCGTCTGGGGCCGCGGAGTGTCGGCGATGCCGATGAAGCCGAGCAGCGTGAGTTTGTCCACGGCACGTTCGACATCATCGGGCTCGTCGGAGAGGTCGCGCCGGGCGACGGCGAGCACGCGCAGGCCTTGTTCGGCGAGATCATGGATGACCGCCCGCGCACGCTTGTGCACGTCTTCCGTGATCGGTTCTGCGGTAAATGCTTTGGTGCAGCGCGGGAGTACAACTTCGGGCGCGCCCTTCACGATCAGGCGCAGCTTGCGCGTCGTTTGGCCGAGCACCGCGGCGTAGCCACGATTGGATTCGAATGGGATCTCTTCGATCTGATCCCACTGGTGCGCATCGTCGCCGAGGCTTTCGGCGGCATCGAGTACGGCGCGGTCGGTGGCGTGCAGCACCGGTCCCTCGTCCGGATCCGGGCAGGCGCGGGCGGCGGCGCGCAGCAGTCGGCGCGCATCGTCGGATTCGTCGTCTGGTGACCACTTGTTGTCCAGGTCGGCCAGCATGGTGAGCCGCAGCCGTCCCTCGGTGAGGGTGCCGGTCTTGTCGAAGCACAGGGTGTCGACGCGGCCGAGTGCCTCGACGGTGCGGCTGGCGCGTACCAGCACGCCGTAGCGCGACAGTCGACGCGCGGCCGCCAGCTGTGCCACGGTGGCGACCAGAGGCAATCCCTCCGGCACCGCCGCCACCGCGACGGCGACGCCGTCGGAGATCGCATCGCGCAGCATCCGGCCGCGCAGGCCGCCCAGCGCGGTGACCAGGGCCCCGCCCGAAAGGGTGAGCGGCAGGGCGCGATTGGTGAGTTGCCGCAGTTGGGCCTGTACGCCGCCCTTGTCCGGCGGCACCGCGCCCGCGGCCGCGCGGCCGGCCTGGGTGTCGGGGCCGACCGCGACCACGACTGCCAGACCCGTCCCGTTCACTACGGTGCTGCCCGCGAAGATCATGCAGGTGCGTTCGCCGAGTGCCACGCCGGGTGTGGCGGCGAGATTCTTTTCGACCGTCACCGATTCGCCGGTCAGACCCGACTCGTCCATTTCGAGTTCGTCCACGCGCAGTAATCGGGCATCGGCGGGCACCACATCGCCCGCGCGGACAACCAGGATGTCGCCGATGGCGAGAGCGTCCGCGGGCACGGATCCTTCGGTCGGGTCGGACTCGTCGATCGCATCGCGGTCGATCAGGCGACCGGTGAGTTGCTCGCCTTCGAGCAGGTCTTTTAGTTCGCTCTCGGCACGCTGGCGCTGACCGGCCGATATCACCGCGTTCACTGTCAGCACGGAGGCGAGGAGTATGGCATCGGACGGCTCGCCGAGTATGGCGGTGGCGACGGCACCGACGCTGAGGATCGGTGTCAGCGGATCATCCAGTTCGCGGCGCAGATGGCGGGCGTAGGTCGTCACCGGTGCGAAAGTTCTTGTGAGCAAGCTCTGTTCGGATCGGGCCGGAATCGCGCGCTCGTCGAGCGCAGGGGGTTGCGGTAGGCGTCCGAGTACTTCGTCGGATTCGAGTGCGTGCCAAGGCAATAGCGGTGCGACCGTGGTAGGCGGTGCGGACGTGGCCGCTCGAATGCCCTTGCGCGCCCCGGTCATCAGGGCGGTCAGCTGTGCGGCGACCATCGGTGTTGTCCGGGCGTTCCTGGTCGGGGTGACGGCGAGCAGCAACCCACCGAGCGCACACGCCGACAAGGCCAGGGTGCGGCCACGATCGCTGACCTCCCGCGCGGGCGCGACCGTCGCGAGCACGCGCTGCACCTGCCCCAGATCCCGGCAGATGGCATCCGCGGCCCACGGCGGTTCGCAGTGCTCGGCAGTGAACAACCCGAGCGCCACATCAGCTCGGGCCAACGCCTTGTGGGCGCGCGGGCTCAGCACCGCGACAACCTGCCCGTCCTGCTGCAGTCGCTCGACCAGCTTGCTCATCGATGACGTTGCCGAGACGAATTCATCAGCAAGCGACCGCAATTCGTTCGCATCCTCGTGCGCCACAAGCACCACCCGCAACCCAGCCCGCCGCGCCGCAGTCAACACATCATGCGCGCTCGAATCGAGCTCCCGCCCGAGCAACACCCGCCCGACCGTGCGGTCCCCGTCTCGCAGTTCGCGCCAGACCGGCCGAATGGTGGCACCCCGGTCCCGAGCCCCAGAGTTCGGATGCACCAGTTGCAGTGCCTCATCCTTCGTTGCGGTCTCCTCGTCCTCGTCGGTTACGGCTCCCTCGTTGTCCACGGTGGCGGCTTGCTTGCCGTCCTCGGTCACGGCCTTCTCGCCGGCCTTGTTGTCTTCGGTCGCGGCTGTCTGGTTGCCGTTGGTGGCGGCCTTCTTGTGGCCGTCGGTCGCGGCCGTGCCGCTGCCGTCGGTGGCTGCCCTCTTGTCGCCTTCGGTTGCGGCTGCGCCGTTGCTGTCGGTGGCGGTCTTCCCGTCACCCTCCGACGACCACAGCAATCGCTGGGCTGCGCTCCAGACCTTCCCCGTAGACCATTCGTCATCGGCCGACTCGACGTCGAGTACCAGCCGTCGTGAGGTGAGCAGTGCTTCGCCGTCGATCACCAGCGTGGTCAGGCGGTCCAAGCGTCGCCATGCACCGCGGTGCAATGTCAGTACACCCGCCCGCGCGAGGACCATGTTGACGCTTGCGGCGTATGCCTCGCGAGAGGCCCGGGCGGCCTTCGGTGCGCCGAGGCCGAGGGCGTCGGCGGCGTCGCCTATGCGGCCGAGGCCGACGAATGCGGCGGTGCCGATCAGCGATCCGGCTGCTGTTTCGTCGCCGACGCGCTCGATCGGGCCGGGTGGCAGGTCGATGGGGCGGGTGTAGGGCGGGAGGGGTTCGGTTACGTCGGGGTGCTCGCGGCACACCAGGTCGGACTCCCAGTTGCGCCACTCGAGACGCTGGGCGATGGCCTCGCCGAGCAGGAAGGTGCGCTGGGCCGTATCGGCCAGCAGATTCGTAAGGCCGTCGGCGGCATTCTCGCCGAATGCGGTTCCGATCGCGGTGACGACGGTGAGGGCCATATCGGTGCGGGAGCGCCCGAATCGGGATTCGAGCATTGTGCGCAGTCGTGGTTGGGTGTCGAAGAAAGTGGCCGCCGCCCGCACCGCGCGCGCCGGCCCACCGAACGGTAGCCGCGCGCCGACCGTGGAGACCGCAATGGCGAATACCTCGCTCGCCACCTGAATTCCCGCCGCCAGCAACGGTTCCCGGTCCTCGGGATATTCGACGGTGCGACTCCAGTCCACTTCGGCGACATTGTTGTCGGCCTCGATCCCCTCGATGACCTCGAGCAGTTCCGGCAATCCGGTCGCGCCTTCGCGCAGCGTGGCAACCACCCGGCCGGTCACCGCATTGACATGCGACCACCGCACACCACGCAACTTGCCGAGCCGCTCGTCCAATGTCCGCGCCAGGGCGGCGCCGCGCTCGGAGCTCAGTCCGCGCACCTCGATCGTCGCCTTGTCCTGGCGCAGGGCCACCCGACGGTTGGCCCGCCGCTCATGCGGATCGACCAGGTCGAGCAGGTCGTCGCCCAGCGGGCTCTCCGGCGTTGGAGCCAATTCGTCGACTCCGGCGGCGGCGGTATCGACTACTGAGGCGGCGGCATCGGCCACGGCTTCCGCCGCGTGAAACGGCGCTTCGACGAGTTGTACGCCCAATCCGACGGCCGTCGATACCCCGGTGCGCACCACACCGGTAATCGCCGCCGTCGGTGCCTCGATCCACCACGGTGCCAAGCCATCGCGCCTACCCATATTCGGCAACTACCCGGCATCACCGTATGCAAACGGGCACCGAAAATGGTTGTCGGCTGGGATTTCAGGCCCTCCGGCCACGGCGCTCACCGGCCGCGGATTGGCCATCTCGCCAGCGGGTATTCGACACGCATGCCGACCTTCCGAAAGTGAAGGTCCAACCGACATGCGGGGCTGCCCGGCACCGTCGATGAGGACGAGGCCCACAATGGCGCGGACCGAGCACGGCCAGCCACGCGACGACCGCCAATACCGGAAAGTGTCAGATGATGCGGGTAGCAGCGGTGCTTGCGCGCGGAGGCGAGGGCGGTGGAGCCGCACTCGACCAGGTCGCGGTGCTGACCGGCACCGCGATCGCCATCGCGGCCGTGCTGGTCGTGGTCGGGTATCTGCACCGCACCCGCCGCATCACGTGGCTGCAAACCGCCGCCGATCGCCTCGGCGGGCTGATCAACCGGCCGGGCTGGGTCGCGCTACCGCTCGCGCTGTTCATCGCCACCATTCTCACCGCGCTGTTCGGCTTCATCTGGGATGTGAGCCTGCATATCGGGAAGGGCCGCGACGAGGGGCCGCTGGCGAATCCGGCGCACTACTTCATCATGATCGGCCTGTTCTTCCTGTTCATGGCCGGAATGCTGGCCATCATCCTGCCGCTGGACGAGAAGCCGGGTCCGGCCGCGATTCGGATCACCCGCGACTGGTACGCCCCGGTCGGGGGCGTACTGATGGCGGGTGCCGGGCTGTACGCCCTCATCGGCTTCCCACTCGACGACATCTGGCACCGACTGTTCGGCCAAGACGTCACCCTGTGGGGTCCCACGCATCTGATGCTGATCGGCGGCGCGGGATTGTCGCTGGTCGCGGTGCTGCTGCTGGAATTCGAAGGCCGCTTGGACCGCCCCGATCCGGATCGCACCGACGGTCCGCTGTTGTGGCTGGTCCGCACCTTCGCCTTCGGTGGTCTGCTGATCGGCCTGTCGGTGTATCAGGTCGAATTCGATTTCGGCGTCGAACAGTTCCGGCTCGTCTTCCAGCCGATGCTGATCGTGGCCGCGAGTACGATCGCGCTGATTTCGGCGCGCTACACGCTCGGCCGCGGTGGTGCGTTGGCGGCGGTGGTGTTCGCGATCGTCGTCCGCACCGTTTTGGCGGTCCTGGTCGGTCCACTGCTCGCTGCGCCGCACAATGTATTTCCGCTGTATCTCGGTATCGCGCTGATCGTGGAACTGATGGCGCTGCTGCCCATGTCCAGACCCGTTCGGTGGGGTGCGCTGACCGGACTGGTCGCGGCCACTCTCGGGCTCTGGCTCGAATCACTGTGGGTGGCAAGGATGTTCGTGGATTTCTGGCCGGCCGGTATGTGGGTGGAGCTGTTGGTCATGGCGGTGCCGGTGGGTGTCGCGGGCGGTGCGGTCGGCGTGCTGCTCGGCATGGTGCTGCGGGGCGAAGAGCTCCCGCATGTGGCGATACGCCGTGGCATCGTGATCGCGGCGGTGCTGATCACCGCGGCCGCCACCGCGAATGGCTTGCGCGTCGATGTTCCCGAAAATGCCTCCGCGACAGTCCAGTTGCGTGATGCGGCACCGGTAAACGGCGGCCGGATGGTCAACGCCGATATCACACTGGCACCGAAGGATTTGGTGGGTGCTGATCCCGAGTGGGTGCAGATCCTGGCCTGGCAAGGCGGCATCGGTTCCTCGAACCCCGGCCGCGGACTGGTGATCGATCAGCTGCGCCGGGTCGGCGAGGGCCACTATGTGAGCACGAAACCTGTTCCTGCATATGGTAATTGGAAGACGATCCTGCGACTGCACGACGGCCGAATGCTCACCGCTCTACCCATCTACATGCCTCATGACCCCGGCATCGACGCCGCCGAAGTTCCGGCACTGGACCAGTTCACGCGCCCCTTCGTCCCCGAAATCACTGTGCTCCAACGCGAACGCTCATTCGACCGGCCCTCCTGGCTGATCGATGCGGCATCGCTGGTCGTACTCGTCTGCTCCCTGCTTCTCATCTGGTCGCTGTCCTGGGGTGCGGCTCGGATCAACCTCGCCTATCGACGCGACCTGCGCGCGGAATCTTCGCCCCTTAAAACCCAGGCCAACCCGAGCTAGCCTCGAATCATGTGCCGAAATATCACTGCCCTGCGTGGGCTGGAGCCCGCCGCCACCCCGGAAGAAGTGCATGCCGCGGCATTGCAGTACGTCCGCAAGGTCGGCGGGCTGTCCAGCATTTCCGCAGCTACGCGCCCTGCGGTCGACGCCGCGGTCGCCGATATCGCGGCCGCGACCATGCGGCTGCTCGAACAATTGCCCGAGCGGAAGGTTCCGCCCAAGAACGTGCCGCCGCTGCGGCGACCCGAGGTGCAGGCGCGCATCCACGCGCATTCGCACGACTGACGCTGCTCTGAGCAGATCTGCTGTGGGCAGCGTGGCGAGATTTTTCGGGTAGGCGCGCGGCAGGGTGGAGTCATGGCTCACGATGACAAGACACCGTTGTTCAGTTGGCGCGCCAGGGAGCAGCTGCTCAGCAGGCGGATTCTGGTGCTGGACGGACCGCTCGACGACGATAACGGGACGCTGCTGATGACGCAGCTGCTCACCTTGGCGGCCGAGGATGCCGATTCCGGGATCTCATTGTGGATCCATTCCCCGGGTGGTTCGGTGCCGGCAATGCTCGCCATTCGCGATGTGATGCGGCTGGTGCCGTGCGAGGTCTCCACCCTGGCACTCGGATTGGCTTGCAGCGCAGGGCAATTCCTTCTGTCGGCGGGTACGCCGGGTCGGCGGTTCGCCCTGCCGCACGCCAGGGTGCTGATGCATCAGGGCTCGGCCGGAATCGGCGGCAGTGCCGTCGACGTCGAGGTACAGGCCGATGACCTGCGCTACACCGTGGAGACCGTGCTCGGCATTATCGCGGGGGACACCGGCCAGCCGTACGACCGTATCTACGAGGATTCGCTGCACGACCGCTGGTTCAGCGCGGCGCAGGCCAAGGAGTACGGCTTCATCGACCACATTGTCGGCTCGTTCGGGGAAATCGTGCCTCAGCGCCAGCGGATCGGAATTTCGGCATGACCTACACCATTCCCAATGTGATCGCCCAACATCCGCGCGGCGGCGAGCGGATCACCGATATCTACTCCCACCTGCTCGCCGAGCGGATCGTCTACCTCGGCACCCCGATCGATTCCGGCGTCGCCAACGCGCTCATCGCACAGCTGCTGCACCTGGAGTCGGAGAGTCCGGAGCAGGAGATCAATCTGTACATCAACTGCGAGGGCGGCGATCTGTCCGCGATGCTCGCGGTGTACGACACCATGCAATTCATCAAGGCACCGGTGGCGACGACCTGCGTCGGCCAGGCCATCGCGGTCGGCGCGGTACTGCTGGCCGGTGGCGAACCCGGTCGCCGTTCCTTGCTGCCGCACGCCCGGGTCGTCCTGCATCAGCCCGCCGCCCGCGGGCAGGGCGCGATTCCCGATCTGATCCTGCAGGCCGACGAGCTGGTGCGGATGCGCGCGGAAATCGAGTCGATCCTGTCGCGGCATACTGGGCAACCGGCCGAGCGGCTACGTCACGACACCGATCGAGACCGCGTCTTCACCGCACAGGCGGCCGTCGACTACGGCCTGGTCGACAACGTGCTGGGTGCCCGCGCCGACTGATCAGGCGGCGAGTGCCATGAGGGTAGGTCCAGCACTCGCCCGTGGCGCGGCCTGCCGGGCGAAGGTGAGCCGACGATGAGCGCGCAATTCGTCGGCCACCTGCTCGGTGAGACCGAACAGGGTGGTGCCGAGCGCACCCGCCAGCGCCGCGATCATCTCGCTCGACGGTTCCTTGCGGCCGCGCTCCACCTCGGACAGGTACTGCGGCGAAATACCCGCGCGACCGGCGGTTTCGACGAGGGTCTCGCGTTGCTCCCGCCGCAGCGTGCGCAGCCGTTCGCCGAGCACCTCGCGCCACAGCGGTTCCTCGGTGTGGCGAGGTCGGTCGTCGCGTCCACCCTGGATCGAGTGCAGCTCGGTCATAGGGAGAGCGTACGACCGTGCCTGCCGATCCGGCCGGGCATTACGCTGTGGGCGGACAAACCGACGAAGGCCCCATGTCCAACGGACACAGGGCCTTTCGCATCGAGTCGAGATCAGGGCAGCGGAATCCACTGGCCGAAGAACCAGAAGCCGTGGCCCTGGGGCTGCTGATCATGCCGCTGCTGGTCCTGCCGCTGATCCCCGCGCTGCTGATCGTGACCCTGCTGTTGCTGCTCGATACCTGGACGCTGATCCTGCCCCGGATCGGCGCTCGCCACACCCGCACCAACGCCCAGCAGACCGACCAGCACACCGCCCGCGATCGCACCCTTCGCCAGCTTCGACTTGATCTTCATCCACGTTCCTCCTGTTGTCGGGTCTCCGTCCGAGACCGTCGACCCGTCCGATCCGGACCGACAAGACAATCTTGGAATCGCAAGATTTGTGCACCCTAGCCCGTGGCTGTGAGTTAGCTGGGACCCATCCGCTTACCGCGCGAGCTGTTCGCAGACGCGATAGGTGGTCATGATGCCGAGGCGATGCAGGTTCCGGCACAGTATCCGGCGCCCGCCGGCGGGTGACCTCGCCGAACAAACTCCTCGTCGCCGTGCACATTGCGAGATCGGTTGCCAGACTTCGGATTTGGGTGCCGGTGGTCGGGTGACACCCGCATCGATGACCGGCGCGGCCCGGTCGGCGTTTAATCTGAGCCGATGACCGTGAGGCAGATGACCATCCACAAGGTGACCGTCCTCGGAACCGGGGTACTGGGCTCGCAGATCGCATTCCAGACCGCATTCCATGGATTCGATGTCACCGCCTACGACATCAGCGACGAGGCCATCGCCGGTGCTCGCGAACGGTTCGCCAAGCTCGCGGCGACCTATCGCATCGAAGTGCCGGGCGGTGATAGCAAGGCCGAGAAGACCGAGGCGGCCATCGTGCTGACCACCGATCTTGCCGCGGCCGTGCAGGATGCAGACCTTGTGATCGAGGCGGTGCCGGAGGTGCTCACCGTCAAGGAGCAGACCTACCGGCAGCTGGGCGAACTCGCGCCGGCGAAGACGATCTTCGCCACCAATTCGTCCACCCTGCTGCCCAGCGATATCAAGGACTACACCGGCCGCCCCGACAAGTTCCTCGCGCTGCACTTCGCGAATCTGGTGTGGCGGTACAACACCGCCGAGGTGATGGGCACGCCCGAGACCGATCCGCAGGTCTTTCGGACGGTCGTCGAGTTCGCCGCCGCGATCGGCATGGAGCCGATCGAATTGCACAAGGAGAAGGCGGGTTACGTCCTGAATTCGCTGCTCGTGCCGCTGCTCAATGCGGCCATGGCGCTCGGCGCGGGCGGATTCGCCGAACCGGAGGCGGTCGACAAGACCTGGCGGATCGGCACCGGCGCACCGGTCGGGCCATTCCAAATGCTCGACGTCATCGGCCTGACCACCCCCTACAACATCCTGGTCAACAGTGCAGAGGGACAGGAACTCGCGGCCTGGCTCAAGACCAACTACATCGATAAGGGCAAGCTCGGCATCGCCACCGGGAAGGGCTTCTACAAGTACTCCGAATAGTTCACGGCACGACCACCGGATGCATTTCGAGGTCGATGCCGAGGCGGGTGAGCATTTCGCGGAATTCGTTCGCCGGGTAGCGCTCGTTCTCGGTCACCAGACCGAGAACGACGCCGCTCCCGGGTTCGGACAGCGGGCGGATCCGGTCGACCACGTCATCGATCGGATCGAATAGGACGGATCCGGCAGGCTCGAATGGCTCTATTCCGGCGCGGGCTCGGGTTCGGGGGCTTCGTCGGGGGGTGCTGTGACGACGTCGATCTGCTCGCCGAGGTAGCGGGCTACCACGGCGAGGACGGCCGCTACCGGTACCGCGAGGAAGGCGCCGATGATGCCGTAGAGGGAGCCGCCCGCGGTGATCGAGACCAGGACGACCACGGCATGCAGTTTCATACTGCGGGCCTGCAGGACCGGTTGCAGCACATTGCCTTCCAACTGTTGGACGGCGATGATGATGCCGAGCACGATCAGTGCGGTGGTGACGCCATTGCCGACCAGTGCCACGAGTACCGCCAGCGCCCCGGCGACGAATGCGCCGACCATCGGCACGAAACCGCCTATGAAGGTGATCACCGCGAGCACGAATGCCAGTGGGACGTGCAGGATCACCAGCCCGGCCCCGATGAACACCGCGTCGATCAGACTTACCAGCGCCTGGACGCGGATGAATCCGCCGAGGGTGGACCAGATCCGATTCAGCACCTCCTCGAAGTGCCTGCCGCCGCGACTGCCGAGTACGGCATGCAGCCACGGCAGCAGCCGTGGACCGTCCTTGACGAAGAAGAACGCCAGTACCAGCACCAGGAACAGCGTCACCAGCGTGGAGGTCGCAGTGGTCACGCCGGTGAAGACGCCGGAGGCGATCTGTTCCGAACTGGACTTCAGCCGCTGGGTAATCGCGTCCACCGCGGCTTGCAGCTGCTCGTCGCGTATGCGCAGCGGCGGACCGTGCAGCCAATCGCGCACCTTGTTGACGCCCTCGGTGGATTTGTCGGCCAGCTCCGGGGCCTGGTCCACGACCGACGGGACGATCAGTGCGATGACACCGGCGAGGACTCCGATGAATCCGAGCAGGGTGACCGTTGCCGCGGCGCCGGGCCGAAAGCCGTGCGCGGTGAGCCAGCGGGTCGGCGGCCACAGTATTGTCGCGACGATCAGTGCCAGCGCGATCGGCAGCAGTACCACCCAGAGCGCGGCGACGACGTTGCCGAGCACCCACGCCCCCGCAGCGATCGCCACAATGCACAGCGACCATTTGGCCAGCCAGATGAGTCCGGCGCCGATCGCGTCGCCGCGATCGTGGGTCTGTGGGCGGATCTTCTCGGTCCCGTCCTGCTCACTCACGCCGTCAGTCTGGCACGGTAGACGGCCGGACGGGGCCATCATCGGCGCGCTGCGCAGGACTCGGCGGGTCACTCTCCACCGAGTCATTTGCGGCGAACCAGGTCCGGTAGAAGGTGAACGCCAGCGCGGCGAAGACACCCAGAATCGCGACGCCGAACGGGAACGGGTAGTTCGCCATCGGCAGTGCGAGGAAGCGCACGCACAGCAGCACCCCGGCGAAGGTCGCGATACCGAAGGCCACCACCTGGGCGCGGCCGCGGTCCCAACCCCGGTCCGGATCGCGCAGGACGGATTCGACGGTCAGGCACAGTGCCGCGCCCGCGACGAGGTCGACACCGTAGTGGGCGCCGAGGCCGAGCGTCGCGACGAGGGTGCAGACCAGCCAGAACCCGCCACCCCAGCGCAACCAGAGCGGCCCGCGCCGGGAGTGGATGAACAGCGACAGCGCCCACGCCGTATGCAGTGACGGCATGCAGTTACGCGGTGTGATGCCGTCGAAGGGCATCGAATCGACCGAGGACGGCAGTGCCGCAACGATATTCGGCCAGACATCGGCGAGTTCGAAACCCTGCCCCTCCGGGCCGAACGCGAGCACCGGCCCGACCACCGGGAAGACCACATAGAACAGCGGACCGACCACACCGAGCGTGAGGAATGTGCGCACCAGATAGTGCCGCGGCCACATACCCGCGGTGACGCCGCGCAGTTGCCACGCCGCGACCACAATGGCCGCGACCGGCAGTTCGAAATACACCCACCGCACCACACCCAGCGGCACCGGTCCTGCCGCGTCGAGTACCTGTCCGACGAGCCACGACGGATTGCCGAGCGCGTGATCGGCCAGTTCCGCATAGGGATCGAGCACGGTCGGGCAGGCCCATGCGGTGATGTCCAGCCAGATCTCGCCGACCTTCGTCGCCAGAATCAGCAGCGCACCGAGAGCGATTGTGCGCAGCGCGGTTTCGCGCCGCGCACCGGTCCAGCGCACGGCGGCGATCACCGCCAGCGCGGTGAGCACAATGGTCGGACCGTTCCCGACCGTGAACAACCGCCCCTCGATCGCCCGAATGATCACGAAGACCACATCGATGCCGACCGCGGCCGCCAGCGCGCGCACCCGCACATTCCAGGAGACGCCGATCAGCGCCAGCAGAAACCCGGCCCACGGCGTGGTCGCCGACTTGGGCCGCCCGACATAATCCCAAGAAAGACTGGTCAGTGGCCCGAGCGCATTGATATGCACGGCCATCAACTGCCCCGCGATCAACACCACGACCGCGCCCGCGATACTGCCCAAGATCAACCGAGTTCGCCACGGACGCGCAGTCCCCACTTCCCCCGGGGGTGCAACCGATCTCTCCTGCGCGTCCTGAATCAACATCCCGACATCGTAAACAGGATGTGAACATCACCGTGCGCCCCGATTAACGCAACCGGTGAACTCGCTGCGCGCGCTTACGGACCGTTGAGTGCCGGAAGGTGCTGAAGCGCCACTCGGGCGGGCCGGATATCAGGGGCGGGCGATGATGAGGGGGCAATCGGTGGCGTGTAGAACGGCCTGGCTGACCGAGCCGAGGGTCATGCCCGCGAAGCCGCCGCGGCCGCGGCGGCCCAGGACGATCAGTTGCGCGTATTCCGCCTCGGCGAGTAGGCATCTGGCCGGTCGATCCTCGACGACCACGCGCTCGACCTCCAGGTCCGGATACGTCTCCGCATAGCCCGCCAAGCTCTCGGAGAGCAACGCCTCGGCCTCTTTCCGCATATCGTCGCGGGAGACATAGCGGTTGAATTCGGACCAGGTGAGTACAGCGCGCAGTCCGACCGCGCGATGGGCGGCCTGGTCGAAGGCGACCTCGATGGCGCGGGTGGCGCTGGGGGAGCCGTCGACACCGACGAGTACCGGTCCCAGCAGCCGATCGGCTTTGTAGTCCTCGGGTCCGGGAATGACGGCGACCGGACAGTGCCCGTGCCTTGCGACGGCGGTGCTCACCGAGCCGAGCAGGCCACGGCGGAAGGCGCCCAGACCGCGGGTGCCGACGACGAGCATGCGCGCATCCTTGGACCGGTCGAGCAGGACCGGGATCGGCGGCGCGTCGACCACGAAGGTGGCGATTTCGAGGTCGCCGACCGGTGCGGCCGCCGCGGTCGCGTAGGCGCTGGCAGCGGTGACGGCGGCGGCGCCGTCCGCTCGATAGGTGTCGTAATCGATTTGGTCGAAGGCAATTCCGGGGCCGAAGTCCATCGGGGCGCCGATGCCGTACACGATGTGCAGAGGCGCGCGGTGGTGCACGGCGTCGGCCGCGGCCCAGCGCACCGCCGCAGCGGCGGCGTCGGAGCCGTCGTAGCCGACGAGTACCGGCGGATTTATGGTGGTGGACATGGGATTTCGTAGCCCGTCAGCGTGACTGCGCTACTGCGGACGGACGACCATGACCGGGCAGTGTGCGGTCTGGACCAGCGCGTCGCTGGTGGAGCCGAGCAGCAGGCCGCGGAATCCACCGCGCCCCCGGCTGCCGACCACGACCAGCTGCGCCGACCGCGACCATTCGCGCAGTGCCTGCCGCGGACCCGACAGGTACACCTTGCGGATGACCTGCACGTCCGGGTACTTCTCCTGCCAGCCGGTGAGCTGCTCGGCCAGGATCGCCTGCCCGGCGGTCTCGGCGTCGTGATCAACGGCGTAGGGGACCCCTGCGATGCGGTCGAAATACAGGTCGCTCCATGCGTGGACGGCGACGAGCCGGGTTCTGCGTTCGCTGGCTTCGGCGAACGCGGCCCCGACGGCGGCCGTGCTCCCCGGTCCGCCGTCGATACCGAGCACAACCGGGCCGACGCGTCGGGTCTGCTGTTCGGTGCCGGTGTCACGTACGACCACGATCGCACCGCGGCCGTGGCTTGCGACCGCGAGCAGCGTCGATCCGAGATAGCTCAGGGTGCCGTCGGAACCCGCGGTTCCGATCGCGACCAGATGCGCCGCCTCGGACAGCTCGATCAACAGATGTGCCGGATTGGCTTCGGAGAGTTCGGTTTCCACGGTCAGGTCCGGATCGACCTGACCGGCGAGTCGGCGTGCTGTGCGCAGCACGTCCGCGCCTTCGCGACGGATCGCGTCGATCACCGGCGGCATGATCACGTCGTACATCCCGTAGACCGACCCCGCCGCCGCGAGGTCGAGACCGTGCACGATGCGCAGCCGCCGGCCCCGCTGGGAGGCGGTCTCGGCGGCCCAGCAGACGGCGAGATCGGCCGCCTCGGAGCCGTCGGTTCCGACCACTACTTCGGCCGACGCCAGCCGGTGTGATTCATCGCGGTGCTGGTCGGTCATGGATGTCCCTTCGGGTTCCGAGATATCAGCTACCCGTAGGTTAGGAATCCGAGGTCGTCGCGCACGCCTGGCATTGGTCACCAACCGCAGGGCCCAAAGGCCGCTCATGTCTCAATACGGTGCGGATGACATAGCGCCCGGACAACCCGCCTGGGCGACACGGTTCAGGGCAACGGTGCCGACCAGCGCAACACCGTGCCCCCGTGCTCGCCCTTGATCACGCTGAAACTGCCGCCCGCCTGCTCGGCACGTGTCGCCAGATTCGCCAATCCGCTCATCCGATCGAGGTCGTCGGGCACGCCGACACCGTCATCGGTCACCTCGATGGTGACATCGTCGCGCACCCGGAGCTGGACCGATACCGTCGTCGCCGACGCGTGCCGCACCGCATTGCTCACCGCCTCGCGCAGCACCGCTTCGACATCCTCCGACAGCGGCGGTGCCAGCACCGAGACCGGACCGGCGAGGCGAATCGTGGTGCGCAACCCGCTTTCGCCGATCATGTCGGCGATGATGCCGTGCAGCCGTTTACGTAGCGTCGGGGCATCCGCGGTGGTGCTCTCGTGCAGATCGAAGATCGAATGCCGGATTTCCTGCACGATCGACTGGACGTCCTGGATGGTCTCCGTGAGCCGAGATTTGACCTCGGGCACGCGGGCCCGCTGGGCAGTGCTCTGCAGCGAGAGACCGACCGCGAACAGGCGCTGGATGACATGGTCGTGCAGGTCACGCGCGATTCGGTCGCGGTCGGAGAGCACGTCGAGCTCGCGGTTGCGGCGCTGGCTTCGGGCAAGTTGCAGTGCTAGCGCGGCTAGGACGGAGAAGTCCGCCATCATGGCCTGTCCCGCGATGTCGATCGGCCCGGCCGCTGGTGAACGCAGGATCGTGAGCACACCGATAACCGTCTGTTCGGCCCGCAGTGGCAGCACCAGCGCCGGACCGAATTCGGTCGAGTCACCGAACCGCAGGCTGTATTGGAGCCGATCGACCGAAAGGACCCGGTTCTCCCGAAATGCGATGCCCGAGTGCGATTCGTTTATCGGAATGCGCTGTCCGGTCAGCTTTTGCGCATCGACACCGGCCGCGGCGACCACGACCAGATCGGTCACCTCGTCGGGCGGAATATCCGGATCTTCGGGCAGTGAGAGGAAGCTGCACGCCGATTGGGTCAGCTGCAGCGCCCGGTCGGTGACCAGCTCCAGCACCTCCTTCGGTTCGCCGCCGGCGAGTAGCTCGGTGGCCACATCGCGGTTGGCCTCCATCCATTGCTGGCGGATTTGGGATTGTTCGTAGAGGCGGGCGTTGGCGATGGCGATACCCGCGGCGGCGGCCAGCGCCCGCACCACCACCTCGTCGTCGTCGGTGAATTCCTGCCCACCGGCCTTCTCGGTCAGGTACAGGTTGCCGAAGATCTCGTCGCGCACCTTCACCGGTACGCCGAGGAAGGTGTGCATCGGCGGGTGGTGGTCGGGGAAGCCGACCGATGATGGATGCTTCGAAAGATTCGGCAGCCGAATGGGTTTCGGTTGTTCGAAGAGCAGGCCGAGGACACCGTGACCACGCGGCAGATCGCCGATCATGATCCGGGTTCGGTCGTCGATGCCCTCGTAGACGAATTCGGCGAGCTCGTTGCTGGTCTTATCGGTTTCGCGCACGCCGAGCGCGCCGTATCCGGCGTCGACCAACTCGATGGCGGTGTGCACGATCGAGCGCAGCGTATCGTCCAGGTCCAATCCGGCGGTGACGACCAGCATGGCCTCGATCAGGCGGTCCATCTGGTCGCGGACGCCGACCATTTGGGCGATGCGGTCCTGGACTTCGCCGAGCAGTTCACGAAGTCGCAGTTGAGACAAAGTTTCCGTCACCGGTGCCTGACCGGAGACGGTCGACTCGTCTTCCATGATCTGTATTCTGCCCGGGTGATTTACCCATGTCACGCCGAGCGAAACCGCGAAACCTCAGGTCGCTCACTCCTGCTGCTCGGTGGGCGCGTTGAGTTTGGAGGCCAGCACCGCTGCCTGGGTGCGGCGTTCGACCCCGAGTTTGGTCAGCAGCCGGGATACGTAGTTCTTCACGGTTTTCTCCGCAAGGAACATCCGGCTCGCGATCTGCCGATTCGTCAGCCCTTCACCCAGGAGGTTCAGCAGCGTCCGTTCCTGTTCGGTGAGGCCGGCCAGCGGTCCCGTCTTGGCCTCGGCCTCCTCGCGCAGCTTCGCCATCAGGGCAGCGGCCGCCCGATTGTCGAGCAGCGACCGACCAGCGCCGACCTCTCGAATGGCCTCGATCAGCTCCATCGTGTCGATGTCCTTGACCACATACCCGCTGGCCCCGGCCAGAATGGCATCGAGCATGGCCTGCTCGTCGGTGAACGAGGTGAGTATCAGACACCGCAGCTCAGGATGCTGATTCAGCAGTTCACGACACAATTCGATGCCATTGCCATCGGGCAGGCGCACGTCGAGAACCGCGACCTGCGGGCGCAGCGCGGGAATGCGCGCCAACGCCTGCGAAACCGTGCCCGCCTCGCCGACGACCTCGAGATCGGGCTCGGAATCGATCAGATCCTTCACACCGCGACGCACGATCTGATGGTCATCGACCAGGAACACACTCGTCATCGCAACACCTCCGCTGGGTCCCTCCAGCGTAGTCCCGCCGATATGCGCATCTGGGCGGTCGATCACCATGCGTAGGCGGAGACAGATGTCGAGAAGGCCCCACCACCAGCGGATTCTCGAGTTACCGCATTGTGAGGATGTCGGGGAGGGGGCGGCGGGGGGTTGGTGGGGGTTCGGGGGTGTTGGCGGGGGTGGTGCCGACGCGGATGAGGACCTGGGGGATGGTGGGGTGGGGGAGCATGGTTGCGATAGCCGTTCGGGCCGAAGGCAATTCGGTGATGTGGGTCATCGGGCAAGTTGCCAGGCCGGACGTGGTGCATTCCAGGAGGACGGCGGAGAGGGCTTCGCCGGTGTGCAACCAGGTGGTGACGGATTCGCGCGGTGAGCTGAGTACCAGTAGGCAGGCGTGGTCCTCGAGGGTGTCGCGGCGGGCCGAATGCGGTGCGGATGGGAAGGTGCGGCCTACGCCGACGCGGGCGAATTCGGCATCGGAGGCCAGGGATTCGCGCGGGACGCCTTCCGTATCGCCGGAATGTCCGGCCCACCAATGTAATTCGGTCTGGTATTCCATGTCGTAGCGGCGGACCGCGGTGGCGTGGTCGGAGGCCGCCGTGAGCTTCGCGCGGGCGCTGTCGTCGAGGAGATCGAGTTCGATGTCGTGGGGCGTCACCAGCATTCGACCGGCGTGCAGGAGCGGCGATAAGTCGGTCGGCGCGTACAGCGGCAGTCGGTCCGTGCGTCGCTTATCGATGGCGTGGGCGCGGGCCAGCACGCCGGTCGGCGGCTCGGGCCACGGCCGGAACTCGATCACCGCCAGATAGTCGGGGCGGCCGGTATCGGGGAGCCGGGTGGTATCGGTGTGCCAGCCCCTTGCGGCGAATGCGGTGCGCACGTGGTGCAGCATCGCGCCACAGCTGATCACCAGTTGCCGACCCAGCGGGTCCGCCGAGGTCAGCAGGCGGTCGTCGTCGCGATACAGATGCAGCCGGGTCCCGTCGAAGACCCAGCGCCACGGTTGGGTGTTGTGCAACGACGGCGCGCGGCCGGCCGAACGCATGGCCGCCAGCACCGTCGAATGGTCCGGCACGGAACGTACGGGGGAAAGGCGGGTGTCGGTCACACACCCGAGCCTCGTCCGGCGATGTGCCGGTTGATATGGGCCTTTTGCCTGTTCTCGAAGGTCGATGGTCACCGGCCGGGCCGGGCCGTGCACTTGGTGCCGAAGGTCAGGTGTGGCAGTGACTTTCGGCCCTCGCGTCGTGGACGTCGCGGATGCTGCCATCGAGTCCCGAGGGTCGGAACTCGAACAATCCAATAGCGAGGTCGTCATGAGTGCGTCAGGGAAGTGGTCCACCCCGGCCTTCCCCGACATCGTCGTATTTCCGCGTGGACCGATCGCGGAGTTGGAACTCGAACGCGTGGCCGGCGCGGTCGGGCGATTGCTTACTCGAAATGGAATCGACGGTGGTGCCCGGGTGCGGGTCGTCGTCGCGAATTGCCCGAGTGGACCGCAGTTGGTGCAGGTGAATCTGTGCGTGCGCGGCACCCCGGCGCGTGTGCAGACGACAACTCCGGGGGCGGGCATGGTGCTGCCGGTCGTGCAGCGGCTGGAGCGCCTGATCGAGCGGTTGACGACAAAGCGAGGGGTGGTGCCGGAGCGGGAGCCGGGACGGCGACTACTCGCGGCATCCGGACATGGCACGATCACCCGCCGCAAGAATTGTTCGCTGCTGGTGGGCCCACCGGATGCGGCGGCCGCGGTGCTGGACGTGATGGACTACGACGCGCACCTGTTCGTCGACGCCGAGACCGGCGCTGACGCGATCGTCTACCGTGGCGGTCCCGCTGGTATCGAGCTGCTCCGTTCGCCGAGCGACCCATCAGCAGCCGATCCGAGAATTCCGGAGTTGTCCGAGACCGCGGCCGTCGACCGCCTGTGCGCCATCGGCCTGCCATTCCTGTTCTTCATCGATCCCGTCAGTCGCCGCGGGAACCTGCTGTACCGCCGCTACGACGCCGACCTCGGGCTGATCACGCCCCGGACCGGTTGACCTGTGTTCGGTAGGACCAAACGTCCCTGGATCTAGGGCATCCCGGCTCTGTCGAGGACCGTGCCACCGCGAGCACAGTTGGGATGGGAGCCGGCCACCGATGGTCGGGCAGAAGCGAGGCGGTACGAACGGCCTACCGCGAGAACGGATCATGGGGCGGGCGATTCGGCTCGGCGTGCCATGCGGGGCAACGCACGAGTCGTGTGTGGCGATCGACGACCACGCCGTGATCCGGCCGACGGATTCGCGCGGTCGCCGCCGAAACCCGCTCGCCTGCTGTCGCGCTGGCCGGCTCCGCTTCGATTACTGCGCGCGGAGCACCATGATGCCCGGCGTCGTTCGCACGTAGTCGGCGAAGGGGGAGTCGACCACCTTGTTGTTGGCGGCGAGTGAGGACGCGTTGCGGAAGACCGGGCCGCTCGGTGTCATGACGAAGATGCCGACATGGGTGACATCGAGTCCCGGCTGGTCGGCGTACGCGCCGATGTAGTCACCGGTGCGGAGTCCACCGATGACGCTCTCGTCTACCACAGCGCCGGGGATGTAGGTGATATCGCGATCGACCACCGGCAGCCCCGGAAGATATGTTCCGCCAGCGGCTTTCGCGTTGAGATGCTTGGTGACGGTCACCGCGGCCGGGCTCAACGTGCCGGTGATATCGGTGGCCGTGATGCGCGCGGTATGCGACCAATCGCTGAAGAAGTGCTTGCGCTGCTGGAACTCGACGCGACCGTCGGTGTAGCGGGTCGCGATCAGATTCGCGACGAACTGGTCGCGATCTGCGGACCTGCTGAGCGCTTCGACGTAGTCGAGATAGGTGAAGCAATCCACTCGCCGCAGGTCGATGACCAGCTGTTCGGGCTGGTCGGCCGAGCCGATGAGCATATCCGCGCCATACGGCGTTCCGAGCAGGCGTCCCGACAACCGATCGATCAGCTCACCCTTGCTCGCACCAGTCGAGGCAGCCCGCAGCGCCAGCAGCTCATCGATCTTCCCGGCAGTGACGTCATCGCTGATCGGTGCGCCGAATGCGGCGGGAACGGTCGGCATGGCCATGCCGACGAGCGCCGAGATGATGAGCAGTACGCGGGCGATGCTGCGCAAAGGGCCTCCAGCAGGTCGATCGGTCATTGCTGCCACGGTAGTCCGAGTCCGGCGGTCCTCGGTCGCCGAACACGAAAACGGCACGGCGGCTGCAAGATCCGCTGGGATTCGTCATGAGCCCTACATTCCGAGTCGAACATTTTGGACACGGGATGATCACGATGTTGCCGTTTCGTTATCTCAGAGAGGCTTTGGTCGTCGGAAATTGCCTGGTCGAGCGCGATTCGACCGGGCTTACAGATGCAAGCGCGCGGCAGCGTCCCGCAGGGTGCCGGGCTCGGCGCGACGATTCCCGGCAAGTGTGGCAGGCTCAGTAATCGAGGCCGGGGTGCAGAGGTTTCGACTCGCACAACGGTCGGCGTGACCACGGGAGACCCCAGCTGCGGCTGGGGTCTTCGTGTGTCTGTGGCGTGCATGCCCCGCGAAACGGTGCTCATTAATGTCGATTCTGCGGCGATGTGAGCTCAGTAACCACATCCTGTTAAGCACCAGTTACCGACGTAAAAGTTCGTTACGGCCGACCTGCTGCGTTTGTGAGGCCGGAACCTCCGTGTAACGATAGTTTCAATCGCGAACGAACAAATCATCCCGAAGTGTTCACCCACGGCAGATACGGTCCCCATCGTCGCACCGTATTTGTTCCCTTCGGTGTGTTCGCATGCGGGTCCAATCGCCGGTTGTGGCTGTCTCGCGCATATCTGCGCGAAAAACGAGGAATGGTGCACGTGAGTGAGTTCTGGAGTCTGAGCACGTCGGCAGCTTTGGTCAGCGTCGGCATCTCACTGTATGGTGTCGTCGCATATCTGGTCGGAATTCTGGATGGTGGCACACGACCGCGCATGGCTTCTTGGGTGGCCTGGTGTACTGCCAATACCGTATTCGCGATGGTCGCATATCTGGCGGGCGCATATCTCGCCGCAGGTATCAATGCCGCGTCGGCAAGTATGAATGCCGCCGTTATCGTTCTCGGTCTGCGGCGTGGGGTGAGTCTGCGGCCCTGCGACAATATCGATTGGGCGTGTCTGCTCTCCTCCGTCGCATGTGTGCTGGTCACGGTGGAGATTTCGGAGAAGACGTTCGGTGCGCTGGTGGCCATCTGCGCCAATCTCGTCGCCACCGTCCCGACGCTGCGGCACGCCTGGTCGAAGCCTCAGGAAGAGACCTGGCAAATGTTCGCCGCGAATGCCTTCGCCGGAGCTCTCGGTGTGCTGGGAGTGCTGCTGGCGAGTGGATATCAATTCGCCACCGTCGCGGGCCCGCTGATTACCACGATCGGCAATATTGCCTTGGTGTCACTTACCGTCGGCCGCAGTCGAATTGCGGAAGAAGCTGCTGTGCCCGTGCGAGCCGGTTAGTCGAAATGCGATCGATAATCTCCAATATCGGCGACTGTTTCACCGATCCCGGTGAATTGACTCCGGGACAGGCGCGGCGTGCGATGGCCATTCACAATATTTGTTCACCGAGCTGCCGCATATTGCAGCAGGCGAAACTGACTCTCGATGGCTCATTGGTATCCACGGAGGGTTTCAGCGAGGCTTCAAAATATTCGGCCGTCGAATTGATCGGCTACGAAGAACTCTCCACTGGATATCTACGCTGAGTCCTCCAGCAATAATCCGGTTTCCGGGTCGTACCAGCGGCAGGCCTGCGGTGGCACATGCAGGTTCAGCGCGTCGCCCTGGTCGGCCCGGAAGCCGGGCTGCGTCTGAATCTTGACGGTCTGTCCGCTGACATCGGTGGTCAACAGGGTGGACGAGCCGAGCGGCTCCAGCACCTGGAGTTGGGCGCGCACCGAATCGGTGCTCGCCTCGTCGCCAACGGCAATGGCCTCGGGCCGGATGCCGAGGTTGAGCTTCCTACCGTTGAACGATGCGAGCGCGGCGGGAACCGGCAGCGACTGCCCGCCGAGATCGATATGCGGTCCGGCCGCGCCTATGTCGACGATCCCGGTGAGGAAGTTCATCGGTGGGCTGCCGAGGAAGCCGCCGACGAATTCGGTCGCCGGACCGTCGTATACCGCTGTCGGCGAACCGCATTGAACGATCACCCCGTCGCGCATGACCGCGACGCGATCGCCGAGCGACAGCGCCTCGACCTGGTCATGGGTGACATAGATCGTGGTCGTGCCGAGCTCGCCGACCAGCTTCTTCAACTCGGCGCGGAACGAAAGGCGCAGCAGCGCATCCAGATTGGACAGCGGTTCGTCCATGAGCAGCACATCGGCATCCATGACGATCGCGCGCGCCACCGCGACGCGCTGGCGTTGGCCGCCGGACAACTTCGCCGGATACCGATCCAGGTACGGCGTGAGCTGCAGCAGATCCGCGGCCCACGCGACCTTGCGCCGGATCTCCTCGGCGGGCACACCGTGCACCCGCAGTCCGAAGCCGATATTGTCGGCGACCTTCTTATTGGGGAAGACGGCGTAGGACTGGAACACCATCGACAGATTGCGCCGCCGCGGTTCGAGGTAGGTGACATCCTTGCCGC
This sequence comes from Nocardia sp. NPDC102475, assembly GCF_055584605.1. NCBI lineage: Bacteria > Bacillati > Actinomycetota > Actinomycetes > Mycobacteriales > Nocardiaceae > Nocardia > Nocardia sp. NPDC102475. The sequence goes on along the minus strand of NZ_JBVJLS010000007.1, from coordinate 259,682 downwards.
CGATCACGATCTGCCCCGCGTCTGGCAGTTCCAGCCCGGCGATCATGCGCAGCAGCGTCGTCTTACCGCAGCCGGACGGCCCGAGCAGCACCATGAATTCGCCGTCGGCGATCTCGAGCGAGACCTGGTCGGTGGCGCGCGTCGTGCCGCCGGGATAGGTCTTCGCCAGATCCCGCAGAATCACTTCGGCCATATGCCCTACACCTCTGTCATCTCAGCGTCGTCCCCCACATGTTCACCAGATAGCGCCGCATCACGAAGATGAAGACCAGTGCCGGAATGATCAGCGCGAACCCGCCCGCGAACCGGTACGGCGTCGACGCCTCGCCGAGCGTGGTGAGCACCTGCGCGGGCAACGTGCGATGTCCGAGCGTCACGATGGTCGCGCCGAGGATCTCGTTCCACGACAGCACGAACGTGAAGATCGACGATGCCGCCAGACCGGGAAGTGCCAGCGGCACAACGACTGTGCGAGCCGCCTGCCAGCGCGTGCAGCCGAAGACGCGCGCCGCCTCCTCGAGATCGGCCGGTACCGCGACGAAAATGCTCGCCGTGATGAGCACGGTGGTGGGCAGCGCGAGCGTGGTGTGTACGAGCGTCACGGCGAAGACGGTGTCGTAGACGTCCAGCCGCAGGAACATCGTGGCCAGCGGCACCGAGAGCACCACGATCGGCAGCGCCCGCACGAACAGGATGAATACCTGGTAGCTGTCCTTACCGCGGAAGGTATTGCGAGCCAACGCATATCCGGCGGGCGCGCCGATGAGCAGCGACCAGAACACGGTGTAGAGCCCGACGAGCGCCGAGTTGCCCAGTGCCGGAACAGTTCCGGTCGCGTGGAAGAACGACTGCAACGTCTCGGTGGAGAATTCGCTGGGCAACAATGGCTTCGGGAACTCGTTCAGCGCCTCGCGCGAGGACACCGCGGCGAGTCCGATCAGCACGATCGGCAGCGCCATGAACAGCGTCACCGCGATACAGGCCACCTGCACTCCGATGGCCCGCCACCGACGTCGGCGCAGCGGTGCGCGATCGATCGGCGGCAGCGCCGTGGCCTCACTCATCGCGACCCCTCCGGCGCCCGGACCGTCCGCAGATAGAACACCGCGGTACCGAGCGAGATTGCCAGCACCACAAGTGAAACCGCGCTCGCCACCGCCGGATTCTGCAGATTCGAGTACCACTCGTAGGTCTCGCCGACCAGCAGCGGAAAGTCGCGACCGGTCAGTGCCTGTGCCACGGCGAAGGCCTGCAGCGCGAGGATGGTACGCAGGATCAGCGCGACCTGCAGGCTCGGCCCGAGCTGCGGCAGCGTCACATGCCGGAGCCGCTGCCAGAAGTTCGCCCCGAACACCTGCGCGGCCTCGTCGTAATCCCGTGGAATCAGCTGCACGCCCGCCACCACGATGACGAAGACCAGTGAGGTCGCCCGCCAGATCTCGGCGATCACCACCGCGAGCAGCATGGTGCCGGTGTGCTGATAGTTCAACCACTGCACACCGTCTTCGGACAGTCCGAGCCAGACCAGCAGTGAGTTCAGGTATCCGCGATTGCCGAAGATCGACAACCACACCAGTCCGGCGGCCAGTTCGGAGATCGCCAACGGCACGCACCACAGGTAGAAGTGGCCAGTCGCGAACCGCGGCCGCGCCTGCATCAGCAGCGCCATACCGACTGCGAGCACCAGTTGGACAGGCACCACGATCACGATCAACAACAGGGTATTGCGCAGCGAGGTAAGGAAATACGGGTCGTCGAACAAGCGCCGCCAGTGCGCGAGCGTGAAGCCGTGATCGTCGCTGAACGCATCGAAGATCGCCCGCACCAATGGCCAGCCGAACAGCGCGGCCAGCAGCACGATCGAGGGCAGCAGCAGAATCCACGGTGAACCGAGCCGCGCGCGCATAGCTACCCCACCCCGCAGATGTCGGCGACGGGATCGGGTGCCCAGCACGGCACCTTCAGCTCGTCGAGAATGCCTTGCAGCACCCGCGCCTGTTGATCGAGTGTGGCTCGAATATCGGCTCCGTCCAACACGATCGAGCGGAAGCTGTCCTTGAACACCTTGCTCACCTCACCCTCGCGCTGGCCGAGACCGACCGGTGGCAGCGACAGGATCGCGCCCGGTGCCTGCTGCTGTCGGTCCACGGCAGCGGCCTCGAGTCTGACCGCCGGCGGCAGATCGTCCGGGACGGCGGTGTCGATCGACGGGAAGAAGCCATTGGAACGCAGCAGTTCGATCTGGGTTTCCGGCTTGGTCAGTGCGCTGATCGTGCGCTGGGCGAGCTCGGCATCGGTGCTGCCCTTGGGAATTGCGAGCCCGGCGACCACGGCCATATAGCCGAGTCCGTGCTTCCCGCGCGGCGCGGGCAGCATGCGCCAGTCCTGCGGGTCGTGCTCGGGCGCGCGCACCAGGCGGACGACGTGATCCCAGCCCATGCGCACCTCGCCGCTGGCTAGGGGCTCCTGCATGAAGTCGAAATTCGTACTCGACTGTGCGCAGTTGGCCCACAGTTCGCGGAAGTACTGCCAGGCCGTCACGGCCTCGGCCGAGCGGAAGGTGGTGATCTGACCGCCCGTGAACGACGGCAGCAGATAACCCTGGGTGAAGCGATGCAGCAGGCCTTTCGGGCCTGCGGGCAGCCCGAGCATCGGTCGGTTGCCGTTGGCGCGGCGCGCGGCGATCGCCCAGTCGAGGAATTGGTCGTAGGTCAGTGCGGTGGCGTCCACGCCGGATGGCAGGTGCTGCAGTGCGTCGGCGTGTGCGGCGAGCACGTAACTCGCTGTGGCCCAGGGGATATACCACGTCCGGTCGGTACCGGCCCGCGCCAGTCGCAGGTAGGCGGCGGGCCAGCCGCGGTTGCCGAGATCGGCGAGCAGGCCGGTGAGATCCTCGAGATAGCCGTCGGCCAGCGGTGCGATATCGCCGTGCAGCCCGCCGAGCAGACCGACCTGCGTCGAGCCCGCCCCGACCTGGCTGCGCACCTGACTCGCGAACGGGCTCTCCTCGATGGTCACATAGCTGACGCCCGGCGCTGTCTTCCCGAGCAGGCTGCGGAAACGCTCGGCCTCGTCGGCGGGGCGGAATTGCGTGGAGAGAAAGAGCATGCCGCCGCTTCCCGTGGTGGCGAAGCCGGTACACGCGGCGGTGAGCGCGAGGGTACCGATGCCCGCCGCGCCGAGGAACCTCCGGCGCGTCAGGCCGGACGTCGGCATGTGTGGCTCCCGAGGCAGGAATGGACCCGGGTGCGCCGACACCAATCCATCATGCCCAGATACAAACAGATGTGTGCGCACAGCCGAACGCGCAACTTCCCGTGACTGGGAACAAAACCCGAGTTGTCTTGCGGCGCAAATAAAAAGGAAGCAAACCCTTTCAAAAAAGTTATGAAGATCTTTGGATAACGAATTCTTTACGCACTGCCCCGCCGGGTCGCCGAGACACCTATGCTCGGGGCTTTCACGAGTAATCGACGTTGCGATAGATGAAGAAACGGGTAGCCGTATGACCGCCAGGACCGACCTAGAACACGAACTACGCGGGCCGCTGGCGGCAACCGGGCTGATCACCGAACAGGAGGCCGCCGAACTGCTCGAGATGTTCCGCGCGGCCAAACAACTCGAGACGGCGGCGCTCATCGAGGCCATCGACGAGATGGTCGGCGCGCTGCCCCGGCCGTTCCGGGCGGTGACCAAGAAGATCATGTTCGGGAGCCGGCTCGGCTGATGAGTGATCTGGTAACCGGCGCCCAGATCGTCCTGCTGTCACGGACTTTGCACGCTCCCGTGGAGCGACTGGCGCATCTGGAGCGGCTGGGCAGTGAGAATCTGCACGAGCTCCAGGATCGGCTGGCGGGCCTGATCTTCGACCAGCACAACGAGACGTTCGAGCGGATCAGCAAACTGGTGCCGATCATTCCGCTGCGCATCTCGATGCCGCTGGTGCAGCGCCTGGTGCCGCCGATGATGACGGGCCGGGCCGCGGGTGCGGTCGGTGTCGATCACCCGAAGAAGGCGGCCGAGACGGTTGCCATGCTCGCGCCCGCGTATGTGGCCGACTGTGCGCCGTATATGGATCCGCGCACCGTCGGCCAACTCGCCGAGGTGGCGCCGCCGGAACCCATCGTGCGCATCCTCAACGAAATGTTGGCCCGCAAGGACTACATCACCGCCGGGCCGTTCCTCGACGCCTTCGCCACACCGACCCTGGTCGCAGCCTTCGAACAGGGCGTGCTCGATGACGAGGGTCTGATCTTCTCCGCCGCCTATGCCTATTCCGTCGCGGGCGTGAGCGCCATTTTTCGTCAACTGCTGGCCGGGCCGCGGCAGCGGATGCCGCGCATGCTGCATACCGTGCTCATCGGGTCTACGGGGCTGCAGTTGGCCGCGCTGTCGACGTTCGCGCGCTGTGAGGCCGAGCTGACCGCGTCGATCGGCGATGTCCTGTTCAGCATCGGCTCCACCGAAATGATCGGCAATCTCATCGCCGGTTATCTCCGGGCCGGTGCGGCGCCGGAGCTGTTGACCTTCATCGGACGGCTGAGCAAGTGGGCGCTGGGGGCCCTGGCCGCGAATCCGATCATCGCGAACGACGCGGCGTTGGCCGGACTCGTCGGCAGCCTGGAGGGCCGCATCGAATCCGAGCTGTGGCGTGGACTTTTCAGCCTGCTGGCACACGCCGACGCCGGGATTCAGCGCCGGATAATAGCCCTGCTCGCGCAGATGAACGATGCGATGGTGTCCGCATTGCCCGGCATCGCCACCGATGCCCACGACTGGCCGCTGCTGCTGGACCTGATCGCCGGCGCCGACACCCCGGTCCGCGGCCGCTTCGAAACGATGTGGTCCAACCTGCCGCCGGAGCGCCGCATCGATCTGGAGCACCGCATCAGGGAACTCGGCCTGAACATCCGCCTGGCGCCCGTGACCACCACGACGCTATCGGTGGACGAGGTGTTCTACCGTCGCCGCCAGATGCGCCGACGCTACGACGCAGTGCAGAGTTGGGACTGACCGCTCTAGCTGCAAGGTAGCTCGCACGGAGGCGGCTGGGAGCCGGTTGGATCAGGGACTGACGAAACCTGCTGTCTATCTGACCGATCCGGTCGGGGCTACCGACAACCGCGCAATCCCGGCGTTCAATTCGAGCACATCGCGCGCCACGCGACGTTTCGAAAACGCTTGGAAGGTAAGACAAATGACCGAGTTCGTGACATTCGAGGAGGGGCGGATCGCCTGTGATGTCGTCGGGGACGGACCGCTGGTTGTGCTTTCGCACGGTATCGGAACTTCCCGGCACGACTATCGCCATCTCGTACCGCGACTGACCGCCGCGGGCTACCGGGTGGTGAATGCCGACCTGCGCGGGCACGGCGAATCCAGCCCCGGCTGGCCGTCGGTGACCGGGAAGGCGGCCATCAGCCGAACCGATGTCGCAGGCGATCTGCTCAGTGTGATCAGGCATTTCGGCGGCCCAGCGGTGATCGTCGGCCACTCCCTGTCCGGCGGTGCGGCGACCATTGCAGCGGCCGAGGCGCCCGAACTGGTCAGCGCCATAGTCGAGATCAACCCGTTCACCAGGAGGCAGCGACTGGATTTCGGTGCTCTGTGGACGGTGCCGCGGTACCGGCACGGGGCGGTGCGGTTGATGGGCACGCTGTTGCTGGGGTCGCCGCGGTTGTGGCGCAGGTACCTCGATATCGCGTATCCGACCAAGCCCGAGGACTTTCCGCGCTACCTCGACGGCGTGTTCACGGCTTTGCGTGAACCCGGCCGGTGGCGCGAGTTCCGGAAGACCGGCAAGACCACTCCGGCCGACGCCGAGGTGGCGTTGTCGCAGATGCACCGGCCGGCACTGGTGATCATGGGCGCCGAGGATCCCGATTTCCCGGACCCGAAGGCCGAAGCCATGGCGATCGTCGCGGCCATGCCGATGGGCATCGGCAAGGTGGCCGTCATCGAGGACGGCGGGCACTATCCGCATGCGCAGTTCGCCGACCGTGTCGCCGAATTGATCATTCCCTTCCTCGGACGGCATACCGCCGGTGTGGTTGCACCGGTCCGGCACGCGAGGTGATCGGACTGCACATTGCCGTGACAGTCCTGGGGGAGTGCGGTGATGATAGGAACGTGTCGACGCCTCGCACGGTTGTCCTCGTGGTCTACGACGGCATCCAGCTGATCGAATTGGCCGGTCCCATGGATATTTTCGGTGCGGCGAACGCCATCGTCGGCGCACCGGCCTACCGGCTGGTGACGGCATCGCCGCGCGCGGGCACCGTCGCGGTGGACGGCGGCCTGACGATGAATGTCGAACATTCCCTGCCGGAGATCGCCGCCGGCTACGACGAGATCGACACCATGATCGTGATCGGGGGCAACGGCGCCTTCGTCTCATCGGTATCCGCCGAGGTGGTGCGCGAGCTCCCGGCCATTGCCCGGCGATCGCGGCGGGTGGCGTCGGTATGCGCCGGTTCGTTACTGCTGGCCGGAGCCGGATTGCTCGATGGTTATCGAGCGACAACGCATTGGGGAGCGTGTGCGGTGATGGCCGAGCGCTTTCCGCGGGTGCTGGTCGAACCGGACCGGATCTATGTCAACGACGGCAACCGGTGGACCTCGGCGGGGGTCACCGCGAGTATCGATCTAGCGCTCGCCTTGGTCGAGGCCGATCACGGCACCGAGGTGGCCCAGTTGATCGCCCGCTGGTTCGTCGTCTTCACCCGAAGGCCTGGTGGCCAAGCGCAATTCAGCGCCCAATTACGTGCGCAGCCCGCACGCACCCCGGCGATCCGGGCCGTGCAGCAATGGCTGCCCGACCATTTGGGCGAAGACTTGAGCGTGGCCGCATTGGCAGCGCGGGCGGGGTTGAGCGAGCGCGCCTTCGCCCGCGCTTTCCGTACCGAAACCGGTAGTACACCAGCGGCTTTCGTCGAGAATCTACGTGTTGAGGCGGCCCGGCGACTGCTCGAAACGACAGATCTGACGGTGATCGCGATCGCCAAGGCGGTCGGTTACAAGCACGGTGAGACGCTGCACCGGGTCTTCTCCCGGCAGCTGGCCACCACGCCCGATCGTTACCGGCAACATTTTGCGATCACCGGTTCGGACACAGACGATTTCAGCTCCCGGGGAAGCCGGGGGGCAGCGGCTGGAAATCGGCCTTGAACTTCGGCCCCGGCGGCAGACCACGCAACACCGCGCTGGTCCAGGCCACCGCGGGCGGCCAGCCGGTGACGGCATTGACGATGTGCTCGGGGACGGGAACGGTGTAGAAGCGCAGATCCGCCCCACGTTCCCAATAGCTTTGGACGGTAGGCAGCACCACCGACGGCGGAATCAGTTCATCCCACAGTCCGTGCCACCACAGGATCGGCGTATCCGGAAGGTATTTGCCCAAGCTATTGTCCTGCAGGACCCGAAGGATCTCCGGGGACGACTCCAGCGACTTGCCGGGCTGATAGTAGGCGCTGATGGGCCGGTAGACGCCGGTGAGCGCGATGGTCGCGTAGCAACGACTCTGGACGTCCCTGATGATCTGCTGCCCCTCGGCGGTCAATAGATCGGCGGGATCGAAGACGTCCGGATATTCCCGGGCCAGACTCGCGAAGCCGAGCCACATGGTGAAGTTGCTGGTGCCGGTGAGTCCGGGTTCCGCGTGGGTCGCATACCTGGCCTCTGCCACCAGGTCACCGGGCGTCCCGCCGATGGTGGTGCCGAGCAGCCGCACATCGGGTGCATAGCTCGCGCGCAGTTCCGCCGCGCGAATGGAACCCGAACCGCCGCCGGAATATCCGTACAGCGCGATGCCGGAATCGGTGAGGCCGAGTGCGGGATCGTTCTTTATCGCGCGCAGGCTGTCGAGGACCATCTTGCCCTCGGCATAGGTGTTGAAGGTATTGAACTTTCCGTCGAAGTCGGGCACGTTGATCGCGAAACCCTGTGCCAGCCAATAGATCACCAGCGCCGACTCCTTCATGGTGCCGGTCTGCAGGGTGTGCGAGGGATTGCACGCCGAATCGGTGGAGTCGATCGCCTCCTGGAAGGACAGCACCGGCCGGGGGCTGCCCTGCCACGGAATACCGGGCACCACAACGGTTGTCGCGGTGACGATCGGATTGTCGTGCACATCGTTCGAGCGGAACAGCAGCTGCTCGGTATACACCGGGAAGGGAATGCCGAGCACCCGCGTCTGCACTTCGCGGCTGCGCACGATCTGCCCCGGCTGATACGACGCGAGATCCGTGGGATCGTCGTACCACGGGTCCTGATCCGGCGACGGGATCGGCAGCAGATCGTAGATCTGCGGCTCGGTCGGCAACTGCGGCAGCTGATTCTGATCCGGTGGGAAATTCGGCGGGAAGGCCGGATCGGCGATCGCCACCCCGGCACTACCCATTGCCAGACCTGCCGCCACCACCAGCACCGCGAGCCGCCGCCGAGATCGCTTCACCGCATCCTCCGAATCTCCGTTGATCCACCAGCCGATCATGGGTTCGGCTTGCTGGATTCAGCTCACCGCAATTGGCGGCGCAGGGCTATTGGCATGATGCAGAGCCTGGACCTCGAGCCTTGTGCATCTGCACGAAGCCGCTCGGCGGGGAGTCCGGACCGGATATCGCCCTGCGGGGAAACCAGGGTACCCATTGAAGCTTCAAACAAAACGCGTTGAATGTACCGCTAAATAACGGTACATTCTTCCGCGACATGACTTCCCTTACTGGAAGGCCTGGTCGTGATCGCAGTTCGGGGACCAGTTGAGTTATCAGCGCTCGCAGACGCGCTGCATGCCGAGGATGTCGGCTATCGCAGATCGCTGCGCGCACGCCAAGTGCAGATGATCGCGATCGGCGGGGTGATCGGCACCGGGCTATTCCTCGGCGCCGGTGGGCGGCTCGCCAGCGCTGGCCCGGGATTGTTCCTGGTGTATGCGGTGTGCGGCGTATTCGTCTTCTTCATCTTGCGCGCACTCGGCGAACTAGTGCTGCATCGTCCCTCCGCCGGATCGTTCGTGTCCTATGCGCGCGAGTTCTACGGGGAGAAGCTGGCTTTCGCGGTCGGATGGACCTACTTCTTCCACTGGTGCATGACCGGGATCGTCGATATCACCGCCATCGCCACCTATGTGCACTACTGGGGCGCGTTCGAGGGCGTCCCGCACTGGGTGATCGCGCTCGTCGCCCTGATCGTGGTGGTGAGTACCAACCTGATCTCGGTCCGTTGGTTCGGCGAACTGGAGTTCTGGGTCGCGCTGATCAAAGTCGTTGCCCTGACGGGCTTTCTGATCGTCGGCACGATTTTTCTGGCCGGTCGCTTCACGATTCAGGGCGCGCCGACCGGTGTGGGGGTGATCACTCAGCACGGTGGATTGTTCCCGACCGGCGTGCTGCCACTGGTCACGGTGATGACCGGTGTCGTATTCGCCTATGCCGCAGTCGAGCTGGTCGGCATCGCGGCCGGTGAGGCGGAGCATCCGGAGACGATCATGCCGCGGTCGATCAACTCCGTCATCGCACGCATCGGACTGTTCTACGTCGGTTCGCTGGTGCTGCTCGGACTGCTGTTGCCCTATACGGTCTTTCGGGCGGGCGAAAGTCCGTTCGTCACCTTCTTCGCGAAAATCGGTGTGCCGGCGGCCGGTTCGATCATGAACCTGGTTGTGCTCACCGCCGCGTTCTCCAGCCTCAATGCCGGGTTGTACTCGACCGGCCGGATTCTGCGTTCGATGTCGATGAACGGCAGCGCACCCGGTGTGGCGGCGCGTATGTCGCGGACGGGCGTACCCTACGTCGGTATTCTCGCCACCGGCGCGATCGCCCTGGTCGGCGTCGGACTCGATGCGGTGGTGCCGGACAAGGCATTCGAGATCGTGCTGAATGTGTCCGCGCTCGGCACCATTGTGTCGTGGACTGCGGTTGTGCTGTGTCATCTCCGACTCTGGCGCGAATGGCGCCGCGGATTGGCCTGGCGCCCGGCCTCCCGCCTACCCGGCGCCCCGTACACCGATGTGGCGACCCTGGTCTTCCTGGCCACCGTGGTCGTCCTGATGGTCTGCACCGGCGATATGGTCCAGCGCATTGCCGTACTCGCCATGCTCGTCGTCCTGGGGCCGGCATTGATCGGCGGCTGGTTCCTCGCGCGCCGAAAAGTGTTGCGAATAGCTCGCATCCGCCAACATCACACCGGCCAATTCGAGGTAGTTGCCGAGCGTCCGCATCTCGGGCCCTCGGCCGAACCGGAAGTGATCATCGAGGCTCCGAAGTCCCGCTACGCCAACCCGGATCCGCGCTGAGCACCTGTATACATCGGGAGATCCGATAATTTTCGCGATGGCACGTACTCGCGGTCGCAGCGATGGGCGGGCAATCGTCGCGCTTCCTCGATCGGGCTAGCGGCGCACATGGAGACAGACCGGTAGGTTTGCTCGCTATCTCTGGAAAACACTGGGCTGCAGCCACTTTCGTGGTCACTCAGCGCTCGATCGAGCATGACCATAGGCAATGTTACGGCGGCGTCCGCGCCCGATATTGCGTCGGGCAGCGCGAATGTTCCGCGACCGTGCAGGGCGAACAAACGGTGAACAGCTGCAGTCGGTGTGGGGACGAAAAGCAAACGGGCTCCGATATTTTCGCAGTATTCCGTTCACTGATCGGAGGGTGGTCGTTCACGGCGCGTGGTTAGCGTTTGAAGTTGTCGTTTCCGGAGACTGTTGAGCAGCTCCGAGGGTTTGTCCGCTTCGATGCTCGTCTTGCCATGCCGTGCCTGCGATCCGGGGGTGCGCGGAAACGAATCAGGTTGTGGTCGTGAACAACTGGAGATCGAATTACTGGGATCCGGACCGATGGCGGTTGCCCGCAGTGCTGCGAAGGTGTCGTGCGTGGATACGCGCAACGCGGCGGCGGCGCTGGACGGTCGGAGTCCTGCTCACTGTCTTCGTTCTGGTCGTCTTCCCCGGTCTACTCGGTGCTACAGCCTCGGCTACGGCCGAAAGCGGTACCCGGTCCGCCGGATCGTCGGTAGGTACTGCACTCGGCTGGACTCACGTCGCCGATTCCTCGGGCGTCGAGGCCGCCGGCTATATCTTCGCCACCGACCACGGCGGCGTACTGAGTCCGGGAAATACCGCGATATCCCTGGTGATCGGCCTGGAATTCGCGGGCTGGAAAATCATTGTGATCACGGCGATCTGGCTGATCGGCTATGCCCTGAGTTTCGAGTGGCTGAACCTCTTCTCGAAAGCACTGCTCGGTGTGGCGCACAGCCTGACCGGACAGATCGCGACGCCGATCATGCTGGTGACCGCCGCGACGATCGGCGCATTCTTCGTCGCGTGGTTCGTCGTACGCGGCCTCTACTCCAAAGCCACCCTGCAAGTGGTGGCCATGATCATGGTCGGATTGCTGGGACCGATATTCCTTGCCGAGCCCCTTGCCGATGTGCTGTCGTCGGACGGCCTGCTCGCGAAGGGCCGCGATCTCGGCATTTCGGTGGCGGCCGGGCTGAACGGCGATAACAATATCGATCCGCACCACATGGTGGCGACCATGCAGGGCACGCTGACCGACAACTTCGCTCGTCGTCCGCTGCAGGTCTGGAACTTCGGGCATGTAGTCGACGAGCAGGCCTCGTGCCGTAGCGCGTGGTCGGCAGCTGTCACGGCGCGCAGCGAAGACCGGGTGAAAAAGGGGATCGGCGCCTGCGGGGACAGCTCGGCCAAGGAATCGATGGAGAATCCGAATTTCGAGCAGATCGGCACCGGCCTGTTGCTGCTGCTGGCCGGGGCGATCCTGCTCGCCTTCGGGGCCGTGCTCGCGATCAAGGTGATCCGGGCCGCACTCGACACGGTCTACCACGGATTGATGTCGATCTTCGGTTTCGCCGCAGGCGGATTCGTGTACGGACCCACGCAGACCTTCCTGATCCGCAATGTCGTCGACAGCTTCGTCGCCGCGGCACGCATGACCGCCTACACCATCTTTCTCGGCGTTTATGTGCTGATCCTCGGGGACCTGTTCAAGCTCGCCGGTGATCAGGTCATGGTGGTGTTCATCATCGGCGCGATCTTCGAAATCGTGGCGATCCTTCAGCTCAAACGCCTCAGCAAAAGTCTGGACCGCGGCAATGAGTGGATCGCGAATCGGTTCGCATTGGCCGTGCAGGGCAGCGGTGGTGGCGCACGCGGTTCGGGTGGCAGCGCGACCGCCCTCGGCATGGGAGCGGCCGGCGCGGGCCATTCCATGCGTATGGGAATGCTGCCTGCTCTTGCCGCGTTCAGCACGGTCAGCAATTCGCCTGCGACCGAATGGCTGTGGGGACGGACCCGTTCACCGCTGCGGCCGTTCGCGCGTACGGAGCGGGCGGCGCAATTGGGGCAATGGGGATTCTGGGGCGCGGCGGGAATGGGTGGCCCCGAAGGCTACTACGCCCAGGCGTACGTGCACCGGCCGGTATTCGGGAGGGCGGCCAGGGAGGCCGCGCTTGCCGCGCCGAATGGCGGCATCAATACCGTTCGCGGCGCGGCCGCGGCGATACAGGGTCTGGTGGATATCGGCGGGAAGATCACCGATGCGCCGGCGGCATTGCTCGCCGCCGGATTCACCGACGAGGACATCATCTTCAACGCCATTCGCTCGTCGGCGATCGTCGATGACAACGCCAAGGGCTGGACGCTCGGCAATAACCATCTCGGCCGCGTGGTGGCCGCAGTCCAACGTGTCCAGGACTCGTCGCTTCGACTTATCGACGGTGGCAGTTCCACCGGCGAAGTCGCGGCGGATCTTGCCACCTTGCAGGCTGCCGCATTCCGGTATCGGCGCTCGGCGCCCGCAGGTGTCACCCTTACCGCGGACGAGGAGCAATTCGTCACTACATACCTGGCCACACCCACGGAGAACGTGGCCCGAGATCTCCAAACAGTCGCCGGTGGCGGCTCCGTCACGTCGGGCCGATTGCTTGGTACTCCATTCGCAAACGACGCCCTCGCCGCCCAGCGCATGCTGGGGGAGATCGGAAGCAGGCAGGCGGACCGTATCTTGAGCAGCGTCAACGATGTATTGCGTAATCCGGCGGACCAAGAGTTGCTCCGCGTGGCTCGTGGCCACATCTCCGAAACGGTTCTCACCGACCAAGCGTTGAGCGGGGCCAAACGAACAGCGACGAACACACCGACGCCGCCGAGGCAGGGCAGTCCGCGGCGGCCCGGCTGGGCCCCGCCGATGGCCGGGGTCGGCGGTCGGCTGAATTGAGATGGTGCGCTACCCGTTCAGCGCGTCGCGGATCATCGGCCACGACTTGTGCAGGTCTTCCTGCCAATAGCCCCACGAGTGGGTGCCGGTCGGGCGCAGGTCGAAGGTGGCGGGGATGTTCAGTTGCTGGAGGCGGTCGCGCAGTGCGTGCGCGCACTGGTTGGTGATGGCCTCCAGCACGCCGCCGTTGACGAGCTGGCCGACGAGTTTGCCTCCGTTACCTCGGATGCCGTGACCGTCGAGGGTGTCGAGCGGTCCGGGGACGCCGGTTCCGGTCGAGACGTAAACGGCTGTGCCGCGCAGCATTTCGGCATGCACATAGGGATCGTTGGCGGCCCAGGCCGGATCGCTGGGCGGCCCCCACATATTGATCGGAGTGCCCCGCCACCGCAGGACGACGGCATCGATCATGGCTTGGCCCAGCGGGTCACTGGTCTGGACGCAACCGCTGTAGGAGCCGATGGCTCGGTAGCGTCCGGGTGCCGCGAGCGCGAGCTGGAATACCGATGTCGCGGCCATGGAGATCCCCGCGATCGCGTCGGCGCCGCTGCCGTGGAAAGCCGAGTCGATGATCGGCGGTAGTTCCTGGGTCAGGAAGGTGGTCCAGCGTTGACGGCCGAGGATCGGATCGTCGTCGCGCCAATCGGTGAAGTAACTGCCATTGCCACCCATCGGGGTGACGACCGTGACCTGTTTGCCGCGGAAGAAATCGACGATATCCGTCTGCTCGGGCCAGCTGCTGGCATCCGCGCCACCGCTGGCGCCGTTGAGCAGGTACAGGGTCGGTGCCGGCAGCGAACTATCCGGTGCCCGAAGCACTTTGACGAGGATATCGGTGTCCATTGCGGCCGAGTGCACGCGCAGGTCGAGCATGCCATCCAGGTTCTCGACCATGCCGACGAGGGAGGAGCTGTCGGCGGCCGGGCGAGCGGCGGCGATGGCCGCGGCGACCGTGATCGGGCCGCTGGGGTCCGAGCGTGCGGTCACCGGCACGGCGGCCAGACCCACCACGGAGATGAGCGCCATCAGCCCTGTCGCAGTTCGCACTCGACTCTTCCTTCCCGCTACCGATGCCGTCGCCACGATAGTCGGCAATTACCGGAGCGGATAAGGCTATTTGGACGATCTTTCGGCGAAATCCATTGCTGCTGGGGAACATCACAAAGTTCGAGCCCGGCCATGGTCGACGCGCATTACCTGCCGTTGACTGAGATTCTCCTGGCTTCACGAATTGAGGGCATCCGTTGGTCAATTTCGGTTTCTTCGATGAATGGCATCCCGAGGGCGGCCGGCTCACCGTATGGACGGCGTCGCCGAGCTCGCGGACGGCGGTGCGGACCGCTCCGATACATGCGACAGGCCCCTCCTACCAGCAGGAGGCGTATCTGCGGACCGCGTATCGCAATGCCGATGCGGGCGTTCGAGCTTCGCGATTGTGCATGATCGCCTTCGATATTCCCGGCGCTCCGGTCCACGATGCGCTGACCCGCGCATGCAACGCATTCCTGCGCAGGCACGACACGTTTTGGAGCTGGTTTTCGTTTACCGCCGACGGCCGGCTCGTGCGGCATGTGGCGCGGCCGGAGGAAATCGAATTCGTCGCTACCGACCACGGTGAATTCACTGGCAGCGACGCGATTCGCGAGCGGGTACAGGCCGAAACACCGGGCCCGTTCGAATGGGATTGCTTCAGTTTCGGCGTGGTCGATCACGGTGAGTCGTTTACGGTGTATGCCGCCGTGGATCATCTGCATACCGACGGGGTTGCGCAGGCGCTGTCGTGTGTGGATCTGCTGACGCTGTACGGCAACGAATTGTCCGGCGGCCGAGTGCCTTCCGCGCCGGTCGACGGTCACCTCGCATACTGTGCGCGCGAACGCGGGCTCAATGAACAGCTCACGCTGGCGTCACCGCAGATCCGGCACTGGGTCGAGCTGCTGCACCTCAACGACGGTGATATGCCGTCGTTTCCACTGGATCTCGGACTGACCGACGGTGGCCACATTCGGGGTGCGCAGGTGACGCTGCCGCTGATGAGCGAGGCCGAAGCATTGCGATTCGAGCAGGTCTGCCAGGACCACGGAGGCCGATTCATCGGCGGACTGTTCACCGTGCTCGCCATGGCGGAGCTCGAATTGACCGGTCGGGATCGGTATTTCGGAGTCACCCCCGCCAATACCCGCGCCACACCCGGTGAGGCGACCTCGGTGGGCTGGTACACCAACCTCATTCCGGTCACCGCGGCGATCCGGCCGGATGACACCTTCACCTCGCTTGTCGCCTCGGTCCAGGACGCAACCGAGCGCGCCAAGGAGCTGACCGATATTTCGCCGCACCGGGTGCTCGAGCTGGTCACGCCGGATCTGGGTATCCGGACGCAGCCGGGCTGGGCCGCGCCGATGCTGTCGTATGTCGATGTTCGCAGGATGGCGGGCGCGGAAATGTTCGATCGGATCAACGGCGGCCTGTACGGCAATCGGGCCAGTGCGAGCGAGGTCTATCTCTGGATCAACCGGTTCAACGATGTCACCAAGTTGAGCCTGATGTTTCCGGACACCCCGCAGGCGCACGCGTCGATCGACCGGTATGCGAAGGCGCTGACCGCGGTCATTACCGCGGTGGTCGCGGACGGTGACTATGCCGTGCGGGTCGACGTCTTGTCATGACCGTCCGGCTTCCCGCGTTCTCCCTTGCTTTGCCGACGAGGTGGCGCCCTGACCGAGTGAGCGTCGGCTCGGTGCGCGTCATCGAAATCCGCCGAAGGTTTTGTGTCGCTTCACCATCGACCGCCAGGTGCGTATCACACACCGAAAATCTGTCGTAGCGTGACCGACCGACGGTGTAGTCGAACGGGGAAATGCCATGACGGTCACGAATGATCCGATCGAGCCGAATTTCTCGGCATTGTCGCGCAAGATCGTGAACCGACTCGAAAGCGTACCGGGCGAAGGGCTCGATGGCGCCGTCCAGAGCGACCTGATCACGGTCGCGCGTTGTGGTCTGGAGGGGCTCACCGCCGCGATTCGTTCAGGCCGGCCGGTATCCGAGCGAACCGTCGCCCGGCTCGAGGCCATCGCGGCCCGAATGGCGGATCGGGAGTTGCCGATCTCGCTGATCCAGCACGTCATGCATGCCGGTATCAAAGCCGGTTTCGAACTCGTCGCATCCGATAGGCCGCGCTCGGTTCGGCAGGGTTTCTGCACCGATGGCGCCCGGCTCATCCAAGCGACACAGGCGCTTTCGACCGCGATACTGCGCGGGTACGTCGGCGAAGTGCGTGCCATGACCGGTGATCGCAGAGTCGCCGCGCAGACGCTGGTATCGGCGCTGCTGGCCGGAAAAGCGGATCCGGCGATGGCGCACCGATGCGGCACCGAACTTTCGCCGTCCTATTTCGTGGTCGCGGTCGCGCTTGGAGCGCATCCCGACGAGAACGATCGTCGACTCGATTCCCGGGTGGTCGCGCGCCGCAAGCTGCGGCGCGTCCAAGCCGAGCTGGCGACCCTTCGTGCATGCCGGGTGCTATCGATACTCAGCGTCGACGGCGGAACCATCCTGATCCCAACGGAATTCGCGGCCGATGTCGAAGAACGGCTGGACGACCTGGTCGCTCGGCTGACCCGCGCCGCTGCCGCACCGATAACCGCGACATTCACGGCAGCGCCGCGCAGCCGGATTTCCCACGCCGCCGACCGCGTGCACAAACTGCTCGACCTCGCCCTGCGCCTGGATCGCGGACCCGGTTTGCACCGGTTCGAAGATCTGGCACATGAGTACCAACTGATCCAGCCGGGTCCCGGCTACCAGCACCTGCGCGCGATCCTGGATCCACTGCGGACCGAGCTAGAACTCCTCGACACCCTTCGCACCTACTTCGCCGCGCAAGGCAAACGCGCGCCGACCGCCCGCCGACTCGGCGTCTCGACCAGCGCCGTCCGCCGCCGCCTCATCAGAATCGCCGAATTGACCGGACTCGATCCCGAAAATGCCACCGACGCTTGGTATCTGAGATCGAGTCTGGTCGCCTGCACCTTCGCCGACTTTCCGTCGAGACAATCACCGGGCACGGCGTTATGCCTGGTCGGGTCCTGAGTCGCCGGTGTCCGACGGCGCGGCCGGTAGTCCTTCGCTCGCCCGCAGCTTCTCCGCCATGGTGGCGAGCAGATTCTGCGACTCCTCGGAAAGGTCGAAAGCCCGGCTCGATAGTCGGCGCAGGTGGTAGCCCTGGAGCTGAGACAGCAGTTCCAGGTCGTGGTCGATTTTGGCGGCGTAGACGTCGTTGAAGAAGTAGTCCGGTTTGACCTTGAAGAACTTGGCGAGGGCGGCCATGGTCTCGTTGGACGGGTTGGCGCGCTGTCCCGAACGCAATTGGGACAGATAGGGTTTCGAGATCGGGTATCCGGAGTTCGTCAACGCGTCGGCGACTTCGGCGTTGGTATGCGAGCGGCGGCCCGGTGGATGCACGGTTTCGAATAGCTTGTTCAACCGCTCGGCGAAATCAGCCATCTGAGGTGCCCATCTTCTTCGCTGATCGAAACATCGGCCTCGCAGGTTACCGTGCTCGCTCGCGGACAACTCGGGCGACGTCGATGCGTTGCACGAGCCGGCCCGCGGGCAGTTGCGACAGCGCCGCGGCGGCGACTACCGCGGCGACCGCCGGTAGTGGCGGTATCGCGCCGATGACGAGGTCGATATCGAACATATCGCGGTCACCGCGGCCCAACCGTGTTCGGCGATCAGTTCGGTGGCCGCCGCCATCGATCGGGCCCGGGTTTCCCGGCCCTGCTCAGCCGCTGTGACCACCGGAAGACCCCTTCGTCGAGTCGGTTGGACAATCGCCTTGGGCGTACGTCCAATCCAGTTCCAGCAATGGCACTGTGCAATAGTTGCCATAAGCAAGATTGTGCTAGCGGGTAAAGTCCTAACGTCGCACCGACGGAGGAGGATGATGGCGACGTCAGCCCGCTCGACACCATCGGACTCGGTCGACGAGGTCACCGATGCATTGCTGACCGCGTCCCGCCTGCTCATGGCCATCTCGGCCCGCTCGATCGCGCATGTCGACGACACGATCACGCTGCCGCAGTTCCGTACTCTGGTGATCCTCGCGACGCAAGGTCCGAGCAATCTGGCCACCTTGGCGCAGCAACTGGATGTGCAGCCTTCGACCGCGACCAGAATGGTCGAGCGGCTGGTATCCGCGGAATTGCTTACCCGGCAACCCAATCCGCAGTCCCGTCGCGAGCAGATCGTCGATCTCACCGAGCACGGGCGCCACGTCGTCGCCGAGGTGACCGCGCGCCGTCGCGCCGAAATCGCCCGCGTCGTACAGACCATGCCCGCCGCTCAGCGGCAGGGGCTGGTGCGAGCGCTGACCGCGTTCACCACCGCGGGGGAGGAGTGCGGAGCCGCGAAGGGGTTGCAGGCTTATCCGCTCTAGCTAGCCGCGCGCGGCAGCCAGTTCCGGCTCGTGCTCGGGTTCATCGCGCACATCGTCCGGGAATCGACGCCTGGGCCGGATATGAGCCCACTGCAAGGCCGCCAGCCCGGCGAGTCCGGCAACTGCCGTCGCACTGCTGATCTTCCACCCTGGTGGCCGCCAGGACAGGAGCAATTCCGCGTTGTCGGTGTTCGGCTGGATGTCGACAGCGATGAAGGTGCCCGCCACCGTCGTGAAAGGAATATCGGTGCCGTTGAGGGTAACTCGATAACCCGGCCAGCCGAGGCGAGCGAAGACGACACGTCCGCCGCCGGGTGAGGTGACCCGGATCCGGCTGGTGACGCCGTCGCGTGACACCGAACTCGCTTCCACGCCTTGGGTATCGGCGATCAGTCCGTTACGGGTCGAGAGCGGGCCGTCGATGCGTTCGAGTACCCAGATGTAGCGTTCGTGGCCCGGGTAGTCGACCCACTTCCAGCCCGGTGGGGCCGGGTGGTCGCGGGCATCGGGGAATTGGGCCCGCTGCAGGACGACCCGATCGACCTTCATCAGATCGACAATCGTTTTGCCAGTGGAGGATTCGGTCGAAAATGCGCGACGGTACGCGTCCGGACAGGTGCTGCCGTCCCAACCCATGCACAGCAGCGCGCTGAAGGCGGCATATCCGATCGGGGTGTACGCGTTGACGTAGTCCAAGGGCAGGTTCTTGGCGTAATTGCCGAAGGCGAGGGACCCGTATGCGCCCGCGAGGCTCTTATCGCTCGGCTGCACGAGTGCGCGATCGGCGAGTTGCAGTGTGACACCGGGGAAATCAGGGAAGGTCGCCTGCATCTGCGAGCGCCGCTCCGGAAAGTTGTACGACATCGGCGTCGGCGGTGCGCCGCGCACCTGCGAGTAGGCGATCGGGAACATCGCCACGATGGTCAGCAGGCAGGCCACCGCCACCCCTCGGGTGCGGATCACCCACAGCACCGCGGCCCCGAGCGCGGTCACCGCGACGACCGCGACGAGATGCCACACCAGCAGAGCCGGCGCCGCCGAGAACGACCGCAGGAACAGCAGTCCGATCAATACCCCCGCGGCCGTCCCACGACGTCGCCACTGCTCGAAAGTGCCGTGGCGACTGAGTAGTACGCACACCAGCACCAGTAGGCCGAGCGCGAGCATCGGCAGCACCCTGGCGGGCCAGCGCAGCGGGCCGATACGACCCGGCCCCGCGGTCCACATCAACATCCCCGCCGCGAAGATCACGATGGAACCGAGGTCCCGCGCCGATTTCAGCGCCGCTGGCCAATCGATGAATGCCAGCGCGGGAATCAGGAACCACGCGATGTACACCATGGGCAGCGGCTGTATATAGCCCCACCATCCGGTGAATGCGGGCACGGTGCTTGGCAGGCTGGCATTCAGCGATTCCGACCACGGCACCGTCAGGAACGGGTCGTTGAGCACCCGCTCGTTTCCGCGCCAGGTCACCGCCGAGGACAGCACGCCGGGCAGATAGGTCGCCAAGCCCGCGAGACCCGCGCATCCCGCCGCGAGCAGCAGCTGGATCGAGGGTCGCCATCCGCGGTGGTAGAAGAATTCGCCGACGGCGACCGCACCGATCATCAATGCCGATTCGACTGCGGGAAAGACATATTGGACCGAGATCGCCAGATACAGGAATAGGAAGACCGGGATCGGGCCGCCCCGGCCACGCGAATAACGCACCGCCGCGGCCCAGGCGTGCACCATCCACGCGGTGCCGGTCAGTGAGGTCGCCCAACTGGCCTCGTCGAAAAACAGGAACCACCCGCTCAGCGTGAACGCGACCCCGGCGACCGCCGCCCAAGGCGTACGTGCGCCGTATGCCAGACAGATCCGGAACACGCCCAGCGCGGCGATGATCGAGAAGACCAGCTTCACCACCGTGACGAACAGCGCGAGGTTGTCGACCGACGGCGCGATCAGGTCGACCAGCAACTGCGGCGGGTTGTATATTCCGGCTTCTTCCAGCGCATAGTTGCCCGACATCCACTCCCACGGCACCAGCGCGGGAAACCGCCCCTCCCGCAGCTGCCGACCGAGCATGACCCACATCGGCCCGTACTGGGATTCGGTGTCATCGGTATAGAAGTGCCGCCCGTTCGCCAGCAGCACCGCCGCATAGCCCAGGACCACACCGACCCCGGTGACCGTCCCCCATCGATACACATCCCTCGGTGATCCAACCGCCGCACTCGATGCCACGAGTCCGAGACACTACCGGACCAGGGCAGTATGCAACAGTTGCTATCTGCATCGGTCTCGCTGGTGAATTGCTCAGAGCTCGTTCAGGCCGATATGGCCGTCCTGCGGTGCCCGCGCCAGCAATGCGGCCTTGGTCGACGCCGGCCGGCCGGCGGCATGGTACTTGTCGCGGATTCGTGTGAGGTGGGTGTTGACCGTGCCCGCGGAGATGTAGAGCTGTTGGCACACTTCGGTTTTGGAATCGCTGAGGATCGGCGACGCCGTCCGGAGCCGTTGTCGACGGCGAAACTGTTGCGTGGCTACCGAATCCGGTGTGGGAACGTGCGGCTACTGTGGCGGTGTCGGGCGGGCTGAAATCCGGGGCCGGGTCTGCTCAGCGGAATAGTGCGGCCGAAACCAGCAGTTGTAGAGATATGGAGATCACCGAGTTCCCCGGATACGAGTGGACAACCGTCGCGGATTCGCCTGTGCGAGAGTTGTTTCCGGGCATTCGCTCGCGGGCGCTGTGGCGCGGGGCGAACGGCGCGAAAGCGTACGTGCTGGAAATGGATCCGGGCACCGCATGGGAGGGTATCGATCTGCACGAACCCGGACCGGAGGAGGTTTTCGTAGTATCCGGCACATTCAACGACGGATTCCGCGACTACCCGGCCGGATCGTTCATCCACGCTCCGGCCGGATCGTCACACATCCCGCAGTCGAGCACCGGCTGCACACTGTTCGTCTTCTACCCCGAGGGTTGAAGTCGTCGAGTTACTCGCGGTTGAACCGGTTCCGGACCGCGTCCATTCGGGCGCGCAACTCGTCCGGGACGATCAGTCCACGATCCATCAGGGTGTGGGCCGTCACGACGACCGATCGGGTGTGTACCGGAAAGTCCTGGTAAATCGTCTCACCGAGTGCATCCTCGGCATTGCGGCGTTCCAGATTGTCCAATGCGCCTCGCCAGGACAGGCATTCGCATGTCGCCTGCATGCTCGACTCCCATGGGTCGGGCTTGCGGTCGAGTTCGGGCAGCACGTTCTCCCGCCGCGACTCCGGCTCCAGGGTGCGCAGGAGCACGTCGTAAGGGCTGCTTGTCACCGACCGCTCCTTCCCGAGGCGGCCTCGACCTGGTCCGGCGGCGCCTGCGCGGTCCAGTCGACCTGCGGCACGGCCACGCCGATCATCGTGTCCCGGGTGACGATGGCGGCCAGCTGTTCCTCCGTCCAGCCCTCGGTACCCGCCGGGCGCATCGGCATCACCATGAACCGGGACTTCTGGTTCGAATCGTGCACCCGGACCTCGACCTCGGGCGAGATATGCAGGCCGAATTCGGCGAGCACCTGACGGGGCCAACGCACCAGGCGCCGACGGTAATTGGGGGTGCGGTACCAGTCCGGCGACATACCGAGAACCGGCCGCGGGTAGCACGAACACAGTGTGCAGACGATCACGTTGTGCACCTCGGGCGTGTTCTCCAGCACGTAGAAATAGGTGTAGTCGCTCGGCGTCCCGGATCCGGTCGGGTCGCGCCAGTCGATGCCGACCTCCTTGCACGTCTCGGTGCCATCGGCGAGCAGGCGCGCCTTGAACTCGGGATCCGTCCACGCCTTCGCGACCAGTCTCGATCCGCCGTGCGGTCCGACCGATTCCGCCCATTCGGAGAACCGTCGGTGGTCTTCTTGCGAAAACAGGCCCTTCTCGATGGCGAGCTCGCGAACCGCGGTCTCCAGGATCTCGAACTCGCTGATCTGCGAGCTCGTCTGGATCGGCGCGTGCGCCCCGTGATCGTGGGTCCGACTCACTTGGCATCCTCCTCTGCGGGCTCGAGCCAGCGCTCGGAGACCTCCGTCTCCAGGGTGTCGACATCGAAGCCGGTGTATTTAGGCCAAAGATCTGTCTGGCGGAATCGCACGACGTAGAACGGTTCGAAGCGACCGTCCTCACGTCCCCACGCCTCGTCTTCCGGAATCACCCATTCGGGCCGGTATTCGACGACGACGCCCGTTCGGCCACGGGTGTAGGCCTGGGTGCGAGTGTGGAACATCGACGTCGCGTTTCGAACCCGGACGCGATCGCCGATTTCGTATTTCCTGGTCATTGCCGCGCCTCCAGCCGCGCGCGTACCTCGTCCAATTTCGCGGACAGTTCGTCCGGGGTGATCAAACCCTTATTGATCAAAACTTTCGCCGCGACAGTCGCCCAGCGCGCGTAATAGGGCAGGCCGAAGTACAGCGTCGCGCCGAGGTCGTTCTCGGCTCGTCGGCGCTCCTCGGAATTCCACACGCCACGCCAGCCGAGGCATTCGCAGGTGACGTAGGTATTCATCTCCCAGGGTTCTTCATCTTTTTCGCGGTACTCGACCGGCACATCCGGCTGTCCGCCCACATCGTGCAGGACGTGTCGGAGTGCGGTGAACAATTCGTTCGAGATCTCGTACGGCGAGTCCAGCGGTTTGCGGAAAACGGGAGCGAGATCTGCTACGCGAGTTTGAACTTCGTCGAATCGATTCGGTGAACTCATGAGGTCTCCGTAGTGACGGATCCGATGTTCCCCCGGTCGGGTGATCGCATACGGCGCACACCCGGCTGCGGGGCGGCGAGCCCCTATTCAAATTGCATTGATCCGAGTGACAAGGTTACACGTCAAGATCGTTCGATTGAAGCCGTCGCCGCCCGCCGTGTCACCCGAAAGGCCACTGACCTGCTCGGACGCGGGTTCGGGAGCCGCATATACCCCGGCGGGTATGCTGGGTAATTCGATCGAAGGAGACGCTTCTCATGGTTGGTGACGAGGAAAGCATCGCCCAGGTGCTCAACCGCCTGCGCCGCGCACACGGACAACTCGCGGGCGTGATCTCGATGATCGAGCAGGGTCGCGACTGCAAAGATGTCGTCACCCAACTCGCCGCGGTATCCCGCGCCCTCGACCGCGCGGGCTTCAAGATAGTGGCCAGCGGCCTGCGCGAATGCCTGACCCGGGAAACGCCCGAAGGTTCGGAACCCATGACCGTCGACGAACTCGAAAAGTTGTTCCTGGCCCTGGCCTGACCCGAAGATTCAGAAAAACTTCCTGGCCGCAGGTTGGGAGTTCGGCCGAAACGATCGTGCACCACGGACCGTGCCGTGGTGCGCCGTTTCCGGGTCGACGCTCTCTAATTCTGCTGCGGCTCTGGCGATTTCATCTACTTCGGTGGCCGGCACCCCCATGCTGATCAGGCAGGTGCGCGCTGCGGCCGCTGCCGGGTCGGCGGCTGTCCAGGCTTGGTCGTTGCGTGCCTCGAGCAGGGTCAGTACGAGGGCGGTGAGGACGCGCGAAAGTACTTCGGGGGGAAGATGATCGGAGAAGACGCCGAGGTGTTGGCCCCGGCGCAACATTGCCGTCCCGTGTTCGTATACGGGTGCCAGTCGCTGCTCGATCCGTGCCCCGATGTTCGTATCCGTGAGTTTCAGTAGCAGGCGGTACCTGTCGCCGACTCGCCAGAGCGCGATCGCGCACCGGGCCAAAGTGATCGCGATCGGTTCGTCCGTATCCAGTGCGCGCAGGGTGCGGGTGAGGTCCTCCGACGTCAGGTCGAGGATGCCGTCGATCAGCGCGTCGCGGGTGGGGAAGTGGCCGTAGAGAGTTCTGCGCACGACGCCCGCGGCATTGGCGATCTCTTCCATGCTGGCTGCGGGATTGCGTGCCAGCTCGCCCGCCGCGGCGTCGAGAATTCGCCGCCGATTGGCCTGTGCCCGGGTGCCCGGTGCGGTGGGTGCAGTCATGGTTCCGGTCGCTGTCTTGTGAGTCCCTTCACGTTGCAGCCTCTCACGGTTGCACGGCGTTGTGCAAATCCCTTAAGTTGCACACTGCTGCGCAATTACACATAGGTGTGCAACTTACCGAGAGGAACGAAAATGTCTCTGCTCGTCACCACGCCCGTTGAACCGGGCACGGTCTATGGCCGGCGATGGGCCGCGCTCGCGGTGCTGTGCCTCAGCGTCCTGATCGGCGTCATGACCAACACCTCGCTGCTCGTTGCCGCCCCCGATATGACCATCGACCTGGGCTTGTCCAGTCAGGACCTGCAATGGATCATCGACGCCTACACCATCCCCTATGCCGCGCTGATGCTGCTCATGGGCGCGATCGGTGACAAATACAGCCGCCGTGGCATGCTGCTGCTCGGCCTCGGTATCTTCGCCGCCGGCGCGGTTCTGGGCTCGGCGGTCGACAGTGCCGAGTGGGTGATCGCCGCCCGCGCGATCATGGGCTTCGCGGCGGCGATGATCATGCCTGCCACGCTCTCGCTGCTTGTCGCGACGTTCCCGAAACGTGAACGCGCCGCGGCGATTACGATATGGACGGCCACCACCGGTCTCGCGATCGCCATCGGCCCGCTGGTGGCGGGCTGGCTGCTCGAAGACAACGGTTGGGCGTCGACCTTCCTCATCAATGTTCCCATTGCGATCGTTTCCGCCGTCGCCGCCCTTGCGCTGGTTCCGCCATCGCGTGCGCAGACGACACAGCGGCTGGACCTGCCCGGCGGCGGATTGTCCGTGATCGCCGTGGCGGCGCTCGTCTACATGATCATCGAGGGTCCCCGCAACGGCTGGCACACATCCGCGGTGGTCGCGGGCATCGTGGGCACCATTGCCGCCGCCGGGTTCGTCATCTGGGAATTGCGTCATCCCAACCCCATGCTCGACATCCGCAAGTTCGGCAACCGCGCCTTCGCCGGTGCGAATCTCGCTGTGCTGCTGTTCTTCCTGGCCGCTTTCGGTTCGATCTACTACGTCACCCAGCATTTGCAGTTCGTGCTCGGATACGACGCACTCGAGACGGGTGTGCGGCTGCTCCCGCTGGCGGGCGCGGTCTTCGTCGGCTCGGCGATCACCGGTGTGCTGACTCCGCGCCTCGGGCTGCGCACAATGGTCATGACAGGCATGCTGCTCGGCATTCTCGCCCTGGTGGTCCTCACCCGGGTCGACGCCGAATCCGGCTACGCCGCGTTCGCCTGGCCGCTCGTGCTGCTGGGCCTCGCGATCGGCCTGAGCGTCTCACCGGCCACCGACACGATCATGGACGCCTTCCCGGAACGCCTGCTCGGGGTGGGTGGTGCGGTCAACGACACCTCCGTCGAATTGGGCGGCACGTTGGGCATCGCCATCCTCGGCTCGCTCCTGGGAAGTTCGTACAGCGACGAGATCGGTCCCGCCGTCACCGGCCATCTGCCTGCGGAAGCGGCTGGGGTGGCACAGGATTCCATCGGCGGCGCCCTCATGGTGGCCCAACGCGTCGACGCGGCCGGAATGCACGAACAGGCCGCACAACTGGTGTCCGCCGCGGATGCCGCATTCGCCCACGCGGTTTCGCACACCAGCCTGATCGCGGCGATCGTGCTCGCAGTCGGCACCCTCGGTGTCGCGGTGCT
Organism: Nocardia sp. NPDC102475; assembly: GCF_055584605.1. Lineage (NCBI taxonomy): Bacteria > Bacillati > Actinomycetota > Actinomycetes > Mycobacteriales > Nocardiaceae > Nocardia > Nocardia sp. NPDC102475. The sequence continues at coordinate 233,371 of NZ_JBVJLS010000007.1, read as the reverse complement.
GCTCCCGGGGCGGCGGCGGCGGTCCACCGTTGGTCAAACTTCGAATGCGATCAAAGAGCCGGTGGCGGTCGGCTGAGACGTCGGCAACCAGCTGAATCGTCACTCGCACAGCACAACTCGTGCGACAGCGGATTCTGCTTCGGCGGCATCCGTGGCCTACGGCGGGTTGGCGACGGATGTTTGTGACAGAATCATCAATTGCGAATAATTAGTCACCTGCTGACGCTTCGGTGGGTTGGTTGGGAAAGGTGGACGGCCGGTGGGCCACTACAAGAGCAACGTGCGTGATCTCGAGTTCAACCTGTTCGAAGTGCTCGGTTTGGATGTCGTCCTGCGGTCTGGAGAGTTCGGGGATCTGGACGGGGAGACCGCGCGGGTGATGCTGGCCGAGGCCGCCCGGATGGCCGAGGGGCCGCTTGCGGAGTCCTATGCCGATGCCGATCGCAATCCGCCGGTCTTCGATCCGGTTTCGCATTCGGTTCGGCTACCCGAGTCGTTCAAGAAATCGGTGCGCGACTGGTATGACGGCGACTGGTGGCGCGTGGGCAAGCCCGAGGCGGTCGGTGGTGTGCCCGCTCCGCAGATGCTGTCCTGAGCGATCCAGGAATTCGCACTGGGGGCGCAGCCGGCGGTTTGGATGTACCTCACCGGACCGAGCATGGCCATGCACGTCCATCGCTCCGGCACCGACCTGCAGCGGCATTGGGGAAGGCTTGCCGTGCAACGCAATTGGGGTGCCAGCATGGTGCTCACCGAGCCGGATGCCGGTTCCGATGTCGGGGCCGCGCGCACCAGGGCGATCCCGCAGCCGGACGGCACCTGGCATATCGAGGGCGTGAAGCGGTTCATCACATCGGCCGAATCCGACGATCTGTTCGAGAACATCGTGCATCAGGTGCTTGCTCGCCCGGTCGGTGCCGCGCCGGGGACGAAAGGCTTGAGCCTGTTTCTGGTGCCGAAGTTTCACTTCGACCCGCAGACCGGTGCACCCGGCGACCGCAATGGGGTCTATGTGACCAACCTCGAGCACAAGATGGGGTTGAAGGCATCGGCCACCTGCGAACTGACGTTCGGCGGGCACGGCACCCCGGCCGTCGGATACCTTCTCGGTGAGGTGCACGACGGCATCGCGCAGATGTTCCACGTCATCGAGGAGGCTCGAATGATGGTGGGCACCAAGGCGATCGCCACACTGTCGAGTGGCTACCTGAATGCTCGCGACTACGCCAAGACCCGCATCCAGGGCAACGACCTGGCGCGCAGTGCCGACAAGTCCGCGCCGAAGGTCGCCATCACCCGCCACCCCGACGTGCGCCGCTCACTGCTGCTGCAGAAGGCATACGCCGAGGGCCTGCGTGCGGTGTACCTCTACACCGCAGCTCATCAGGATGCTGTTGCGGCCCAGCATGTTTCGGGAGCGGACGCGGATCTGGCCCAACGTGTCAACGAGCTGCTGCTGCCGATCGTCAAGGGCGTCGGCTCCGAACGCGCATTCCGATACCTCACCGAATCACTGCAGTGCTTCGGCGGTTCGGGCTTCCTTCAGGACTATCCCATCGAGCAGTACATTCGCGACGCCAAGATCGACTCGCTGTACGAGGGCACCACCGCCATTCAGGCGCAGGACTTCTTCTTCCGCAAGATCGCTCGCGACCGTGGTGTGGCGCTGGCCCATCTGGCCGGGAAGATTCGCGAAACCGCGGCGTCCGACTCGGGTCGTCTAAAGGCCGAGAAGATTCTGCTCGGCTCTGCGCTGGACGACGTACAGGACATGGTCGGCAAGCTGACCCAGCATTTGTCGGCAGCCCAGGAGCAGCCGAGCGAGCTGTACAAGATCGGCCTGGTTTCAGTGCGGTTCCTGCTCGCCGTCGGCGACCTGCTGGTTGCCTGGCGACTGCTGGCTGCCGCCGAAATCGCGCTCGCCACGCTCGACTCCGGCACCGGCGACCGAAGCTTCTATGAGGGCAAGGTTGCCGTCGCCTCGTTCTTCGCCAAGACCGTCCTGCCCCGCCTCGGCGCCGACCGGGCGGTCGTTTCTGATATCGACAGCACCGCAATGGAACTCGACGACGCGGCGCTTTGACACCTGTCGCGGGCCGAGGCCCACGAACGCAATGTGTTCGTGGGCAAACCCACTACGTCCCCGAGATCGAGTTGAACAGAACTGTTCAACCTGTGCCAGAGATGGGCTGAGCCCAGATCGGTCGCGGGTTGCTGACCATTGCTGCGTTTATGAGGAAATCATCAGTTGTCGTGTTATCGTACCGGTGCTGTGCGTGATCGCTTTGCTGATGTGTCAATCGGTGGCTCCGTGAGAGGACCCGTATGTCCCGGTATCTATTCGCCCTCGGCCAGGTCGTAGTACGTCGCCGCTGGTGGGTGCTGGCGCTATGGATCGTCGTGCTGGTCGGTGCGATCGGTTTCGCCGCCGGCGCCGGTGGCAAGACCAACGACAACTTCACCGTTCCCGGCACCGAGTCGCAGGATGCCGTGTCATTGCTGCAGCAGCGGATGCCCGCGTTCAGTGGCGCGCAGATGCAGGTTGTTTTTGAAACCCCCGGCATGGCCAAGGTGACCGACCAGCAGGTGACCGCCGAGATCGAACGGGTAATGGCGGGGTTGAAGGGACAGCCGCAGGTCGCGGCGGTCGTCGATCCGTTCCAGGCGCAGGCGGTGTCGCCGGATCAGCGTGTGGCATTGGGCAGCGTGCAGTTCGCGGTGTCGGCGGGTGAGGTCGGCGAGGACACTCTCGACGAGGTGGATCGCATCGCCGACTCGGCTCGCGATGCCGGTCTCACAGTGGAATTCTCCGGTGCGGTTTATCCGGGCTTTACAGCCGAGATCCCGCATACCCCGGAGATTCTCGGCATCGTCGCGGCATTCATCATTCTGCTGATCACCTTCGGCGCGGTGGTCGCCGCCGGACTGCCCATCATTACCGCGCTGGTGGGCGTGGGTATCGGGCTCACCGGGATTCTGGGCGTGGCCGCCTTCGTCGATGTGGCCTCGGCGGCGACGTCGCTGGCGCTGATGCTCGGTCTGTCCTGTGGCATTGACTACGCGCTGTTCATCCTGTCGCGGCATCGACACCAGATCGTGCTGGGAATGGCTGCGGCCGAGTCGATTCCGCTCGCGGTCGGAACCGCGGGCAGCTCCGTCGTGTTCGCGGCGATAACCGTGATCATCGCACTGTGCGGGCTGGCGGTCGCGGGCATTCCCTTTCTCACCGTCATGGGGCTGACCGCCGCGGGTGCGGTGCTGGTCGCCATGCTGGTCGCACTGACACTGCTGCCTGCGCTACTCGGCTTCGCCGGCGATATGGTCGCCAAGTTCATCTCGCCGCCGCTGCACCCGGGCAAGCCGCAGGAGGTCGCGCGCATCGCCGCCTACGAGCCCGAACGCACATTCGGGCACGCGTGGGGCCGATTCGTCACCCGATTCCGGATTCCGATGCTGGTTCTCGGTATCGCCATTCTCGCCGCACTGGCCATCCCGGCCACGCACATGGATCTCGGATTGCCCAGCGGTGAAACGCAATCGGAGTCGAGCACCGCCCGCAAGGCGTACAACATCGTCAGCGGGTCGTTCGGCCCCGGTTTCAACGGACCCCTGCTGGTTGTCACCGACCTGTCGGCCGCTACCAGCCCCGACGCCGCACAAACACTGATGGGCCGACTGCGGCAGGTGCCCGACGTCGCCGCCGTCCAGCCCGCCGGCTCCGATAACGGGTTGCTGCTGGTCCAGGTCATCCCGAAGACCGGTCCCAACGACTCCGCGACCACCGATCTGGTGCACCGACTGCGTGACGATCGCGACAGCATCGAAAGCGGCACCGGCGCAACCTATCTCGTCGGTGGCACGACGGCAGCGAACATCGACACCTCGAACCAGTTGGCCAAGGCGCTGCCCATCTTCCTCGCGGTCGTCGTGGGTCTGGCGCTGGTACTGCTCACGATCGCGTTCCGCACGATTCTGGTCCCGCTGTCGTCGATCGTCGGGTTCATCCTGTCGGTCTTCGCCGCCCTCGGCGCACAGGTCGCGGTATTCCAATGGGGTTGGGGTGCAAGCGTTTTCGATGTTACCAAGGCGCAGACGTTGAGCTTCCTGCCGATCATCACGCTGGCCATCATCTTCGGCCTGTCCAGTGACTATCAGATCTTCGTCGTATCCCGGATCAAGGAGGAGTACACGCGGACCGGCGAGGCGATCAGTTCGGTGCGCAACGGCGTCGCGCACTCCGCGCGCGTGGTCACCGCCGCGGCGCTGATCATGTGCGCGGTATTCGTCGCCTTCACCACCACCGACAATCCCATCGTCAAACCCTTGGCGTTCACCCTGGCGGTCGGTGTCCTGCTCGATGCCTTCATCGTCCGGCTGACCCTGGTGCCCGCGGTCATGGCCATCATCGGAAACCGCATGTGGTACCACCCGCGCTGGTTCGCCCGCTACGTCCCCGACCTCGACATCGAGGGCGTCGAACTCGAACACCGATTCGGTCACGACGCCGAAGCCGAAGTGCCACAAGACATTGCCGGTGTGCCTGACGCCCGCTAACCGAGTAGCACGTGCTCTCGGTCACGAAGTAGGAGGACTGCGCGAGGTCGATGAAGTTCTTCTCGTCCTGGGCGAGGCGATCGTTGGCCTGGATTCCGACGGGTGTGGTCAATGCCGTGTTCTCAGGCGCGCGATGCCGAAGGTCAACGCCGCCATCGCGGCTATCGCGGCGGCGATGGGCCCGTAGACGTGCAATGCGGCGATTTGCCTGCGGGCGTCGCGAGCCTGGCCGGTCATCTCGTGGACGGACTGCTCGTCGAACTGCAATGTGCCGTCGAAGACGGTGACGGCAGCGGGGTCGTCGGGCGCCGTCGCCAGATAGCGGTGCTGATATTCGCTCACCGTGATGACCGCGCCGGTCACCGGCTCGACCCAGATGTCGCGGGTGGCGGAGTAGTACAAAGACATCGTCACCTCCTGGTCGCCGGCTCGTCCTATCGATTCCGCGGGCAGTGTGATCTCGCCTCGCATCGGCAGCAGGGGAGCGAGGTCGACCGGCGGTACCTGCGAGCGGAAATGCAATAGGCCCAAGCGATCTCGCACGGTGTTGTCATCGACGTACCGCAGGAGTGTCTCCTGTTGGGAGATGACGTCGAAGTACGGATAGTCGTGCCTGCCGGTGTCGAAAGGAAACTTGTACTGGAATCCGCTGCGGACCGTCTCGAGTGGACGCTGACCGGGCTCGAAAACCGTCTGTGCGGGGGCGCGCCGAGGTGTCCCGCTCGTGCGGCTGATGCTCACCTGATCGACCAGTGCGTCGAGTAACCCGGCCTGCCCCTGGCGATCCAGCCTCGATGTCTGCTGCGCGACCCGCAGCGTGACGCTGTCGGAATCCGTTGGCTCGACGCTGGTCACCAAAGACGACACCTGAACAGGGACCTTCGACTGGATCTGCACCTTGCCCTGCATCAGGAGATCGAGGTCCAGGACTGCGCCGGTGCCGACCGCCATCGTCACCTGCCGAATCGGTGCGGGAACCTTGATCAGCGCATCCGCGGTGTGAATCGGCAGCAGTGCCGCGACCGCCGCGAACACCGCGGCGACGGCTATCGCGACGAATCCGAGGACGCGCCGCCCCGCCCGCGCCTCGCCCCTGCGTTCGGCGCCGCGCTCGCACGGTAGGTCGGTATGCGGGTGGCGATAGCCGAGCATCGACCACTCCTTTCAGGTAACTGACGATATCGGCACTCATGATGGCAGAGTCACTTGAAAGAAGTTGACGAATTCGTCACATTCGATTGATGCGGGCGCTAGGTCGACGTCGTCCTATGTCGGTCGTGCTGACGAAATATTCAGAATCCTTGACTGACTGCATCTTCGTGAGTGATGATATCGTCAGATAGTCACTGGAAAGTAGGTGTGGGTCGATGACAGTCGCATCCATCACGTTCGCCGTGCTGTTGGCGATCGGGTTTTTGCCGCTCGGCGCGGTCAAGGTGCTGGCCCTGGCGCCGATGCGTCAGCGTGCCGAACATTTCGGCTACTCGGTGAGCGCCTTCCGCGGCATCGGCGTACTCGAGATCGCCGGGGCGCTGGGCGTGCTGGCCGGGACGGTGTGGTGGCCGCTCGGGGCGGCGGCCGGAATCGGGCTGGTGCTGTTGATGATCGGCGCTGTCATCACCCATGTGAAGGCCGGTGAGAGCGCTGGCGAGTACGCGCCGTCGGTCGGCTCCGGTGTACTGGCCATCGCCTATGTCGTGACCGTATTCGGTGCGCATCTATGACCGCGCGAAAAGGGGTTCTGATGCGTAGTCGAGCCAACGTCCCTGTCTACCGGCCCGATATCTATTCGCGCCAGGGCATTCTCGATCCTTATCCGCACTATGCGCGGTTGCGCGAGCTCGGGCCGGTGGTGTGGCTGGCCAGGCAGCGCGCCTATGCGCTGCCGCGTTATGTCGAATGCAAAGCCGTCCTGCTCGACGATCGGACATTCGTCTCCGGAGCCGGTGTCGGGTTGAACCCGGTGGCCAACCGGCTCTCGAAGGGCACCACGCTCAATAGCGACGGCGAGGATCACAAACGTCGCCGCGCGTTGCTGGCCCGCCGGTTGTCCCCGCGGGGACTGCGAGCGATGCGCGAATCGATCGACCAGCAGGCGGCCGCGGCCGTCGAGCAGGTGGTCGCGCGGGGACGTATCGATGGTGTCGAATTGGCGGCCGCGCTGCCGATGTCGGTCGTGCCGGATCTGATCGGCTGGCCCCAGCATGGTCGGGACCATTTGCTGCGGTGGGCGGGAGCAACATTCGACGCGCTCGGGCCACTGAATCGGCAGTCTGTTTGCACCGCACCGTCGGGCATCGGGATGATGCAATTCACGCAGCGGCTCGCCCGCGAGCGGGATCTGCTGCCGGGCAGCGTGGGGGAGGAAGTGCTGCAGGCTTGCGACGAGGGCAAGCTTTCACGTGCCGAATGCCCTGCGTTGCTCGTCGATTACCTGGCCCCGTCTCTGGATACCACGATCAGCGCGATCGCCAGCGCCATGTACCTTTTCGCGCAGCACCCCGAGCAGTGGCAGATGTTAAAGGACGATCCCACCCGCATACCGAACGCGGTGAACGAGGTCGTGCGATTCGAATCACCGCTACGTGCGTTCTCCCGCAAGACAATTCATGATGCCGACATCGCCGGAACCAGCATCCCAGCGGGCTCACGCGTGGTCGTGATCTACTCCTCGGCCAATCGTGACCCGCTGGAATGGGACGACCCCGACACCTTCGACATCCGCCGCGACGCCACCCGCCAACTCGGCTTCGGTCACGGCATACACGGTTGCGCCGGGCAAGGTCTCGCGCGGCTGGAAACCCACGCCATGCTCGCCGCACTCGTCGAGCATGTCGATCGCATCGAGATCGCCGGTGCACCCGAATGGGCGATCAACAACATCATTCACCGCTTCGAACGCCTTCCGCTGCAACTCATTCCAGCCCGATAGAGGAATCTCAATGACGATGTCAAGCCGCGATCGGGACTCCGTTGACGCTCGGGGGCTTGGTGTCGAAAGGGCGGTTGTCGCGCAACAGTGCCCACAACACGTCGACCAGGCGCCGGGCCAACGCTAGGAGAGCCTGGGTATGAATGAGTCGTTCAGTGCGTTTGCGCTGGTAGAAGATTCGCGAGGGTCCCTCGTTCTTGATCGAGGACAGGGCAGCCATGAAGAACACGCGCCGCAGTCTGCGGTTGTAGCGTTTGGGCCGGTGCAGGTTGCCGCTGATCCGGCCGGAATCGCGTGGCACGGGCACGAGCCCGGCGTAGGAGGCCAGCCGGCCTGGGGTGGCGAACTCGGCCACGGCGTTGCCGCCGGTGCTCACGAGGAACTCGGTGCCCAGGTGCGGGCCCATGCCGGGCAGCGACTCGATGATGCCCGCCTGCGGGTGTTCGCGGAAGCGGGTGGTGATCTGCTTGTCGAGGTCTTTGATCTCGCGGTCGAGGTCGAGCAGCTTTTCCGCGAGCCGCTTGATCAGCGTGGCGGTGGTGGCCTCGCCGGGCACGGCGATGTCCTGGGTTCCGGCCGCGGCGACCGCCTGCGCGGCCATCGCGTCGATACCTTTGCGCCAAGCGCCGTTCTCGGTGAGATATGTTGTGACACCGTCGATTCCGGCGTCGCGGATCTCGGCCGGGGTGCACAGTCGCGCGACCAGGCGCTCTCGTCGACCACGCACACATGATGGCCAATCTTGCCGACATCGATGCCGATCCAGATCCGTTGGCGCAGAGCCACTCTCACACTTCCGTTCACGCAACCGAAGCCCGTGGACAGCCCCGCCATCAGGTCCCTAACCAGCGACGAACCGCATCAGATCTCAATCAGAGGCCGGAGCGTCCAGCGCAGTGGGGCAGCCATTCCTCGCGAGCCACAACAGCTGCAATCAATCATCAGCTACACCCCACCGCCCTGGGCATCCAGGGCACCAACCCCAGACACTTACAAACTTAGGGAATCCATCATGAAGATCGCCGTCGACTACCCCCGGTGCGAGGGACACGGTCTGTGCGCCGCACAGGCACCCGAGGTATTCAGCCTCGATGACAACGCCGAGCTCATCTACCGTTTCGAAGGCGCCGATGTGCCCGGCGATCTCGTGACCGTCGCCCGCACGGCCGTGGACTCATGCCCGGTAGCCGCGCTACGGGAGATCTCGTGAGCCGGCCCGGCTGGCGCCGCTGTCGAAATGCATTACCGGGTTCGCGGCCAATGCGAGAGACCTGAACAGACAACCGGAGGTAGATATCGCTCTCTGCGCACGCCAGCGCTTCGGACCGTGCTGTCAGCGTCGTGTTGCTCGGGGCAGCGGTGATCAGGCGGCACGCTACCGCGATTCCCGCACGCTGCGCCGATGTTCGGCCGCCTGCTACTGCTCGGCCTGGACCGCCACGTCGGCATAGGTTTCCGTGCTGTCGGTTTGTCGGGTGTGGCGGATGCCGCGCCAGCCCAGTGGGAGTTGGACGCGGCCTGCCCGGATATCGCCGATGAGGTGCTCGTAGCCGTCGCGGACCTCGCTGAGATGGACCCATGCCGAGTGCCGGAGCTCCTCGCAGTCGGCGTGCAGCACCGTCCACCACGCCTCGGCGTAGGTCTTCGCGACATGACTGATCACCTCACCGAAGGTGTGGGTGTGGCGGCGGGCGCAGCGGCTGTGACGGACGTAGGACGCCGCCCAAGAGTTGATCTTGTCGATGACCTTCGCGATATCCGCATGCAGGGCCGTCTCGGTGACTTCGGGTGCATGCCGTTGCGGATTCAAAACCGCCGAAATCAGGGCAGCGTGCAGGTCGCCGAGTTCTCTCGCCCACGCGACCATCGGGAACGGCTCGGTGAGACGGCCCGCGATCGCGGCCAGCAGTTGATCCGGCGACAGCACCGATGCCGCATCGATCGCACTATCCTCCGGTGCCGCTATGCCTGCGTCCATAGTGCTCACGGCGCTGCTGACCACCATCTGCGGCAGATGCCGACGTAGTGGTCGCCGCCTCGGGCGATGCGCGTGGCGATGTCGTCGGCGCTATCGCGGAGGCTGGTCATGTGAACTGCTCGGAGGCTCGTCGTTCGATGACGGCCTCGGCGGGGTGGGCGTGCTGGATCATAGGTTGTTGCTCGACTATTTCGAGATGAATGGTTGATGCGGCGAGTGCGGCGCTGCGTCTCGGCGCATAATGCTAATACTGACTGCGCACTCAGTCAACGACTGGTCGAGCAGTCGGTGGGTGCTAGAGTTTCCGGAAATTTTGGCCGAGGAGGGGTGGGACCAGTGGGTGAGCGTGCGACGGGACCGGGCAAGTCGGGCGCCATTCTCGATATTTTCACGCGCCATGTCGCCGAGAAGGGCTACGACGGAACCAGCTTCAGTGGTGTCGCAAGCGAGTTGGGCATCTCTCAGGGCCTGATCGTGCATCACTACGGCACGAAGGCGCGGTTGTTGGAAGCTCTGCATGTTTCCTACATGCGGCAGCGGATCGGCGAGGCCGAGCGGATTGTGTCGAAGTTCGCCACGCCGACCGAGCAGCTCGCCGGGCTGTTGCACGCGGCCATGCTCTATCAGGTGCACGATCGGAATCGGACCGTCGCCTTCCAGCGTGAGGTCGCGCGGCTCGCGCAGGAGGCTGAAGATTCCGAGGGGCGCAAGCTGCGCCGGGATTACATCGGAATCCTGCACAGCGTGGTCGATGCGGGCATTGCGTCGGGTGAGTTCCGCCCTGTCGATACCAGCATCCGGAGCCTGCTCATCTTCGGTGCCGCGCAATGGGCGTGGACGTGGTTCGAGCCGGAAGGCCGCAGCTCCGCCGCGCAGGTCGGTGCCGAACTGGTAGACCTCACTCTCGGATCTCTCTTGTTGAGTCGCAGATCGCTCCCGCGCCTCTGCGACCCCGACGGCCAACTGGTCGCAGCGGTACTCGAGATCATCACCGCCACCCCGAAGACCGCCTCGGAGCGATGACCATCCTTCAGAAGAGTCCTCAGCCGAAGCCGTCGATGGCCGCCAGGCGTCGGTTCGTCACGCGCAGTTGACGTTCTGTGCTGTTGGTGAGGTCGTCGACTTGCTCGGCGGTCAACCGCCCGCACGGTTGTCCCCAGTGCAGCGCGATTTCGTCCCCCGGCGCCGCGTCAGGGAGCGCGGCGTAGCCGTCGGTCCACACCGGGATGGTTCGGCGTGTCGTCTCCGACAGTGATAGGCGTGCGCCGTCCCAGCGCAACCGGCTGATCCCGACCGTGAGGTCGTCGCGGTGGCGATCCAGTACCGTCGCGGCGGTGATGCGGCAGTTGTCGAGGATTTCCAAGGGCTGGTCGCCGCCGGCGACGGGCAGCAGCCTGGTCCACGGGTAGACGCCGAAGACGTGGAAGCTGTGGTTCGCGGCCGCCTCCGGAGCGAGGGCGGGCCCCAGATGGGACCAGTACACACCCGCGATCGGAGCGATGAGTCGCAGCAGCTCGGCCAGGAATTCGGGACCGTCGAGTTCGTCGCCGATGCCCCCACCCAGCCAATAGGACGCCACCAGTCGCTCGTCGAGCGGGTCGGTGACGCCCGTCAGGCGCGACATGGCCCGCAGGTACGGCCATGCGCCGGAGAAGCCGCGCGCCAGCACCCGCACGCGTTCGCCATCGCGGTCACGTAGCGCCGCGGTGTGCTCTGGCCCGCAGTATCCGAGGTGGTTGGGCGCGTACGCGTAGCGCGCGAACATCTCCACACCGTCCATCAGGTCGGTTCCTCCGATAGCGTTGCGCTCCAGCGGCTTTCGATGTCGCCGTAATGCCAGATCGCGAGTGCGCCTGCCCAGGTGAACGCGAAGAGGCCGACGATGATGAAGCCCATCGCGGCCAGGTCGAGGCCCCCGATCCAGGCGAGCACCCCGCCGGTGACCTCGAGTTTCTCGGTGAGGATGGAGATGAGCTCCTGGACACCGATCAGGAGGGCCACCGCGACCGAGAGCCCGGTGACCACCAGGTTGTAGTAGATCTTGCGGATCGGTCCGGCGAAGGCCCATCCGTAGGCGTAGTTCATGAACGAACCGTCCAGCGCGTCGAACAGCGACATGCCCGCCGAGAACAGTACGGGCAGAACGAGAATCGCGTACCAGGGCAGCCCGGTGGCGGCCGCGCCGCCTGCGATCACCAGCAGACCCACTTCGGTGACGGTGTCGAAACCGAGGCCGAACAACAGCCCCACCGGATACATCTGCCACGGCTTGCGCACCATGCGCATGACCGGCGCCAAAACCCGGTTGAGCAAGCCGCGCGAGTCCAGTGCGCGCTCGAGTTGCGCTTCGCTGTAGCCGCCGCGCCGCATAGCGCGTAAGACCTGCCAGATCCCGATCAGCGCGGCCAGGTTCAGCAGTCCGATGAGGATCAGGAAGGTGCCCGAGACCGATGTGCCGAACACCCCGGTCCACCGCTGCAATCGCGAGTCCTGGTCTTCCAGGTTTCGCGCCAGCGCGGTAATCCCCGAGGCCAGCAGCCCGACGAGCACGAAGACGATCGTGGAGTGCCCCAAGGAGAACCAGAAGCCGACCGTGAGCGGTTTCTGCTTGTCCGCCACCAGTTTTCGGGTGGTGTTGTCGATCGCCGCGATATGGTCGGCGTCGAAGGCGTGTCTCATCCCCAGCGTGTAGGCGGTGACGCCGAGCCCGACACCGAATATCGCGCCGTCCACCAGGTACTCGTCGGGCACGACAAGCAAAAGCAGCGTCCCCCATCCCACGATGTGCAGGATGACGATCGTCGCTGCCATGCCGAGGATGCCGCGACGCTGCCCGCCGTCGAATCCGGCCCAGGCATCTCGCAGCCTCGTGGTGATAGTCGGCATCGCCACGGTCCCACTCTTTCCCACTCGTCCGGCGGAGCCACCGCCGGTTCAACAGATTCGCGGTAGCTGTTCTCCTGCGGGCAGGTCGACGACACGGGTGCCGCCGAGGGCGGTGCGGGCCACCACCATCCCCGGATGCTCGGCAACGCAGTGACCCACGATTGCCGCGTGCGCGCCGAGGGGATGCGCATGCATGGCGTCGAGGACGCGGTCGGCATCGGCGGGGGATACGAACGCGACGAGTTTGCCTTCGTTGGCGACATACAGCGGGTCGAGACCGAGCAACCCGCAGGCATCGCGCACCCCGATAGGCACTGGTATCGCCCGTTCGTCGAGTTCGACGCCGACATTGGCGGCCCGGGCGATCTCGTTGAGGGAGGCGCCCATGCCGCCGCGTGTGGGATCGCGCAGCACGTGCACATCGGCGCCGGTGGCGAGCATGGCCGCGACCAATCCGTGCAGTGGCGCGGTATCGCTGCACAGGGTCGTGCCGAACTCGAGTCCTTCCCGGCAGCTCAGCACCGCGATACCGTGCAGTCCGATCTCACCGCTGACCAGCACCATATCGCCGGGCCTTGCCCGCTGGGGCCGGATGTCCACGCCTTCGGGCACCAGTCCGATGCCTGCGGTATTGATGAAGATGCCATCGCCGTGCCCGGCGTCGACGACCTTGGTGTCGCCGGTGACCAGCCGGACCTCGGCCGCGAGCGCGGCGGTGCCGAGGGCTTCGGCGATGCGGGCGATCTCGGCCAGCGCGGTGCCCTCTTCGAGGATGAACGCGGTCGAGAGCACCATCGGCCGGGCGCCGGACATCGCCAGATCGTTCACGGTGCCGTTCACGGCGAGGTCACCGATCGAGCCGCCGGGGAACACCAGCGGCTTGACCACGAACGAGTCGGTGGAGAACGCCAGCCGCACATCGCCGAGAGGGAGCACCGCCGAATCGCCGAGCTCGGCGTCGGCGGCCGCGCCGAATGCGGGCAGGAACAGGTGCTCGATCAGCTCGCCCGACATCGCACCGCCACCGCCGTGTCCCATCACGATATTGGGCGCGTCGCGCAGCGGCATGGGGCAGACCCAACCATCGATGTCGAGCGGGGGAGATGCGGCTGCCCGACTGCCGTTGGTGTCAGGCATGGGCGGCCTCCGCGGGAAGATCGAGACGCCGGTACAGGTAGTACGCGGCACAGGCGCCTTCGGAGGAAACCATTGTCGCGCCCAACGGGTTCCGCGGGGTGCATTCCTTGCCGAATGCGGCGCATTCGTGAGGTTTGATCAAGCCTTGCAGCACTTCACCGGACCGGCACACCGAAGACTCGGCGGTGTGCAGATCGCCGACCGAGAAACGCTGTTCGGCGTCGTAGTCGCGGTAGCGCGGCGACAGCCGCCAGCCGCTGAGGGGGATCACGCCGATGCCGCGCCACGCCCGGTCGGTGACCTCGAAGACGTCCTCGAGCATCGCCTTGGCGGCTGGATTCCCGGCCGCGGCGACCGCGCGGGGATAGGCGTTCTCGACCTCGTGGCGTCCTTCCTCGAGCTGGAGCACGGTGCGACGGATGCCTTCGAGGATGTCCAGCGGTTCGAATCCGGTGACCACCATCGGAACCTTGTATTTCTCGGCCAGCGGCGGATATTCGCCGGTGCCCATCACCGTGCAGACGTGCCCGGCGGCGAGGAATCCCTGCACCCGGCAGCTGGGCGACTCCATGATCGCCGCGATGGCGGGCGGGACGAGCACGTGCGAGACCAGCAGCGAGAAATTCTCGATGCCGAGCCGTTGGGCCTGGTACACCGTCATCGCGTTGGCGGGCGCGGTGGTCTCGAATCCGATGCCGAAGAACACCACCTGCCGATCCGGGTTGTTCTTGGCCAGTTCCAGCGCATCCAGCGGCGAGTAGACCACCCGCACGTCGCCGCCTTCGCTCTTGACCCGGAACAGATCCTTGTGGCTGCCGGGTACCCGCAGCATGTCGCCGAAGGAGCAGAAGATCACCCCCGGCCGTGCGGCGATCTCCAGTGCCTTGTCGATCACCTCGAGCGGGGTGACGCACACCGGGCAACCGGGTCCGTGGATCATCTCGATCTGATCCGGCAACAGCTGATCGATGCCGTGGCGGATGATCGAATGTGTCTGTCCGCCACACACTTCCATGATCGACCAGCGCTTGCTGGTGGTGGCGCGGATACTGTCGAGCAGGTGCCGCGCCAGCTCGGGATTGCTGAATTCGTCCAGGTATTTCATGACTTCGCCTCCTGGTCGTCGACGGTTGCGCCCGGCGCGGTTGCGTCGGAATTGTCAGCCCCGGGTTGTGGGGCTTCGGGGTTGTCGACACCGGCCTGCTTCGCCGCGAGCGCGAAACCGTCGCCGAACTCCTCCTTCAGTACGCCCAGATGTTCGAACTCGGCCAGCGTCCGCAATGCGGATTGTTCATCCAGGCGTTGGATCGCGAACCCGACGTGCACCACGACGTAATCGCCGACGGCCACGTCCGGGATGTATTGCAGGCACACGTCTTTGTGCACGCCGCCGAAGTCGACCTCCGACATCAGCGTGCCGTCGCGTTCGTTGACGCTGAGCACCCTTCCGGGAACCGCAAGACACATCGCTTGTCTCCTTCACTCACACCGCACCGGCTACCAGGAGCTGACCGAACGCGATCCCGCCGTCGTTCGGTGGCAGTCGGCGATGACTGATGACACGGAATCCGTCGTGCCGCAGCAGACGGGTACAGCTCGACAACAACAGCGCGTTCTGGAACACACCGCCCGACAGCGCGATCATCGACTCGGGCGCGGCGAATCGCCGTGCGGTGTCGTGCACGAGGTCGGCGACGGCGGCGTGGAATCGGGCGCCGATGACAGCGGGCGATACGCCGCCTGCGGCGTCGGCGACGACCTCGGCGAGTACCGGGGCAGGATCGATTCGGGCGGGATCGCCGTCGTGCCAAGTGAATCGGTACCGTCCCGCCGCACCGCCTGCCCCGCGGGCCAGACCTTCCAGTTCGATCGCGGCCTGCGCCTCATAGTCGACGACGTGGCGTACCCCGGCCAGGGAGGCGACCGCGTCGAACAGCCTGCCCATGCTCGAGGTCGGCGCGCAGCCGAGCCCGGTGTCGAATTGGTGCGCGAGCACGGCCCGCTCGGCTTCGGGGCAGGCGTCGACCGAGGCGATGCCGGGGAACCACTCGATGCCCGCAGTTCGCAGATGCGACAAAGCCATCCGATAGGGCTTGCGGACGCTGAGGTCGCCGCCCGCCAAGGGCACATAGGACAGGTGCGCCATGCGCCGGTAGCCCTTGTATCCGGCGACGAGCACCTCACCGCCCCAGACCGCGCCATCGGGTCCGTACCCGGTGCCGTCGAAGGCGATGCCGAGGACCGTCTCGTTCGCATCGATCCCGTGCTCGCCCATCACCGCGGCCAGGTGCGCGTGATGGTGTTGCACCGTGTGCACCGGTCGGTCGGCCGCGTTCGCGCGGGCCCACGCGGTCGAACGGTAGCCGGGGTGCGCATCGGCGGCGAGCTGGGTCGGGCTCACGCAAGTGAGTTCCTCCAGGTGGGATCGCGCCGTGTCGAACGCCTGCAAGGTGGCCAGATCGTCCATGTCGCCGATGTGCTGACTGAGCCAGGCGTACCGTCCGTCGGCGACAGCGCAGGTGTTCTTCAGGTCGGCGCCGACCGCCAGGGTCGGCGGCACCGGGATGGGCAGCGCCAGCGGGAGCGGCGCATAGCCGCGGGAGCGACGCACCGGCAGCTCGGCGCCGTCCACGACACGCACCACCGAGTCGTCGCACGGGACGAGAATGCGCCGGTTGTGGCCGAGCCAGGCGTCGGCGAGCCCGGCCAGGCGGGTGCGGGCGTCGGCGTCGTCGTAGCAGATCGGTTCGCCGCCGAGATTGCCGGAGGTCATGACCAGCACGTCGGGGCCGGGTGGGTCGCCGCGCAGGCCGAACAACAGCAGATGCAGTGGGGTGTAGGCGAGCATGACGCCGAGGTCGGGGTTGCCCGGTGCGACCGCGTCGGCGACGGGCCGTTGGCCACGCGGCAGCAGGACGATAGGCCGCTGCGGACCGCTCAGCAGGGCCGCACCGGTGGGATCGATGGTCACGATGCGCGCCGCGGCGTCCAGGTCGGCGACCATGACGGCGAACGGCTTGTTGCCGCGCCGCTTGCGGCGACGCAATTCGGCCACGGCCGTGTCGTTGTCGGCGTCGCAGGCGAGGTGGTAGCCGCCGATGCCCTTGACCGCGAGAATGCCTCCGGCGCACAGCAATTCGCGCGCGGCGGCGATTGGTCGGGCCGGATCGCCGGGGCCGACGTAGGACAGGGTGGGCCCGCAGTCCGGGCAGGCGATGGGCTGGGCGTGGAACCTGCGATCGGCGGGATCGGCGTACTCGCGGGCACAGCGCGGGCACATAGCGAAATCGGCCATGGACGTGCGCTCGCGGTCGTAGGGCAGCCCAGCGATGATGGTGAATCGCGGACCGCAGTTGGTGCAGTTGACGAAGGGGTGGCGGTAGCGGCGGTCGGCGGGGTCGCGTAGTTCGCGCGCGCAGTCCGTGCAGATCGACACATCGGGTGAAGCCAGGGTGCGTCCGGCGCCGCCGCGCCGGGTGTCCCCGATCCGGAATCCGGTACCGCCGCGGATATCGACCGCGGTCTGCTCGACCGAGACGACGGCGGCCAGCGGCGGCGGGGAGTCGTGCACCCGGCGAATGAACTCCCGCACCGACGCCTCGGCACCCTCGATCTCGATGACGACGCCATCCGTGTCGTTGGCGACACTGCCGGTCAGCGCGAGTTCGACGGCCGTGGTGTAGACGAACGGCCGGAATCCGACGCCCTGCACCACGCCGCGCACGAGCAGGCGGCGGCGAACGCGGTCGGCGGTCATGACTGCGCCTCGCTGACGCTCGGCTCCGTCATGACCGCCCAGGCGGCTGTGTTTATCAGGCGCTCGCTACGCTCGCTCATGACTGTTCTCCGCTGCCGAGCAGACGCAGCCCGGCCATTGCCCGCTCCGCGCCATCGGCATCGGTCTTCTCGACGACGAAACCCATGTGGATGATCACCCAATCACCCGGTGCGGCGGACTGATCCGCGTCGAGCAGACCGATATTGACCTTGCGCTTCTCCCCGGATACCTCGACCACGGCGATCTGCCCGTGGTAGCCGTCCGGAATCTCCACGACCCGCCCCGGAATGCCAAGGCACATCCTCACACCTCCTGTCCAGCGCGCAATTGCGCCGCGATGCGCGTGACCTCGGCCGCCGCCGGGGCGACGGCCGCTGCGACGGCAGGGCTGAGGCCGATTCCCTCGGCCACCGAGTCGACCTGGCAACCGACGACGACGGTCGGCGGGACAACACCGCCGAGCGCGCGCACCGCGGCGAAGACCGCCTCCGGATTCATCGCGTGCGCGTCCATTGCCGTCGTCGCCCCCGACTCGTGTTCGGCGCGCATGATCTGCACGCGTCCGGGTTCGCCGGTATTCGGCAAGGCGTCCACGAGCACCACCGCATCCCACCCGTCGAGCAGGTCGTAGGCCAAGTGCAACCCGCGGATGCCGTAGTCGACGATCCGCTGGTTCTCCTCCCACGCCGTGGGCAGCCGACTGACCACCTCGGGGCCGAATCCGTCGTCGCCGAGGAAGATATTGCCGATCCCGGCAATGAGCACGCGGGCGCTCATCTCACATGTGGCGAATCTTCATATACCGCCGGAGGTCGGGGATCGACCGTATGCCGACATACGCACCGCCCACGACGATGACTGCCACCACCGCGATGGCGACCACACCGACTACTTCCATGACCGTATTCCTTTCACTCGTCGCCGTTGACAATCGGTTCGAGCTCATCTGGAGCGAAATACAGGTAGCGGCCATACCATTCGTGCAGATCGGCCGCCGGATCGTCGTCGATGACCACACCGACGTGCGTTTCGCCGTCGACGTCGGCGTGCACCGAGGTGACGCGCGCCGCCCTGCCCTCGTAGAACAGGTCGTGCGCGTCGGCACGTCGTGTCGGGCGCAGCCGAACCCGGCTGCCCTTGCGTACCAGCACCCCGGCGATCGGGACCGCGTCGGAATCCGGGCGCACCGCGCCGTCGGCCGCGGGATCCCACCAGCTCACGCCCTCGGGCACCTCGGGAACCAGGCGCGGCGCCGGCTCGCGCCACAGCCCGTGCAGGTCGTGCATGGCCTCGGGCGTCATCCCTTCGCAGCGGTCGATGATCTCGGCCGCTCTCGGGTCGGTGGCGCGGGCCCGTTCCTTTTCGTCGTCGGTGAGCGTCAGCACGCGCAGGGTGAGGATTTCGTCGATCTCGGTGGAGTCGAACAGCTGGCCCGCGCTCTGCTCGGCGATCTCGGGATGGTCGTAGAGGATGATCGGCGACACCAGGACAACGCCGTGGTGGCCGGGCGGCCCGGCCAACACCGGGAAACAGCGGTGCTGGGTGCAGTGCTCGACGGCCGTCTCGGCGCCGGGTTCAGGGTCGAGGAGCGAGACGAACTCACCGTCGTCGAGTTCGGCGATCACGTGGGCGCCGAGCATGGAGCGGGCGGTGGCGTCGTCCGAACTGGTGGCCGCGCCGCCGCTGTTGCGCAGCCGTATTCCGATGCGTCGATAGTCGCCCTCGGGGGCGACGGTCAATTCGAGTGTGCCCTCGATCGGTGCTCGAGTGCGCACCACCGTGCCCGCCGTCGATCCCGGAATCGGTTCGGCCGCCTGCCAGCCCGGTAACTCGATCGGCATCGCATTGTCAACCAAAGACCAAGGGCCACAGGGTATTTCGCATTCGGCGGCCTCGTCCCAACTGACCCATCGGCGTCCGTCGACGATCAGTTCGGCGCGCTCGGTCCCGTCCAGTTCGACCGTTCGCCGCTGCAATTGCAGGAACCGCGCGGTGAGCGTGATCTGCGTGGCACCGGTCCCGCGGACGAGGCACTCGGCGGCCAGTGAATCGTCCTCACCGAATCCGGCCGCGGCCGCGCCGCGCGGGCCGAGCACGCCGAACTGCCAGCGGGACTGGTTCTTTCGCGCGTCCGACCGGTACGGGTACAGCAGATACCCCTCGTACAGCACGGCGTCGGCGACGGCGCGGGCGCGGGTCATGGCGGCGTTCACGACGTGGACTCCTCGGTGAGAAGTTTCGCGACCGCGTCGTCGAATCCGAGCAATCCGTGCGAAGACTTGTAGGCGGCCAGCGCTTCGACATTCTCCCGGCGCAACCGCACCCAGCCGGAGTTCGGATAGTGGGCGTCCATGAGATCACGCCATACGGCGACCGGCATGTCGAATTTGTCCTCGCGGTCCCATGGCACCTGCTGAACCGCGAAACCTGTTTCCCCCCTGATGAATACGGTGCCGCTGAACAGGAAGATCAGGGGCACGGTGCCCTCGCGCAGGGCGTGCAGGTACTTCGATCCGGTGACCTCGAAGTCGTAGGTGCACGGCATCGGCAGTTCCACCTCGGCGCCGCCGGAGAAGCCGGGCACCATGGTGGCACAGTGCATCCAGCTGAACGACTTCTGTGTTTCGTGCCAGCGTTCGCGCGGGCCGAAAAGGTCGAGCAGCCCCGCGCCTTCGGCGTCGGAGTAGCCGCGCCGGAAGGGTTCGATGCGCACCTGGGCGCGCAGCGCGATCGCGTGCACCGGCTCCTCGGCCAGCGCGGCGATGCCGATGCGCGCCGACAGATTCGGGGCGACCGCGTACGGTTCCGGCCGCACCTCGAGCACCGCGAAGGTCATCGCATAGGCCGGGCTCATCACGCCACCTCCGGCCGGGCCCGAGCCGACATCGTGGTGAAGAATTCCGTGATGTAGTCCCTGGCCTCCTTGCCGCCGTCGAATCCGCGCCACAGCATCCGCATCCGTCCGACGAACTCGTAGCAGGCATCGATCGGCAGCAGCAGGACCGCGCCGGGACCGCCGCGCTCGGGCATCCGGATGAGCAGGGCCTCGACATCCGGTGCGAGCCGGTCGAGTTCGGGATGGCGATCCAGCATCGCCCGCCAATCCCGCAGTGGCAGTTCGGATTCGGTGGCCCCGGCCGGTCCCGGATAGAACGCGACGGTGCGTCCGAGCGCCGAATTGACGAAGAAGAACGCCAGGCCGACCGGGATTTCGAGGGCGTCCCATTCGCCCTGGCCGATCGCACAGTCGGGGAACGAGACATAGTGGTCGGGCACCGCCCGGTAGCGCAGCGCGGCCTGCTGATCGGTGAACAGTAGATAGCAGCCCACGCATACGCACATCAGCTGCCTGCCTTCGATATCCACCACATGCCGGTGCTCTGCACCGATCGGTTCGGCGCACATTTCGCACCGCTCGCCGGCCGCTGCGGGCAGGGGCGGATCGGTCACGATGCGACGCAGTGCGCGCAGACTCTGGTTCATCCGCTGACCTCCGCGGGCACCGCCACCGAGATCTCACCGGAGCGCACCAGCACGGGCAGCGGCTCGAGATGCCCCTCGCCGTCCAGCCGCGTTCCGGCGTGCACCACGTCGAAATGGGCCAGGCACCCCGGACAGCGCAGCACCGCCGAGCCGGCCGGAGCTCCCATCCTGCGATGCAGCGCGGCCCCCGCCATCGAACGCCCACAGGCCGCGCAGCGGTCGCGATAGACGAACAGGTCCGCGCCGACCCGGCAGGCCAGTACCGGCACGTCGGCCACTGTGAACCCGCCGACCTCGCCTGCCGCCAGGTCCGCGAGCTCCGGGACGGAGATCCAGCTGCCCGCAGGCGGATCAGCGGTGTGTACCCGCGCGAACAGCGCTTCGGCCGGTATCACCCCCGCCTGCGGCTCTTCCGCCGTGGCGACCACCTCGATGGCCTCGATTTCCGGTGCGGCGGCGCGCACCGCATCCTCCACCGCCAGTTCCAGCGTCACCGACGATGAAGGGCAGGTGCGACAGCTGCCGGACAGCTCGAGCCGCACGACACCGTCGGCGACATCGATCAGCGTCACATCGCCGCCGTGCGAGCCGAGGTAGGGGCGGACGCTGTCCAGCGCCGTCGCCACCCTGGTTCGCACGTCGTGCGGGTGCAGGCCGTGCACCAACAGCAGGCTCGCGACCAGATCGTCGCGGGTCAGCTCCTCGACGATCCGGTCGTCGAGCCCGGCCGTGATCCGGTCGAGTGCCGCGCCGTAGAGGTCGACGACCTCACGCACGAGACGCTCGGCGCGCTCGCGCGCCACCGGGCCGCCTGCCGAACAGGCATCCAGCAGGGTGTCGATCCGATCACCCGCGCCCCGCCACTGGTTGTCGTCGATCGGTCTGGCTCGCTGCTGCGGGCCACCATCCACGCTGTGCCTCCCGTCGTCGGCCCGACCTGTCATTCCGCGGTGAGCGCCTGCGTCGGTGAATGGACCTTGTCCAGCGTGACGCCGTTGCCCAGATACATGTGCACCCCGCAGGGCAGGCACGGATCGAAGCTGCGCACCGTGCGCATGATGTCGATGCCCTTGAAGTGCTCCCGGTCGTTCTCCTCGAAGATCGGCTGGCCCTGTACCGCGTCCTCGTATGGCCCCGGTGTACCGAAGGAGTCACGCGGACTGGCGTTCCACGGCGTCGGCGGATACGGGTGGTAGTTGGCGATCTTGCCATCCCGGATGACCATGTGGTGCGACAGCACACCGCGCACCGCCTCGGTGAAACCACAGCCGATGCCCTCGTCGGGCACCTCGAAGTGTTCCCAGGTCTTGGTATGGCCCGCCCGGATCTCAGCGAGCGCCTGCTCGGCGAAGTGCACCGCACATGCCGCCGCGTAGGCCTGGAAGTAGGTCCGCGCCCGGTCGCGTTCGATCGTGTTGCTGCCGTGCGCCGGAATCTTCCACTCCAAGGTGACCGGGCCCTTCAACGCCGTCTTGGGCAGGTTGATCTGCACGCTGGATCCGGTGGATTTGACGTAACCGATGTCCACCAGCCCGGCCAGCGCCGTCGTCCACAGGCGAGCCAGGGGCCCACCTCCGGTGTCGAGTGCGAGATGGTCCTTGCCATCGAACCAGCGGGGGGACATCACCCAGCTGTACTTGTCGTCCAGGTCGCGCTTCTGCGGTCTCGGGTTGGTGTGCTGATTCCACGGGTGGCGCCGGTCGACCGGATTGCCGAGCGGATCGGTCGCGACGAACATTTCCTGATCGGTCCAGTCCTCGTAATACGAACTGCCCAACAGGATCCGGAGGCCGAGATTGATATCGACCAGCGAGGTGGTGATCAGCTTCCCGTCCACGACGACGCCGGGGGTGACGAACATCCCACGGCCCCACTGCTCCATGTCCTTGTAGTCGAAGTTGCATACCGCTGGATCCTGGAACGATCCCCAGCAGCCGAGCAGTGTGCGGCGCAGACCCACCTGCTCGTAGCCCGGCAGCGCCTCGTAGAAGAAGTCGAACAGGTCGTCGTGCATCGGCACGACCTTCTTCATGAACTCCACGTACCGCATCAGCCGCGACATGTAGTCGGTCATCAGCTGAATCGTCGCGACCGTGCCGACCCCACCGGGATACAGCGTCGACGGGTGCACGTGCCTGCCCTCCATCAGGGAGAACATTTCGCGCGTGTACCGACTGACCTGCAGCGCCTCCCGATAGAACTCGCCGGTGAACGGATTGAGCGCCCGCATGATGTCGGCGACGGTGCGATAGCCGTGGTCACCGGCGTGCGGCGCCTCGGTGCGCTCGGCTTGTTCGAGTACGCCCGGGTTGGTCTCGGCGACCATCTTCTCGCAGAAGTCCACCCCGACCAGGTTCTCCTGGAAAATGTTGTGGTCGAACATGTACTCGGCGGCCTCGCCGAGGTTGACGATCCACTCGGCGATGGGCGGTGGTTTGACCCCGTAGGCCATGTTCTGGCAGTAACACGAACAGGTCGCGTGGTTGTCACCGCAGATGCCGCAGATGCGGCTGGTGATGAAGTGCGCGTCGCGCGGGTCCTTGCCCTTCATGAAAATCGAATAGCCGCGGAAGATCGACGAGGTGCTGTGGCACTCGACCACTTCGCGACTGTTGAAGTCGATCTTGGTGTAGATGCCCAGGCTGCCGACGATGCGGGTGATCGGATCCCAGGCCATCTCGACCAGGGCGTCGGGTTCGATCTTGCGAAGCGACGGATCGGGAATGATCTCTGTCATCGAAATATCTCCCTACCAGGTGCGTGTCGCGCCGGATTCGAGCTTCCCGCCCTTATGCCGCCAGCGCGGTTCCTTGTCGACGGTGCGGCCGGTGATGTGGCGCAGACTGCGGATCACCGACCCGTAAAGCCCGGAAGCGGTCGAGGAGATCTTGCCGCCCGGCGGTTCGTCCATGAACGGCATGAACTTGTCCGGGAATCCCGGCATCGTGCAGCCGATGCAGATGCCACCCACATTCGGGCATCCGCCCACGCCGTTGACCCAGCCGCGCTTGGGCACGTTGCACTTGACGACCGGACCCCAACAGCCCAGCTTCACAATGCATTTCGGTGATCCGTACTCTTCGGCGAAATCACCCTGCTCGTAGTAGCCCGCTCGGTCGCAGCCTTCGTGCACGGTGGCGCCGAACAACCACTTCGGGCGCAGCGCATCGTCGAGCGGGATCATCGGCGCTTGGCCCGTGGCCATATAGAGAAGGTATGTAAGGGTTTCGGACAGATTGTCGGGCTGGATCGGGCAGCCGGGCACGCAGACGATCGGAATGCCCGCTTTGCTCTTCCAATCCCAGCCGAGATAGTCCGGGACACCCATCGCGCCGGTCGGATTTCCCGCCATCGCGTGGATACCGCCGTACGTCGCGCAAGTGCCCGCGGCGACCACCGCGGTTGCCTTGGGCGCCAGCCGATCGAGCCATTCGCTCGTCGTCATCGGCTGACCGGTCGCAGGATTGTTGCCGAAGCCGCACCAGTAACCCTCTTCGTGCAGCTGCTCGTTGGGGATCGACCCCTCGACGACCAGAACGAACGGCTCGAGTTCGCCCCGATCTCCCTTGAAGAACCACTCCAGGAAATCGTCCGCGCCGCCGGTCGGACCGCATTCGAAATCGATGAGCGGCCAATGCACGGCAATCTTCGGCAATCCCGGGAGTGCTCCGAGTGCGATCTCTTCGATGCTCGGCTGTGTGGCGGCGGTGAGGGCCACCGAATCGCCGTCACAGCTGAGTCCCGCATTGATCCAGAGGACGTGGATCAAGGTGTCTTCGGCTTTTACTGCTTCCTGAGTTGGCATCGGACTGCCACCTTCCGCAGCGGGGGCACGCGGATACTTCTCTGGTCAGCTACGCCGACTGCTCCGCGTGTGACTCTGATCACATGAGTCTAGGTCTGAGAGCCAAGGGCTTTCAAGGTATTGGTATGCCGACGGTTAGCCGGGCCGTGAGCCAGTCGTACCAGAGGGCCAGTCCATCGCCGGTGGCCGCCGATACCGGAAGGATCTTTACGCCGGGATTCACCGACTGCGCGTACTCCACACATCGCGCTGAATCGAAGTCCACGTATGGCAGCAGATCGGTTTTGTTGATCAGCACCAGCTCCGCCGCGGCAAACATGTGCGGATATTTCAACGGCTTGTCGGTGCCCTCGGTGACCGAGATGATCACGACCTTGCCCGCCTCGCCCAGATCGAACAATGCCGGACAGACCAGATTGCCGACATTCTCCACGAACAGTAGACTGCCCGGCGCCGGATCCAGCGCGTCGAGAGCGCGTCGCATCATGTCCGCATCGAGATGACAGCCGGCGCCGGTATTCACCTGCACGACCTTGCAGCCGGTTGCGTCGATGCGCTGCGCGTCCAGCACGGTGGCCTGATCGCCCTCGATGACGGCCACCGGAACCGAGTCGAGCTCGCGGATCGTCCGCTCGATCAGGGTCGTTTTCCCCGCGCCGGGCGAACTGGTCATATTGAGCGCCAAGATCCCGCGTTCACGCAATCGCGCACGGTTCGCCGCGGCGAGCTCGTCGTTTTTGGCGAGCACCTTCTGTTCGAGGGTCAGCGTGGTCAGAGCATGTTCGTGGGGGTGTTCGTGTTCATGCCCGGGACCATGCTCATGGTGGCCATGATCGTGCGGGTGATCGTGGTCCTGATGTCCGACGGTGATCACAGCGACCCCGTCGCCCTCGCATCCGCAGGTTGCGCACATCGCTCACTCACCTCCATCGATACGATTCGAAGTTCCCGCCCCGCGGTTATCTCGACATCGGCGCTGCCGCAACGGCACAGCACGATGAGGTCGGGCAGGAGGAATTCCGCCCCGCAGTTCCGGCAATGCGCCGTCCCTTCGACAATGCGAAGGTCCAGCTTTGCTCCCTCGGCGATCGTTCCCTCGGTGGCAAGCTCGAAACAGAACTGCATGGACTCGGGCACCACAGCGCACAGCGCGCCGACCTCGACCGTCACGTCATGCACAAGGCGCCCTTGCGCATGCTTGCAGACGGCGTCGACAAGGTACTGGGTTATAGCCATTTCATGCATCCCGACCTCGCCTTTCGACAAGCCCTGGGGTGAATCCTACGCTGCGGAGTTCTGCGATCGGTCCGGTATTCCGTACGTGGTTTTCCAGTCGACGCGAGGGCGCAATCCGGTCACTGAGCACTCTCAGCGAGAGTCAGGCTTTTGCAAAACCACTCGCTCGAGTGCGCGCAGGTCTGCATCCAGCTTGCGGAACAACCAATAGGCGGCGACGAACGCCAGCCCGGAGGCCGCGCACAACCCCAGAACCGAATCGCGCACGAGCGGAAGCTCCTCGGGTTCGAGTGCGGTGAATCCGGCCAGCACCCCGACCAGCGGCACCGACGCCGTCACCGCGAGATAGGCCGTGAGTCTGCGACGCAGCGCACGCAGATAGGCGGCGTCGTGCGCCGATGTGCGGCCGTGGCGCAGATAGATGGGATAGACGCAGCGGACGACGTAGAACGTGGAAAGGAAGAATGTATAGGCAACGGAGATGGTGCCCGCCACCAGAACGGTCGCGGCCGCGTGGACCATCAGCCGCGCCGGTAGGTCGGTGAACCAGCGAAGCAACATCACCCCCGTCACGGTTGCGCACACCGCGAACAGCAGGGTGTTCATCGCACACAGGTCGCCCCAGAACAGTGTTCGCGACCGCACTCGTGCGAGCTTTGCCTCGTCGTAGCGTCTACCGGCGCGCAAGCCGCGAGGCACCGCGAGCAAATCACGCGACATATACGCGTAGATGAGGATGGCTGGCGGCGAGGCGCAGAGGATGAAAATGATGACACCCTTGTTGAGCTGCGAGTTGGTGGCATCGGGCAGCCGCTCTCTGATCAGCTCCTGGACGTGCACAGCCATGTAGACCGTAGCCAGGGTGACGCCGACCAGCGAAGACAACCACAGGACGGGGGTGGGCCAGCGCGAAAGCCGGGTCCGCCAACTGTTCGGCGGCGGATAAACAAGGTCGCGGGCGAGTTCTTCGAGGCACAAGTCGAGCTGCTGGGCCAATTCCGAACCGCAGGAGTAGCGGTCTTCGCGGTCGGGCGACAGACACTTCAGCAGCACTCGGCGCAACGCCGCGGGGCAATCCGGCGGAAGCTCCGACAGGTACGTCGACTCGACGGGTCTGCGCCGCAGTTCGAGCATGCGGGCCAGCGATGTCTCCGACTCACCCGCGCAGGTTTCGTCAGCGAATGGCCGATGTCCCGTGAGCAACTCCCACAGCATGACGGCCAGCGCGTATATGTCGCTTCTGGTATCGAGGTCGGCGGCCGTCGCCGGGAGGTCCGGATGGCAGGCTTCGAGCTGTTCGGGCGACATGTACGCCAGTGATCCGCCGAAGTACGCGAGGGGACTCGTCCCCTTGAGGTGTTTGCTGGAGCTGACATTGAAGTCAGCCAGCTTCGGGATTCCCTCGGCGCTCAGCAGCACGTTCGCGGGTTTGATGTCCCGATGCAATACCCCACGGTCGGACGCGTGCTGCAGTGCGTCCGCGAGTCGGCGGCCCAGCCAGGCGATGGTCTCCGGCCACGTCAGTGCGGCGGTCCGGGTCCGAACAGCTGATTCCGTTGGCCGAACCTCGCCCTTATCGGCAAGTACCTTGTCGATGGCATCGAGCAGCAGTTGCCCGCTGCGGTATTCCGGCGGCGTCGAGTGCTGCAGGCGCAGCACGTCGAGCAGCGTTCCCCCGGGTAGGTACTGCATGTACAGCAGCTTCAGCTCGCCGTCGGCGACGAGGCGCTGGTCGAAGATGCGCACGATGTATTCGTGGTCCAGTTGCGCGAGGGTCTGTGGCTCGTTGCCGTGGTTATGGGAAATCTTGACCGCGACCAGCCGCTGCATTGATTGTTGCCGCGCGAGATACACCTGGGCGAAGGCGCCGGCCCCGATCCTCATCAGGAGGTCGAAATCGTCGATATGGTGGCCGACATCGATGGTGTCGAGAAGGATTTGGGCACTCGGACGAGCGATCATCGTGCTGCGGTAGTCGCTCGTGAGCTGTGCGAGATCGGGACCCGCCGCCGTGGCGGTGGCCTCGGCGAGGGTAGCCGCATCGGCTGTGTGCGAACCGCGGCGCAGGGCGTGGAACTCCTCGTAGACCAGCTCGGCCGGAAGCGGACCATCTTGCAGCTCTATGAATTCCGCACGATATTCGATCAGTCGTTTGGGAAAGTGATAGCGAAGCCAGCGGTATTCGAGATCGATCTTGATCAGTTCGATCAGTATCGTGCGCCGCTCAGCCGGTTCGCGGGGCAGGTACGCCGACAGGTCTGGTGGGGACCCGGACGCCCAAGCCTTGGAAAACCGTGCCACCACAGCGGCAAGTGCTGTGCGGGTTCGCTCAGCTGGATCGACCAGATCGGTCGGCTCGTACATCGGTCGCTCGGAGATCAGCGCCAGGCGCTCAGCCGGCGGCTACGCGCGATGCGGCCTATGTCGTAGTTGCCCCACATTATTTCCTTTCCGCCAAACCTCCCTGCCCAAGGGTATCGCCCCGATACGAGCGCATGGTCGACAAAATCGCCGAACCGAGCATGGTGTGCGCGAGCCATGATGGTGCGATATTGGAGGTGAAGCGACACAGTCCCCGCTGAATCTGGAGGGCAGTGCGAATGCCGTCGAAAACTTGGAACATCTCCATCGCGATCGAAGAACTCGACCGCCTGACCAAAGTAAAAGCCCAGCTGATCGGCCGCGCAGATGAGCCACTGATAGCGGCCGGATCCGCTCACACCAATCCTGCCGACGAGAACGTCCCCGCCATCGGCGATGAACTCGCTTGCGCCCGCGCGCTGCAAGATCTGGCCCACCAACTGCTGCACGCGGCCATAACGGATATCGAAGCCCACACGCACAAGCCGGTTCAGGGCTTGCAAGCCTGATAACTGACCAGGCGAGAGTTACCTCCCCGTTACTACAGTGGGGCAATGCGAGGTGGGCATTGTCCTCCGGTGACAACGCCCGCGGCGAATTTCGTTCATGCAGGACGGTGTCCAGCGGCAGCGTGATTCCTACCGTTGTCGTCATTCCCTGTACCCCTACTGAGGACACCAATGAATGTTTCGACTCTTCCGGACCGTCGTGCGGCCGCCGCACCGGACGCGGCCGCCGTCGCCGACGACAGCACTGACCTGAACAACACAGGATTCCTCGACGCTGTGCGGCGTGCCGCCGCTACCCTGCGGGCCGCGGGAGTGTCGAGCGGCGACGTGGTTGCGATCATGCTGCCGAACACTGCCGCCTTTGTCGTATCGCTGTTCGCTACCTGGCGTGTGGGTGCCACGGTCACCCCTATCGACCCGTCGCTGACCGCCGCGGAAGCCGACTGCCTGCTGACCGACACGGGCGCCAAGGTCCTGATCACCGCGCAGCGGCCCACTTCCGACGCTCCGGTGCACGCCGTCATCCCCGCCGACGATCTCACCGCCGCGGACCCCGATGTCGCTGAACCCGCACGGCCCCGCAACGACACACTGGCCCTGCTCATCTGTACCAACGGCACCGCAGGCAAACCCAACAGCGTCACGGTCGACCACGCCAACCTCAACGCCATGTGCGCAATGGTGATCGAGGCATTCGAACTCGACGGGGCCGACCACAGCCTGCTGAATCTGCCGCTGTGCCACGTCAACAGCATCGTGGTCGGCACGTTGTCGCCGCTGCTCGCCGGTGGCCGCGCCACCGTGGCCTTCAGCCCGAAGACGTTCTTCGACCGGATCGAGCGCAGCCGTGCCACATACATCTCCGCGGTCCCGACCACATATGCACTGCTGTCGGATCTGCCCTCCCAAATCCGGCCGAACACCGCATCGGTACGGTTCGCCATCTGTGGCGCGGCCCCGGCCGACGTCGAACTGCTGGCCGAATTCGAACGCAGCTACGGAATACCGATCATCGACGGCTACGTCTCCGAAGTGCCCGTGCGAGCACGCTCGTACTGCTCACCATCACCCGCAAGGTGGACACCGTCCGAATACGCCGCCCGGGCCAGCTGATTCGGATTGATTTCCACGATCCGCAGTTCGCTGCCGGTGTTATCCCCGGAGCACAACACCGCAATTTTCCGCGCGGTAGCCGCCGAGTAACTACCGTTGGGGAGTGACGACTTTTCGTCGCGACGGTGATGTCGATGTGAGCCGCTATGTCGCTGGGATCGCCGCCCGCATGAACGAGCGGGTGACGGATATCAGCGTGATCCTGCGGCGCGGTCTCGAGGACGATATCCCAGAATTACGCGGCGACGCCCGCACCGTCGAACTGCTCGGTGCCAGCGTGGAAGGCAATGTCGATACCGTCCTGCACGCACTGCAGCACGACATACCGGTCGCTCGGATCAACGCTCCCACGGCGGCCATCGAGTACGCCAGACGCCTTGCCCAGCATGGGGTTCCGGTCAATGCCCTGGTGCGCGCCTATCGGATCGGCCATCGGCGGATGACCGAGTTGATCTTCGCCGAATTGCGGGCCAGCGATATCGCGCCCGCCGATGGTGTCACGGTCGCGGAAGCGATCACCACCACGATGTTCGACTACATCGACTGGATCACCCAGCAGGTCGTCGCGGTGTACGAGGCCGAGCGCGAGCAGTGGCTGGAGAGCCGCAACAGCGCCCGTGCGCTGCGCGTACTCGAGGTGCTGTCGGGGAAGAAGCCGGTCGATGTCGATGCCGCGACCGAAGCCATCCGCTACCCGCTGCGTTGGCATCACCTGGCGTTGATCCTCTGGTATCCCGATGCCGGTGCGAGCAGTGACGAGCTGAATCGGCTGCAACGCTTCGTCCGTGAGCTGGCCGAGGCGGTCGGCACGGCGGCGGCGCCGCTGATCGGGGCCGCCGACCGGACGAGCGCGTGGGCCTGGCTGCCATATCGGTGCGAGCAGTCCGATGCGGTGGGCAAGGTCCGTGATTTCGCGACCGAGCGGCCGGACGCACCGCGGCTGGCGATCGGCATCATGGGCCAGGGGGTGTCGGGCTTCCGTCGATCGCATCGGTATGCGCTGCGGGCACGCTCGGTCGCGCTGACCCGCGGGGATGTAGGACCGAGGATCATCGCG
This sequence comes from Nocardia sp. NPDC102475, assembly GCF_055584605.1. Taxonomy (NCBI): domain Bacteria; kingdom Bacillati; phylum Actinomycetota; class Actinomycetes; order Mycobacteriales; family Nocardiaceae; genus Nocardia; species Nocardia sp. NPDC102475. The sequence goes on along the minus strand of NZ_JBVJLS010000007.1, from coordinate 202,542 downwards.
GCGAGCGATCCGGGGCTGTCGGCCGCGGCTTTGCTCGGCGGTGGCAGCGCGGAGGTCGGCGAATGGGTGGGTGAGGTGCTCGGCGAATTGGCCGCCGACAACGACAACGATGCCCGGCTGCGCGAGACACTGCGGGTGTTCCTGGGCGCCGGTTCCAGCTACAAGGCGGCTGCCGCGGAGCTCGATCTACATTTCAACTCGGTGAAATACCGGGTCGGGCGGGCGGTTTCGCGGCGCGGGCGGCCGATCATCGACGACCGGCTGGACGTCGAGTTGGCGCTGCTGATCTGCCACTGGTACGGCGCGGCGGTATTGCGGCCGAATTCGGACTGAACGTGGCGACAAACCGGGACATCGTCAGCAGTCGAGACCGTGGGCCGCTCGCAGCCCGTGTTGCTCCCGTCGGCATCGACGATGCTGGTTCATCGGCCTGGCGGTGTCGAAGACGATTGTCACCTGATGGCAAGACCGGCAGACGTATGATTGCCACCGGCATCGTTTTGGGCCGGTGCCTTCTGCAGTGACGCCGCGCGGGATGTGCGACTCGGCGGCCGGCCATTGCACAGCGGGACGCCCAGGTAGTGCCACGACCGTGACCGTTGTGCTGCCGGCACTGTCGTTGCAGGCGATAGCAGCGTAGATGGCATCCAGGTTGGCCGATTACCGTTCGAGAATTTGCCGGCGCCGCTGCCTCGGTCCGCTCTGGTGAGGTCCCCGACGCCGCTCTCCAGGGAAAGCGAGGATACCGATGTCTACTCATCAGGCTGTTCACGTGCAATCTGCCGGTGCGGCGTTGAAACTGGTCGATGTCGAAACAGAAGCACCGCCGCGCGACCATGTGCGGCTTGCGGTTTCGGCGTGCGGGATCTGCGGTACCGACCGTGCGTTCGTCAGCGGTGCATTTCCGAACATGTCGTGGCCGCTGACACCGGGGCATGAGATCGCAGGCACCATCGCCGAACTCGGCGCAGGCGTCGACAACTACGTCGTCGGTGACCGCGTTGCCGTGGGCTGGTTCGGTGGGCATTGCAACAAATGCGTCCCATGCCGCAGCGGCGACTTCATCCACTGCCGGAACATGCAGGTCCCCAGCTGGCAGTACCCGGGCGGATACGCCGAGTCGGTGACCGTACCGGCCAATGCGCTGGCCCGCATCCCCGACGCGCTCTCCCTGGCCGAGGCCGCGCCGATGGGTTGCGCCGGCGTCACTACCTACCACGCGCTTCGCGAAACCCGGGCGGTACCCGGCGACCGCGTCGCCATTCTGGGTGTCGGCGGACTGGGCCACCTCGGCGTGCAATTCGCCAACGCGATGGGCTTCGAAACCATCGCGATCGCCCGCGGCGCGGACAAAGCCGAAGACGCCCGCGCCCTCGGCGCCCACCACTACATCGACTCGACTGCCGGCGAGGTCAGCCGAGCGTTGCGGGGACTCGGCGGTGCGTCCGTTGTCCTGGGGACCGTGGGCAACGCAAAAGCCATGGCCGAAACCGTCGATGGGCTGCTACCGCGCGGTGAGCTCATCACCATCGGGGTCTCCGCCGAGCCACTGCCGATCAGCCCGATGCAGCTGATCACCCGCGGACTCAGCGTCACCGGCCACGCCTCCGGCACCGCCCGCGATATCGAGGAAACGATGCAATTCGCGGTCCAATCCGGCGTGCGCACACGAATCCAACAACGGCCGCTGGATCAAGCCGCCGAGGCATACACCGCTATGGAACAGGGACGGGCTCGATACCGGATGGTCCTCACGGTCTGATTGATCAGGTTTGGCCGCACCGCTTTGCTGATCGTCGCAGGTTCTGTTCGGAGGCCGTTGCGGGCGATTTGATGTGCACGAATCCGAGGTGGAGCCTTCCCATGCGACGTACCATCGATTAATGTGTCGTTATATAGCGGTACGTTAATTGAGGGGAAGATGGCTTATGGAGATCGCGACGAAGTTCTGGACGGTGCGTCGTGTGGTGGTCGCGACGCTGTTCAGCATCGCGCTGGTGCTGATGACGATCGCCTCGCCGCACCTCTTCGCGGCCTCGGCCGGCCCGCGGGATTCGCACAGTCCCGGGGGCAGTCACGGCTACGGAGCGGGAACGCGCCCGAACAGCAATGACCACAGTCAGCGCAACAGTGGCTACGGCTACGGAGCGCGTTCCAACAGCGACGGCCACGATCAGTACCGAGGTCGCACCGAGAACCCCTGCCAGTACACCCCGACGGGGACGTGCGGAGCGCGCTGACAGCCAAGTCCACGCGCCCCCGACGCGACGGGTGTGACCGCGTCGCGGCGGGTCCGAAATGGATCATCGGCTGTCATCAGCGGCGTGCAATCCACTCGGCGGATACGCGAACATCGGCGCCAGGCGCTCCCTTTCGACAATGCCCAGCGTATCGCCGGCAGTATCGATCTCATCGGCGAGTGGGGTCAGGGTGACCAGAGGAATTGTTCGGGTCGTCATTTCCTGATAGTCGGCGTAACCGGGGTGGGCTGCGATGACCTCGGGCCAGAGTTTGTCCCGCTCGGCCGGTGGCAGGACGCGAGCGGTCATCGGCCGGTTCGGGCCGTGCTCGAGTGAAACCTGGACTGCGGGGTTCGCACGCAGGTTGTGCAGCCATGCCGGGTCGATGGGATCACCGCCGCGGGAGGCGACGATGACGATCGTGTCGCCGTCGATGATCGGTGCGGTGAGGACGACGGTGTGTGGTCGGCCGGATTTGCGGCCGATGGTGGTCAGCGTGAGCGTCGGCATGCCTTTGAAGGTTGTGCCGAGGATGCCGCCGCTGATCTTTATCACCGCGCGGTGGATGGTGGTCAAGGTCTTGAGCTGACGGTCGGTCGGCATGGCGGCGCTCCTTCTGGTGGCTGATGCGTGATCTGCTATCCAGCTTCCGGGCGCGACTAGTAGTCGACTTGTAAACCGATGCGGTTGTGCACGGTGGTGATCCACTCTCGGCATCCGCAGCGGCGGGCGAGGCGTTCCGCGGCGGCGTAGTGCTCGGCCGCCCGGTCGGTTTTGCCGAGCAGCGCCGCGAGGTCGCCGAGCACGGTGTCGACCGGTCCCACGGCGAACGCGCCGGTGTCCGCGCCGGCGATCTGACCGGTGTAGGTGCGCAGCTGCTGGTACACCTGCTCTGCCTCGGCGCGTTGTTCGAGACCCGCGACGGCTATGCCGCGCGCGGTGAGGAAGAGCGAGCGGAAGAAGTCGGTACGCAGCGGGCGGCGAGCCTGCGTTGCCGCTCGCGCGCCGCGCCGGTCACCGGTTGCCAGCAGCGCCAACGCGAGCGGGTCGACGACGAGGTCGTTACCCGAACTTCCGAGTTGGGTGAACCTTTCGGTGAGCAGCGGTGCGAATTCGCCGACCTGGCCTTGCGTGAGACGGATGGTGAACAGGGCGATCAGCAGGGTGCCGTCCGCATCGAAGACTTTGTGGCGCTTCTCCAATTCGTGGGCCTGCTGATAATGCTGTTCCGCCGCTTCGAGATTCCCCGTCAGGTGGGCGATCATCGCGCGGCCCATGGTGTTCGCGACTTGGGCCTGGCGCCACTGGTAGCGGTCGGCCAGCAGCGTCGCGGCCGCGAGTTCGGTATTCGCGCGGTCTACGTCGCCGCGGGCCGCGGCAACTTGGAGTGCGGCGTTACGGCCGATCAGTGCGAAGGCGGGAAGATCGTTGTCCTCGCCGAGGCGGATCAACTCGATGGCGAGCCGTTCACGATCGGCGAGCGGAATTGATGTGTCGTACAACGAGGTTCGCGCCTGCAAGGCCAGCCCGAGCAGTCCAGGATCGCTCAGTCCACGTGCCAGCGCTTCGGCTTCCTCGGCCGCCTCGCGTGCTCGTTCGTGCAGCTCGCCGCCGATCTCGCGGACGAGCGCGACGAGGAGCCGGCAACGCGCCTGCGGAGTGAGCCCGGGTGTCCGCAGCGCCTCATCGATGGAGGCAACCACCCGCTGGTCGACGGACCCGTACGCGCGATTCAGCCAGGGAGTCGGCATGTCCCATGCGGTGAGCGCCCCGACGAGCAATTCAGGCGTGTCGGCCGCCGACACCGCGCGGTCGCGTGCATCGCGTGCCGGTAGACCGGAGCCGGCGGCGAGGTGGCTCCTGCTCAAACGCGAAAGCGCGGCGACCCGCTCGGCCGTCGTGTCGGCGCCGGTGATCCGTTCGAGCGCGATGACGGCGCGACTGTAGCTTTCGGCCGCGACATCGTGGGCGAATCGGCGTTCGGCCTGTTCACCCGCCGCGCGAGCGTAGTCGGCGGCCCGCCGTGCCGTCGCCGCGGTGAGCGCCTCCCCGAAATGGTGCGCCAGCGCCGACAGGTCGTCCGGTCGGGTCCGCTCGATCGACTCGGCGATGCGCAGATGCCAGCGGCGACGCCGTATGCGGGACAGGTCACCGAGCAAGGTGTCGCGGACGAGCGCGTGCGTGAAGCGCGCGTGGTCGGGACCCGGTTCCTCGAGCAGTCCGGCGAGCACGCCCGCCTCCACGGCATCGAGGACCTTGTCCTCGTCGATTTCGGCCGCGCCGATCAGCACGTCGATGTCGAATTCGCGCCCGATCACCGCGGCGAGGCGCAGGATCGACACGCTGACCTCGGGTAGCCGTGCGAAGCGCCTGCGCAGCACGTCGCGGACGCCTTCCGGTACCTCCGAAGTCGCCACGAGCGCGCCCTCACTGGCGAGTAGACGAGCACTTTCAGTGAGGTAGAAGGGATTTCCGTCGGTGCGTTCGGCCAGTGCCTCGATCGTTGCCCGATCGGGATCGTGTCCCGATACCGACCGGATGAGAACCGCCGCATCGTCGAAACCCAGGCCGCGCAGGCGTATCCGCGCTGCGGTCGCGGTGGCGAGCGAGGCGAGCGCGTCTTCCAGAGGCATCCCGATCTCGTCGGGACGGTAGGCGATCACGATCAGGATCGAGGCTGATTTCGCCACGCTGCCGAGCAGGGTTACCGTCTCGGAGTCGCCGCGGTGCAGGTCATCGAGAAATACCGCCAGCGGTTGCTGCCGTGCCGCCTCGTCCAGGTACGCACCGACGGCGCGATGCAGTAGGAACCGCCCGACCAAGGCATCGGCGCCGAACTTGTGGCGCCGGTCGGCGAGCAACGGCTCCAGCGGCTCGGCGTGTCGGCCGGGATCGACCGTGCCGGCGAGCTCGCGCAGCGCCTCCACCCAGGCCCAGGCCGGTGGTGCGCCGTCCTCCTCGGGACAGCGGCCCGTGACCACGCGCCAGCCGCCAGCCGCCAGCTCGGCCCGAAACCGCTGCAGCAAGCGGGATTTGCCGCTGCCTGCTTCCCCGATCACGGCGGCGACACGAGGTGCGCCGCCCGCCCGTGCCGCCCGCCGCAGCTCATCCAGTTCCCTTGTCCGGCCGACGAATTCGGAATGCACCGCGGGGGGCTCGGGTGTCGGCGACGGAAACGAAACCGGTGCGGGTAGATCGACAGGGATGCGTTGCGCCAGCAAATCGGCCTCGAGTTGGACCAGGGCAGGGCCGGGGTCGATGCCGAGTTGGTCCGCGAGTATGTCGCGGGCGGCACGTAGCGCTGCGAGCGCGTCCGCTTGTCGCCCCGCATGGAACCGTGCCAGCGCCAAAATACGCCACGCCTCCTCGCGTAGCGGATGCGTACTCGTCAACGCATCCGCTTCCGCGGCAGCGGCGGTCGGGTCACCGAGTTCGACCAGTGTCGCGGCCAGTCGCTCGCGCGCGGCCAAGCGGAGTTCCTCGAGTCGGTTCGCTTCGGGCTGTGCCCACGATTCGTCGCTGAACTCGGCGAATGCCGGGCCGTGCCATCGGCTGAGCGCTTCTTCGAGACTGCGCCGTCGTTGTGCGGGATCCGTTGGCGCGCTGCGTAGTTCGGTCTCGAACTGCCAGGCGTCCACCGCCTCGGGGGTGAGCCGCAATGCGTATCCCGGCGCCTGGCTCACCAGCACGGTGGCCGGCGAGCGGGGCAGCCGATCCGGCTCGAGGAGCTTGCGCAAGTGCGAAATGTAGGCCTGCAACGCGCCGAGTGCGCGCGGCGGCGGCTCACCGCGCCAGAGATCGTCGATCAGCCGGTCGATCGGCACGACCGCGCCGCGGGCCACGACCAGAAGGGCGAGCACACCGCGCTGGCGTGGGCCGCCGAGATCGATGCTGCCGCGCTCCGTCTGCGCGGCCAGCGAACCGAGCACCTGAATCCGCACCATGACCGGCCAAGTCTATTGCAAGTGCGCTACAAGCGGATCGACACACAGTGAGAACCATGAACACCGCGACCCAGACCACCGAAAGCCCCGATACGGCTGACATGGTGCTTGTCCACAACGCCTTTCGCCGCCATTTCAACGCGCTGCCCGGCCTCGTCGGCGATGTCGCCGACGGCGATACCGCTCGCGCGGGCCGCATCGTCGAGTTCCTCACCGAACTCGATACCGGCCTGCATCACCACCACGCCGGCGAGGACGAGCTGATGTGGCCACTGCTGCTCGGGCGGGCGAAGACCGATGGCGCCCTGATTCTGCGGATGGAGGAACAGCATGAGCGGATCGCCGAACTGATCGCCCGCGCGGACCGGCAGGCCGAGGAATTCGCCGCATCGGCGCATCCTGTGGCGCGCGGAAATCTCGTGGCCACGCTGTCGTCGCTCGCCGCAGCTCTCGACGAGCATATGGCCGAGGAGGAGGCACTCGTCCTGCCGCTCGTCGGACGCGTCATGACCGCCCGCGAATGGGCGGCGCTCGGCGAACGGGGACGCGCCGCCGTGCCCAAGGACCGGCAGTTGGTCTTCCTCGGCTTCATCCTGCAGGGGGTACCGCACGCCGAACGCCGAAAGTTCCTCGCCGACTTGCCGTTCGCCGCCAGACTCGCCTGGCGCCTGCTCGGCCGCCGCGCCTTCGCCAAGGAGTACCGCTCGATCTATGGGACAGATCCCGAATAGACGCCTTGCGACACAACGGATTGGCACTCGACCACATCACCGATATCGAACGCTGCCGCGGACCGATTCGGCAGTCGGTGTATCGGCGTCAGGGGCGGCCTGGAGTGAAACCTGGGTCGTTCGGGCTGCGACGCAAGATCATCGCCGTTCCCGCTCGGTTCGCCGTCGACGCCTGCTGTTATCCGTGCGACCACGGGTTCCGGTATCCGGACGGGATCATGGTGTCGAACATCGTGCGTGCGTCCGCGGGCAGCCGCAGCAACTCGACGTACGAGCCGAACGGGCCTCCGTCGAGATAAACGAATTCCATGCCGAGCTCGGCAACGGTGCAATGCTGCGCGATCTCGGTGCCGCATGCCCGCGCCGCTGCCAGTGCGGCATCGAAATCATCTGGTACCCAGGCGATATGGTGCAGTCCGGGGCCGGACAGCGCAAGCGTTTCGGTATACAGGTTCGTGCCCGAGACCGGCGCGATCAATTCCAGTTGCTGTCCGCCGACATAGCCGAGCGAGGTGTCGATCGTGTAGTCGGCGGGCGCACCGCGATAACTGCACGACTCCGGGCCGAAATGCATGCGGGGCATACGGACCCACCTGTCGACGCCATAGCTGTTGGTGAATTCCCGTTCGGCCGCGTCGAGGTCGTGGACAACCCACGCCACCTGGAAAATCGGGCCGGAAGCGATACTCATTTCGGTACTCCTCACGAATCAGTCGGAGATGCGGGTCTTGCGGTCGGGAACAGCGCAGGTGATGAGGGATTCAGTAATCGGTGAGCTGGATGGCATTGGCCGCGCGCTCCAGCGGCTTGATGATCGGCCGCAGGGCCAGGCCCTTCCACGGCATGTGCCGCAGCATGCGCAACATGGTGGTCTGGGTCCGGATCGCACGGCGGTCGGCCGCCACCATCTGGGTGGCATTGTTCCAGCCCAGCGTCAGGTTCTCGGTGACGTAATCCTGCATGGCGCGCTGGTAGCGATCGAACGCGACGAGGTGATCACCGGCGGCCGCTTTCAATTCGCCCGCAAGGACATACGCGCCGACCAGCGCCATGCTCGTGCCCTGTCCGGACAGCGGCGACGGGCAGTAGGCGGCGTCACCGACGACCGCGACGCGGCCCTGGGACCACCGGTCGAGATGGATCTGGCTGACGGAATCGAAATAGAAGTCCGGGGATTCCGGCATGGCGCGCACCAGGTTCGGTGTCTCCCAACCGGCATCGGCGAACGCGTCGACCACCAGCTGTTGCTGGGCGGCGCGGTCGCGCCGGTCCGGCAGTTGTTCCGGCGCCTGGAAGATGAACTGGGCCTTGGCCGTGGTCCGCTGGGTGCTGTACACCTGCACCACCTGCCCTGGTGTGGGATGCACCAGTTCCCAGTGGTCGAGGTTCAGGTAGTTGGGCACCGAGATCACACAGGCGGCCATGCCGGTGTGCCGGGCGAACTGCTCGGTCGGCCCGAATGTCAGCCTGCGCACCGCCGAATGCATGCCGTCGGCCCCGATCACCAGGTCGAATACGCGTGGCGCGGAGTTGCGGAACCGCACCGTCACGCCATCGGCCTGCTGCACCAGGCTGGTGATCGAGTCGCCGAAAAGGTACTCGACCTCGCCCTTGGTGGCGTCGAACAGGATGTGGGCGAGATCGCCGCGCAAGACCTCGTCGTCGCCGGGTGAGCGCAGGCCGATGAGTTCGGGGCCCAGCGTTGCCAGTGCCTTGCCCGCATCGTCGACCCAGGCCCCGCCCCGCATCGCCGTAGACGCTTCGCGGACTTGCGGCAGCAGACCCATCCTGTCGACGACTTCCATTGCCACACCGCGGATGTCGACTTTGTAGCCGCCCTCGCGCAGAGTGGGCGCTTGTTCGACGACAGTGACGGTGAACCCGTAGCGGGCAAGCCAGAAGGCGAGCGCCGGCCCGGCGACGCTGGCGCCGGAGATGAGGACGGTCTTGCTGGTGAACTGCTGTCTCGTTGTCATGCACACAGCGTCGGGCACGGCAATCACCGTGCCCTCACCATCGGCTCACCACCGCTCACCGAGCAACTCGGTGACCTCCTCGGCCGAGCATCGGGCGCCGCGCTCGCGGGCGGCACGGAACTCCGGTTCACCGAGTTCGGCTCGGCATCTTGCGGCGGTATCGGCAGCCGCACCGTCATATACCCCGGGCATGCCGCGCAGCGAGTCGGCAGCGCCGAGCAACAGCGCGCCCCGTGCCTGCGCGCCGAGTGCCACAGCGATCCCGGCCATGCCCTCCACCGCTGCCGCGGCCACCGGCCGAGACCGGTCGCGCGCCAGTTCGAACGCCTCGCGGTGTGCCGCCAGTGCACGCTCGATATTTGCCTCGGCGAGCCAGATCCAGCCCGATCCGATGAGGCTGCGGGCCCGAGCCTCGGCCGTGCCGAACGTGTCGTTGCCGGGCACAGCGAGAGCGGTGTCGTAGTACTCCCGGCCGACGGACAGATCACCCGCTACTCGCGCCAGATCGCCGAGCCCACGCAGTGCGTTCGCGTACACGTCCGTTGCGCCTGTTGCACGGGCAAGTTCCGCGGCGCGGTGGTAGGCGGCGCCCGCATCCGCACGACACGCGGCGGACCCGCGGGCGAGAATGTCACCGCGCCGGTTGAGCAGGTCAGCGGCGTCATCGCCGGCGCCCAGCTCGGTCTGCAGGACGACGGCCTCGTCTATGAGGTCCAGGGCGGCTTGTTGTTCACCGTGCCAGTCGGCGACCACGGCGAGTTTGTCGAGCGTGGTCGCGATTGCCCACCGGTCGCCGATAGTGCGGAAATCCTCTAGGGCACAGCGCAATTCAGGCTCGGCCAGCAGCGGCTCACCGGACATGAGGTGCCGCAGTCCGGTACCGAGCCGCAGGAATGACTGCGACCAGCGATCAGGACCGAACAGCACATGCTGCCGCTCCGGCGGCAGGTCGAGCAGGCCGCCGGCAGTTGCCAGCAGGAACACCAGATGTGGTCGCCGCAACGGTTTTTCGATGCCAGACAGGGCCGCGGCGGCCTGGGTGACCGGCACCGGCGGCCCGGTTCCGGCGCGCGCGGCGACCGCTACGCAGAAGGCGTATTCTTCGACGTCCGCCGCCGGGTCGAGGGTGGGCAGCAGTTTGCCTGCCAGTTCGACGGCGTCGCCCGAATAACCGCGCAGCCACCAGTGCCACGCATGGGCGGCGATGAACCGCTGTGCCAGTACGGGATCCATGCTCACCGCCCAGCGCAGCGCCGCCTGCACGTTGTCGTGCTCGGCCGTCAGCCGCGTCAGCCAATGGAGCTGCTCAGGGCCGCGCAGCAGCGGATCAGCCCGCTCGGCCAGCTCGGTCGAGAAAACGGCGAGGCCACGTTGCAACCGTTCGTGCTCGCCGGCCTCGGTCAACCGTGCGAAGCCATAGGCCCGGATGGTCTCCAGCATCCGGTAACGGCCGTTGTGCACTTCCACCAGCGATTTATCGGCCAGACTGTCCAACAGTTCGTCGGCGTCGTCGAGCTCGCAAACGGATGCGACCATGGCGGCGGTGGCCCCGCCCGCGAAGACGGCGAAGCGTCGCGCCAGCAGGCGTTCGGACGGTTCCAGCAGTTCCCAGCTCCATTCCACCACCGCCTGCAAGGTCCGGTGTCGTGGTTCGGCAGTGCGATCCCCGCGCGCCAACAGCCGGAACCGATCGGCGAGCCGCGCGTCGATCTCGCCGACGTCGAGAGTGCGCAGCCGGGCGGCGGCGAGTTCCAGGGCCAACGGCAGCCCGTCCAGCCGCTCGCAAATGCGCCGCACGGCGGCGATCGTGCCCGCGTCGACGGCGAATCCCGGCCGCGCGGCAGCGGCACGATCGGCGAACAGGCGGACCGCGGTGCAGTCGAGTTGGTCGGCCAGTGCCGCCTCCGCGGCCGCAACCGGCAGCTGCCCGACCGCGAGCACGGTCTCGCCGGTGATACGCAAGGCCTCCCGGCTCGTCGCCAGCACCCGTAAGCCCGGACAGTCACGCAACAGCCGGTGCACCAGCCGGGCCGCATCGAGGACCAGATGCTCACAGTTGTCGAGAATGATCAACTGCGACCGGTCGGCGAGCATGGCACGCACCCGGACTTCGGCATCCTCGTGGTCGCCGCTCGCGCGGCCACCGAGCGTCACCGCAATCTCCGGCGCCACCTGTGCGCCGTCCACCAACGGCGATAGATCCACGAAACAAACCTCGCCCCGAACCCGGGCGCCGGCTTCCATCGCCAACCGGGTCTTGCCGGTACCGCCCGGACCGGTGAGCGTCACCAGGCGGGCCCGGGTAAGCAACGACGCGACCTGTGCCAGCTCGTCGTCTCGGCCGACGAAACTGGTGAGCTGGGCGGGTAGGCGGCGCACCGCGGCACCGACGAAGGTGTCCGCACGCAGGATCGTCAAGTGCGCCTGCGTCAGCTCCGCCGAGGGGTCGGCGCCCAGTTCGTCGGCGAGCAGTTGGCGTCCCTGCTCGAACAGCTCCAGCGCCTCCGCCTGCCGCCCGCCGGCATAGAGCCCGCGCATCAGCAGCGCCCTGACTCGCTCCCGAAGCGGATGTGCGGCAACGAGTTTGGGCAGCGTAGCGACCACCGCCCGGTGATCACCCAGCGCCAGCGCGGCTTCGGCACGATCCTCTTGGGCTGCCAGCCACGCCTCGGTGAGGCGGGCGACCACAGCGGCGGCAAACGGCGCGTCGCGTACATCAGCCAGCGCCGCGCCGCGCCACACCCCCGCGGCCTGGTCCAGCAGCGCGACAGCGGCAGCGGAATCCCGGTCACGCAACGCGGTGCGCCCCTCCTCGGTGAGGCGAAGGAACCGATGCATATCCACCAGTTCCGGATCGACCGCGAGCCGGTAGCCCGCCGCCGAGGACTCCACGAGACCATCGGCCCCCGCGACGCGTAGCGCGCGCCGCAACCGCGACACTTGGGACTGCAGCGCATGCCCGGCATCACCAGGCGGCTCCTGCCCATAGAGGTCGTCGATCAACCGATCCCGAGACACCACCCGCCCGGCCTCCGACACCAGAACCGCCAGCAGCGACCGTACTTGCGGCCCGCCCACCGCGACCGGAGTCCCATCGGTTCCCCGCACCTCCACCTGCCCCAGGATCCCGAACTGCACGGCCGCCAGTATGCAGCGACCTACCGGCCGCCGCACCCGGCGTGCCCTACCCGAGGATGGGGTTGTCGGCCCAGCGGAAGACGTGGGCGATGGCGGGCTCGACGATGGCGTCGGGAATCTCGGGGTCGAACCAGCGATCGACGCAGGTCCAGTGATAGGGGTGCAGCAGGTATTCGCCGTTGAGGCCGTCGGTGTCGGTGAACTCCTGCTCCCATCCGTGCGTCCAGCCCGCGGCGGCGTCGGTTCTGCTCAGTGCCCACGAGTGAATGCTGCGGATGTGTCGGGGCATCGCTGTGAGGTCCGCTTCGAACCGCGTAACGATGTGCTCGGGTGTGCCGGGTCGGACCCGCAGTAGCAGAGTCCGTTTGACTCGCGGCCCCGATAGCGCAACCTGCTGCGACGCAACCGGTGTCAGCGCCACGATATCGGCGGATGTAGGCAGGCCGGGCAGTGCTTGCCATGGCTCGACATCTGCGGTCAGGTCCCACGTCATGCCCAATCCGCCGAAGCTGCCGGGCAGATCCGGCCCGGCCGAACAGGCATGCACCGCGGACGTCCCCGCTTCGGGTAACACGACACCGGTATCGACCGGCGTACGAATGAACCAGCGGGTCAGCAGTTCACCTCCAGTGGTTGCAGCATGCGGCGGTCGCGGGTGACGGCGATGGCGTCGGACTCGACCCAGAATCGGTTCACCTCCGGATCGGCGCCGGCCGCGCTGCGCATACCGTAGAAGGCGTAGCCACCGTCGAGCTCCCACAGAATGTGGATCGAGACGGTGTCGGGTGATGGGTAGGAGCGCCATACGCGCACGACGCGCATGCCACGCTGGTCGTGCGCGTCAGGTAGGTAGTCGGTATGCCAGCGTTGCAGCCATGAATCGGCGTGGTCTGCTGGGAGGGTTATTTCATCGAGTACGTTGACGACGTCGATCAGGGGTTTCACAGTTTCTCCAGCGTGTCTTGATAGCGGGCGAGGTAGTCGCGCAGGCCCTCCAGGCCGCGGGGGCCGAGTAACGATTCCGGGCCGAACAGGGGCGGGTTGATCACCAGCCGGGAAGCGCCCGCTGTCACATACGGCCGGATGAAGTCCGGGTCGAACTCGCGTGTCATGTCACACGAGCCCGGCCAAGCGGTGAATTCGACGGCATCCGAGGCCCTTCCGGCCGCGGCGGCGGTCTCGCGGATGAGGTCGGCGCGCAGCGCGAAGTCCTCGGGACCGATGGTGTAGGGGAACCAGCCGTCCGCGAGTCGCGCCGCGCGCTGCACCGCGGGTTCGCTATTGCCGCCCAACACGATTGGGATGGCACCGCTGGCCGGTTGCGGCACACAATGCAGTCCGTCGAAGGACACGTGGGTACCGTGGAAACTTGCCGGAGCGTCGGCCCACAGGGTCCGCATCGCGCCGATGCAGTCGTCCAGGCGAGCGCCCCGCGCGCGATATGGCACACCGACGGCGGCGTATTCCTCTTTCTGCCAACCGATTCCCAATCCGAGCAACAGCCGGCCGCCGGAGTGCAGGTCGATGGTCGCGGCCCGTTTCGCCAGCACCACCGGGCTGTGCAGGGGCGCGACGACCATCGCGGTGCCGAAGCGCAGCGTGGTCGTGCAACCCGCGGCGAAGGCGATGGTCTCGAGCGGATCGGTCATCGGGACAACCCCGGTTTCAGCACCGGGCATTCGTCCGTCGTCCGAATACGGATACAACGGTTCGTAACTTTCGGCTACCGCCACATGTTCGACGGTCCACAACGATTCGACGCCGCAGTCCTCCAGCGTGCCGGCGAAATCGCGGAGGAATCCACCAGAGGTGATGAGACCGTCGACATAGGGTGCCAATACGCCGATTCGAACCATGGTCGCGGCTCCATCCTTTTCGAACTGTCCGGAACCCGCGGCTGCGGGCTGTCGAATCGAGCCTGCCGTGTGACGGCCGTCGCATACTCGGCCGATCTCGCTGAGCAAGACCCACAGCTCAAACGGGATGCGGAGCCGATACCGGGGGACTATGGCGCACTTTCAGGGCTGGTCGGGGTGGCGAGCGCGCTCTGACAGCGGGTCCGGAGCTTGCCCCGGCCGGATTGCCCGCTGTTCGGCGTACGTCAGTTGGCCAGTGGCTGCCGTGCGGGTGGATCGGCGGCGGGCAGCAGTTCGTGGGTTCGCGTGGTACGCGCGACTATCCGGCCCGATTTGATGACGTAGCAGCGGTCCGGGCGATCAAGTAGGGCATCGGCGACGCGATGGGTGGACAGGACGACGAGATCCGCGGCGGCGCCGGGGCGGATGCCGTAGCGATCGGCGATCCCGATGACGGCGGCGGCCTGGGTGGTGGCCATGGTCAGGATCCGGGTCAGCTCGGCGGGAGTGGAAAGGTGGCTGGTCTGGGCCAGGAACAGGCCGATGTCGAGGAGGTCGGCGTTGCCGTAGGGGGTGAACGCATTGCGAATGTTGTTGGAGGAGTACGCGGTGGTGATGCCCGCGTCCCAGAGCTCACGGATCGGTGCGATGCCACGGCGGATATTTGTGGTATCAGCGCGGCCGCCGAGATGTATGTCGGTGGCGGGCAGCGGGACGACCGCGATGCCTGCTGCGGCCAGACGGTTCAGGGTTTCGCGTCGCTGCCTCGGTGGCTGTCCAGCCAGGGAAGTCATGTGGCCCAACGCAACTCGACCTCGCATGCCGGTGCGCTCGGTGACCTCGGCGATATAGTCGGCGAGCGCGAAGCGGGGATCGGTCGCGTCGTCGGCGAAATCGGCGTGGATATCGATCGGGACGTCGAATTCGGCGGCCAGTTCGAAGATGAGATCGATATGGCGACGGCAGTCGGCGACGGTCGCTTCGTTGTAGGCGCAGCCGCCGATGACATCTGCGCCGCGACGCAGGCTTTCGCGCAGCAGGTCGATGGTACCGGGGGCACGCAGGATGCCTTCCTGCGGAAAGGCGACGATCTGCAGGTCGATTCTGCCGCGATACTCCTCGCGCAGGTCGAGTAGTGCCTCGACGCCGAGCAGCCCGATGATCGGGTCGACGTCGGGATGGGCGCGAATCGTGGTGGTGCCGTTGGTGATCGCCAGGTCGAGAATGCGCCGCGCCCGGTCGCGGATCGACGCGCGGGTGAAGGTGCGCTTGAGTTCGCCGGTGACCGCGATCGCCCCGGCCAGGGTGCCATCGAGGTTCGGTCGTTCCCGATCGAGCAGTGCCTTGTCCAGGTGCAGGTGTGATTCGATAAGTCCTGGGATGACGACGCGTCCGGCGCAGTCGATTTCGTGGTCGGCACGCCCGGACGGTAGGTGGTCGAGCTGCATGATGACGCCCTGGTCGATGACAATGTCGACCAGGGCCGCGTCGTCGGCGATGCGGGCGTCGCGCAGCAGCAGATCCGCCATGGGCAACCTCCGGGAGAAGAACGGGACAAAGGTTGTATACGACCCTCGTGTTTCGTTCCGCGGCGAGAAATGCGACGTCTGGGTTACCGATCCTGTTGCGCCGCTGGATCAGCGGCGCGGTCGCGGCGCCGGTATGCCGAGGTGGCGTGGGCGATATGTGCGGCGACCACCTGGGTGGCGCGCTCCGGATCGCCGGCGTCGAGCGCGGCGCAGATCTCCTCGTGCTCGTGCCAGGAGTCCTCGGCGCGCCTGGGCAGTTCGACCGCGTATACCCAGGCGATCTTCCAGCTGAGCTGGGTGATCAGCTGGCTGAGCAGGGTGCTGCCCGAGGCCTCGGCGAGTACCTCGTGGAAGCGGCTGTTGAGTCGGGTGAGCTCGTCGAACCGTCCGTCGCGCACGGCGTCCTGGCCGAGTGCGGTGAGTTCCTTGAGCCTGCCGAGTTGCTCCGGGGTGCGGCGCACGGCGGCGCGGCCCGCGCACAGCGGTTCGAGCAGGGCGCGGATTTCGAGCAGATCGGCGGCGTCGGCCTCGGTCAGTTCGGCGACGAAGGTCCCGGCGTACGGGCGCGACCAGGCGAAACCCTCGGCCTCCAGGCTGCGTAGCGCCTCACGCACCGGAACTCGGGAGACTCCGTAGCGCTCGGCGAGGGTGTCTTCGGTGAGGCGTTGGCCGGGCGCGAAGACGCCGCGGATGATGTCGTCGCGGATGGCTCGGCACACTTGTTGCGGAGTCATACGCCGGGTGGTGTTGCTCACATGGCTCCCACAGCGCGCTGGGTGGTGTTGTTCCGAGCGACCTGCAAGCAGTCGCTGGCCGATTCTTTCGAGCGACCCTGCAAGCGGTCGCTAGCGGTGGCGGACGACTGAGAGCAGTGGTTGTATACGATCCACTTCCTCAACCGTCGGATCGGATGCCATGAATTTACTACAGTCGCGTGCCGGTGCCCGCTCCACAGACATATACCTTCCCGCAGATCCCGACCGGATCTCCTGGGGACTGCTGCCGAATTCCCTCGCCGATCCGGTGATCACGGTGGACTCCGGTACGGCTGTGTGCTTGGACACCATCAGCCACGAAGGCATACTCGAGGATCAGGGCCGGGATCCGGCGGCCTTCTTCGCAGCGAGTGGGATCACGGAGATCCTGGCTGACACCGCGGAGGTGGCGCGCTCGGTCGTACACGACCCGAGCGTGCACGGGCCGCACGTGGTGACCGGCCCGATCGCGGTGCGCGGTGCGCGCCCCGGCGATGTGCTCGAGGTCGAGGTGCTCGAACTGCTGCGGCGCGCGCCCTACGGCGTCATCAGCAATCGGCATGGCAAAGGTGCACTGCCGGGCGAATTTCCGCAGCTCGGGGACCACGATCCGGATGGTCCGGTGCCGCCGGTGTGCACGATCGCCACCGTCGACGCGGCCGAGCGCGGGGTGATAGATATCGGTGACGGTCGTGCGCTGCGTTTTCCGCTCGACCCCTTCCTCGGCATCATGGGCGTGGCCGCGGCCACCGAACAGGCTGTGCATTCGGTGCCGCCTGGCCCGCACGGCGGGAATATCGACGTGCGGATGCTGGGAGTCGGTGCACGGCTTTACCTTCCGGTTCAGGTGCCGGGCGCGATGTTCTACGCGGGTGACCCGCATTTCGCGATGGGCGACGGTGAAGTCGCGCTCACCGCCTTCGAGGCCCCGCTGCGCGCCACCGTGCGACTGACACTGCACGCCGATCCCGGGGCGCGGAAAATGGCTGCCGCCCTGGCTCTTCCGTATGCGGAGACCGCGACCGACCACCTGCTGCTCGGCCTGGACACCGATCTGGACGAGGCGGTGAAACAGGCCACCCGCAATGCCATCACGTTCCTCGGTGCGCGCTATCGGATACCCCCGGCCGTCGCGCTCGCGTACCTCAGTGCCGCAGCGGATTTCCGCATCTCCCAGGTGGTGGATGTGGTGAAGGGCGTGCACTGCTGTATCAGCAAGAGCCATTTGGAGGGGCTGTGAGCGAGTACATCCGGTTCTCCGCGCCCGAGCGTGGCGCCGTGAACGGCTGATCGCCGGAGTCTCGCGCCGCGCCGCCCATTTCGGCCGCGGCTGTCTTCGTGGACCCGTTGGAAGGACTTCATGGATGGATCTCCCACATCTGGCCCTACTGCTCGTCGTGGGTTTCGGCGCGGGGGTATGCAACGCCATTGCCGGGGGTGGCAGTCTGCTCTCATTTCCCGCACTGCTCGCCACCGGACTGCCGCCGGTCGCAGCCACGGTGACCAATTCGGTGTCGGTCTGGCCCGGCTATTTCGGTGGTGCGGCGGCGCTGCGGCGGCGACTCGACGACTATCGTGCGCTCGTCCCGCGTCTGGTCGCGACCGGGGCGGCCGGTGCGGTGGGCGGCGTGATCGCACTGCTCGCCGCGCCGCCGCAGATCTTCGCCGCGCTGGTGCCCTACCTGATTCTGTCGGCGACGGCACTGTTCGCCGCCCAGCCGTTGGTATCGCGGAAGTTGACCGCGCGACAAGGGGATTCCAGGACAACCCTGTTCCTGGGCGTATTCCTCGGCGGTGCCTATGGCGCGTATTTCAACGGCGGTATGGGCATCGTCGTCCTCACCACACTCGCCCTCGGCATCGACGCCTCGATCACCAGCCTGAACGGTCTGAAAAGCGTACTGACCCTGACGGTTTCGACGACCGCCGTGTTCGCCGTCGCATTGTTCGGCCCCGTGCACTGGCTCTCGGTGGCGGTCCTCGCACCGGCCTGCCTCGTCGGCGGCGTCGTGGGCGCGAAGCTGGCCGACCGGCTGCACCCCAACGCTTTCCGCGCCGTGGTCATCATCTTCGGCGTGGGTGCGGGGGCAACGATGCTGCTCAACTGACGACTCACCCTGAATACCGAGAGGACGCTCAATGAACAACCTGCTGCTGCGAGGCGGACGCCCTTGGATTCCTGGGCTGCCGACCGAGACCGCGGATATCCTCATCGTCGACGGACGGATCGCGAAGATCGCGCCCGCGCTGGAAGCGCCGGACGGCGAGATCATCGATCTGGCCGGCGCGCTGGTACTTCCTGGCCTGGTCGATACGCACTGCCATCTGGACAAGACGCTGTTCGGTGGCCCATGGGTACCCAACACCGGTGGCCGAACCCTGCCCGGGCGCATCGCGAACGGTGAGGGTCGGCGGCCCGAACTCGGCCTGCCCAGCGCGGACTACGCCGCAAACCTGTTGGACGCCATGATCAGCGGGGGCACCACACAGGTGCGCAGCCACATCGATATCGATCCGGAGGTCGGTCTGGGCGGTGTGGAAGCGGTGCGGGAAGCCGCCGCGCGGCACTCGGATCGGGTGGATGTCGAGTTGGTCGCGTTCCCCCAAGGCGGGCTGCTGACCCGGCCGGGGACCGCCGAGTTGATGGCGTCGGCGCTCGCGGCCGGTGTCGAGGTCGTCGGTGGTCTCGATCCGGCGGGCTATGACCGGGATCCGGTGGGGCAACTCGATGTGATCTTCGGCCTCGCGGAACGCCACGGCGCGAAGATAGACATCCACCTGCACGACGGCGGCGCCCTCGGCGCTTGGGAATTCGACCTCATCATCGAGCGCACCCGCGCTACCGGCCTTGCCGGGCGGGTCACGATCAGCCACGCGTACGCGATGGGGGCCCTCGCACCCGATGAGCAGCGGCGAGTCGCCGAAAACCTCGCCGAGGCAGGCGTTTCCATGGTGACCTGCGCGGTCGGCGAGGCGCCCGTCGTGCCGGTGCGGGTCATGCACGACGCGGGCGCCACCCTGGCGCTGGGCAATGACGGTGTGCGGGATCTGTGGACCCCGTACGGCGACGGCGACATGCTGCGTCGGATCAACAGCGTCGCGTATCGGGACCGGCTGGTCGCCGATCCCGAGATCGAGTTGGCTTTGCTCGCCGGAACCTACGGTGGTGCAAGGGTTCTCGGACTCGATGACTACGGGCTCATGGCCGGAGCATCGGCCGATCTGCTCGTCGTCGACGCACCGACACCGGCGGCCGCGGTGGTCGCGCTGCCGACTCGCAAACTGGTGCTCAAACGTGGCCGGGTCGTCGTCCGCGACGGTATGGTCGTTACCGAGAAATAAATTGTATACGAAACAGGCGCGTAATCGTGGCGACCGCGTTCGGCAATCACCCGCCGATAGAACTAGCTCATGAGCACAACGGCTTCTCCAGCGTCGACGATGCAGGGCGCATCTGCGTATACGACCGCTGCCGACCGTAGTCCCGCGGATGCCGCACCGGCCCTTGCGTTTCGCGGCGTATCCCTGACCTTCGAGAACGGCACTCAGGCGCTCGCCGACATCGACATCGCTATTCGCGGTGGTGAATTCGTGTCACTGGTCGGTCCGTCCGGCTGTGGTAAGTCCACGCTGCTGCGGCTGGCCGCCGGTTTCGAGCGGGCCACCGCGGGCACTGTCGACGTCGCGACGGCCCAGCTCGGCTATGTATTCCAAGAGTCAACCCTGCTGCCGTGGCGCAGTGTACTGCGCAATGTCGAACTGCCCGCCGAACTCGCGGGCGTGGACAAGGCGACCCGGCGGGCTGCCGCCCGCGACGCCATCGAGCGGGTGGGTCTCGCCGGGTTCGAGAAGCACAAGCCCGCACAGCTTTCCGGCGGCATGCGGATGCGCGCCTCCATCGCGCGCGCCCTCACCATGCGGCCCGCACTGTTCCTGTTCGACGAACCCTTCGGTGCGCTGGACGAGATGACCCGCCAGCGGCTCAACGAGGAGGTTGGAACGTTGTTCCGCCGCGATGGTTTCGCCGGAGTGTTCGTCACCCATTCGGTAGCCGAGGCGGTCTTCATGTCCACCCGGATCGTCGTGCTGACCGGGCAGCCGGGCCGGGTGTGCGCCGATATTCCGGTACCACTGGGCTTTCCACGGGCACCGGAGCTGCGGTACACGGCCGAGTTCGCCGATATCGCCGCCGATGTGTCCGCCGCGCTGCGCGGCTCCGGACAGGAGGTTGCCGCATGACCGCCGCCACTGCGGGTCCGGTCGCGGCGGAGACCGCGAGTCAGATCGAATCGGCCACTCGAAAACGGCACTGGCGCATGCCGATCACACCGATTCGCATCATCGCACCGGTCGTCGTTTTCGTCCTGGTCATCGCGCTGTGGTCGATCGCGAGTCACTTTCTGCTGGCCGAAGAGTCGCGATTCCTGCTGCCCGCACCCGAGGCGGTCATCTCGCACGGTCTGCTGGATTCGGTGGCGCGCACCGAGATTCTGACCGCGCTGTGGTCGACGGTGCAGGTCGCGCTGGTCGGGCTCGGCATCGCCATCGTGCTCGGCGTTGGGTTCGCGGTGCTCATGAGTCAGGCGCGGTGGGCCGAGTATTCGCTGTACCCGTATGCGGTGATTCTGCAGACCATTCCGATCCTCGCGGTGGTGCCGCTGTTCGGTTTCTGGTTCGGCTACGAATTCGGCAGCCGCGTGATCGTATGCGTGATGGTGGCGTTGTTCCCGATCGTCACCAACACGCTGTTCGGCCTGAAATCGGTGGCCGCGGCCGAACATGATCTGTTCACCCTGCACGGCGCCAATCGCTGGCAGCGTCTGCTGAAACTGCAGCTGCCCGCGGCACTTCCGGCCATGATCTCCGGGTTCAAGATCTCCGGTGGGATGGCGGTGATCGGCTCGATCGTCGCCGACTTCTTCTTTCGCCAGGGCCAGCCGGGCATCGGCCGCATGATCGACGTCTACCGCCAGCGCCTGGCCACCGAGGAGTTGCTCACGGCGCTGCTGCTGTCCTCGCTGGTGGGTCTGATCCTCTTCTGGTGCTTCGACTTTCTCGCCGGGCGCGTCGACCGCGCACATGGTGTCCGTCGCGGCAGGTAACGCCGACTCGCTTCGCTCTGCTCCGAACCCGCTCGACCCCAAGGAAATCCCGTGAAGAAATGCCTCCTCGCCGCTGCCGCGCTGTCCGGCACCACACTGCTCACCGCCTGTAGCGGTGCCACCTCGACACCCGCGCCGACCGGCGATGGCGAACTCGCGGGCGTCTGCCCCTCGACCGTCGTGATCCAAACGGATTGGTACGCAACACCGGAACGCGCCGCCGCCTTCCAGCTGGTCGGACCCAACGGTACCGTCGACGTCAAGAAGGGCGCCTACTCCGGCCCACTCGGCGATACCGGCGTCAATGTCGAAGTGCGCTTGGGCGGTCCGTTCCTTGGTGGGCAGCCCGTTCCGGCGCAGATGTACCAGGACCCCAGCATCACCCTCGGCATGATCCCGACCGACGAGGCGCTGCAGGCGCGTGGAAAGTTCAATGTCACCGGTGTTTTCGCCTCTCTCGATATCAATCCGCAGATCGTGATGTGGGATCCCGCGACTTATCATGTCGAGTCCTGGAACGACGTGGCCGCGACCGGGGCGCCCGTCGTGTACAGCGAGGGCAAGATCTACATGGACTACCTGATCGCCAAGGGCTACGTCCGGCCCGAACAAGCTGACGCGTCCTTCGACGGGACGCCGAGCCGGTTCGTCGCCGAACGCGGCAAGGTGATGCAGCAGGGTTATGTCTCCAATGAGCCCTACCGCTGGGAACATGACGTCAAGGGCTGGCTCGAGCCGACGAGCTACCTGCTCGTGCACAAGGCGGGCTACGAGATCTACCCGCACCAATGGTCGGTCCGCAGTGACAAACTCGCCGAACTGAGTCCATGCCTGACCAAGCTGGTCCCGAAACTGCAGCAGGCCGAGGTCGATTACGTGACCAACCCGGAGCCGACGAATCAGGCACTGCTGCGCATCGCGCAGACCATTCCGGACGGTCCGCCGATCACCGCCGCGGGCAATGCGAACTCGGTTAAAGTTCAGCTCGTGGAGAAGATCGTCGGAAACGGAACCGATGACACCCTCGGCAATTTCGACACCGCCCGGGTCGACCGTGTCATCACCGCCGTGACCGATACGCTGCGCGGTCGTGGTCAGCAGGTTCCCGACGGTGTCACCGCCGCCAACCTGGTTACCAACCAATTCATCGACCCCGCAATCGGTTTGCGGGCCCAGTAGCGTCCGCTCAGGTCGCCTCGGGTACGGGGAGCCCGAGGTGGGCGACTATCCAGGGGCACGACGAGGTGCAGGCCGCCGAGGCGAATTGCCAGGTGTGGCCGCCCTGGGTGGTGTGGATGGTGCAGTCGATGCCGACCTCACCGCGGTTCACCGGTCAGGTCCGCACTGCCGCCGTGGGCAGCGACCAATGCCGGGCTAGTGGTGGGTCTGTGACCGAACGGCTGGGTGAAAGCCATTGACCGCTGCTACTCGGACCATTCGCTGGTGCAGTTCGCGAGTGGCCTGATCGGCGAGCGGATGGGTCGAGCGGCTACCGGCCCATGCGCAGTGCCCGCCGACGTACACCGCACGCAAGTTGCGTGTCGAGCAGGCCAAGACATAGGTGGCGACCGGATCCCAGACTGGCCCGGTGTCGGGGTCGAACGGGTCGACGATGATGAAGTCCGCGTATTTTCCGACCTCCAGCGAGCCGATTCGGTCTGCTGCGCCGATGGCCGATGCCGCGCCGAGTGTGTGCAGTCGGAGCATCTGTGCCGGTGTCAGGATGGCTGCGTCGCTGTGCAGCGCGCGTTGGGTGTACAGACCAGTGCGCATGTTTTCGAAGGGGTCGGACACGTCGGTGCACGATTGATCGTCCAGCCCGATCCCCACACGCATGCCAGTGGCCAAGATCCTTGGTATGTCGGCGATCCCGGATCCGAGGCGGCCGTTGGACATCGGCTGCCACACCATGGCGCATCCGGTCTGAGCCGCGCGGTCGATCATTCGGTCGGTGGGATGGACGAAGTGGCCGAACGCGAAATCCGGGCCGAGGACTCCGGCTTCGTCGTACCAGTCGAACTTGGCTTGCTGGATGTCGAGTTGTTCCGTGGTTTCGACGAAATGGGCTTGGTTGGTGACGCCGTGACGGTCCATCATGGTGCGTTCGCGCTCGGCGGTGGCAGGTGAGGTCGACCACTGTACGGATCCGTAGACCGAGCCCCCCAGGTAAAGATGTGGCGGCACAGTCGTTTTCGCGTAATCCATCACCTCACCGAAGGCCCCGAGCGCTTCGTCTTCGGGCAGTTGCTCGTCGTCGAGCCGGACGCTGGCGACGAATCGGATGCCCGCGTCGCTGGTGGCATCGATCTGGCGGGTCAGAAACTCGAGCGGCCGGACAGCGGCCGCTTTCATACTCGAGGAGGCGTAGTCGAACAGCGCAAGCACACGGCTCTGGGTGAAGTTGTAGGCCGAGGTGATGCCGTTGGCGAGAAAGTCGAACGACCCGGCCAGGGTGAGCCAGTACAGGTCCTCGGCGCCCGCAGCGAGCAGCATCTCGGTGTTGCGGGTGACCCACGGGTAGAGCGTGCTGTTGGCGGCGACACCGCGCATGCCGCCGGTGTAGATATGGCTGTGCGCGGAGACGAAGCCGGGCGCGACCATGGCGCCCGCCACGTCGCGGACCTCACCACCCTCAGCGGGCGGATCCCCTTCTCCGACACCGGATATCCGGCCGTCGGCATCGACGGTCATCCAGCCGGGCAACCACTCGCGATCTCCGCCGACGGGCAGCAGTGTCGCATTCTTGATGGTCAGTAGGGTCATCCGACGCGGCCGGGATCGAAGGTGCTGACCTCCGGGATGGCCTGCACCAGGGAATCGACTGTGCCCTGGAACAGTTCGGCGCCGAACGTGGCATCTGCCCCGGTGGGATCGCCGATCACGCCGGACTCGGCGAAATCGTCGGCGAGCCAACCGAATCGGACCGGTTTGCCGAATCCGACGTGCTTGTAGCCCGCGATCGAGTGCGGTACAGCGGCTTTCGCCTTGGTCATATCGACGAGATCGGGGCGCAGGTGCAGCATCATCGACGTCTCGGCCCATCCGGCGTGGATGCCGAAACCCTCCTCGGTCGGCCCAGGCCGGGCAGGCGATGCGTAGAGGAAGGTCTGCAGGTCGAATCGGCGGCGCAATTCACGTAGCGCCACCTCGAGCAGGGCCGAGTTGCCGCCGTGGCAATTGACGAACAAGACCCGCCGCGCCGGAGTCGCGGCGATGCTGCGCCCCAGATCGACCACGACGCGCATCATCGTCTCCGCCTGCAACCACATCGCGCCGGGCAGGTTGGCATGCTCGTCGGACTTGGTGTAACCCAATGCGGGCAGCAACCATACGTCATTGCCCTCGGCGGCGGCGCGATCGACCGCGGCGCCGGAAACGGCCTCGGCCAGCACCAGATCGGTGCGCAGCGGCAGATGTGGGCCGTGCGGTTCGATCGCTCCGGTGGGCAGCACGAGCACGGAGTCGCGGCTCAGCGCCTCGGGGACTTCGGCCGTGGTCAGATCGGCAAAGCGCCGGGTGGATGTCGTCACCGGTGCCACCTTCCTGGATTGAGCAGACCCTTCGGATCGGTGCTGCGCGCCAGCGCCCGGACCCGATCGGCGTCGAGATCGACATAGGACTGGTGCGGCGAATGCACACTGACGCCGAGCGCCTCCAGCGCGGGCACCCCGGCGAATACCTGTTCGGGATCGCGGTAGACGCCGTTGATCATCCCGAACATGGTCTGATGCCCGACTTCCAAGTGCAGCATCCCGCCGTCATAGACGTTCTCCACCTCCCGCAGCCGGGTGACGAGCGCGTCGCCTTGGCATTCCATGTGAAAGTAGGTGTCCGGCACGGCTTTCTGCAGCCACCAGGTCGGGTGGTTGTAAGACAGGGTGCTCAACCGCATCGTCTGCGCCAGCCCCTCGCGCACCGCCTCGATCCGGCCGCCACCGGCCTCCAGCACCGCAACCGTCTCCTCGAGCGCCGCGGCGTCGACGATGCCGCGGACACTGGCCCGGCCGTGCACCAACGCGGGGTCCGACGGCAGTGCGTCGACGATCGTCGCACCATCGGCGGACAACAGCCGCGGCTTCGGTTCGATGGACGCGGCGCGCATGGCGGCAGGGAAGGCCTCGTGCTGGGACCCGAAACTGGCGTACACGCACTTCCAGTCTTGCAGTGGTTCCAACCGGACCGTGGCCGAAACGATGATCCCCGCCACCCCGTAGGTGTGCACCATCGGTTGTGCCGCAGCACCTTCCAGGTGGAGAAGTTCGGCGTCCTCGTGGCCGTAGACGACATCGACGGATTCCACGAAACCCATGTGGTTGCGGCCGTGCACGATGGTGCCCGTGCCGGCGGAGCCACCGGCCAGAAATCCGCCGAGCGTGGATTGCGCGGTCGACGGGTACATCCAGAGCTGCCGTCCGGCATCCCACGCGGCCTGCTCCAGGTTGATCATCCTGGCCCCCGCCTCCGCGGTGATGGTTGTCTCGGTGAGGTCCCGGATCCCGCCCAGCGAGGTCATGTCCATGACAAGGCCGCCGAAGCGGGGCACCACCTGGCCGTAATTGCCGGTGCCCTTGCCGCGCGCGGTGATCGGTACACCGCGACGCACCGCAGCCCGCACAATCGCCGGAACCTGTTGGGCCGTCTTCGGATAACACACCGCGTCCGGCCGCCCGAGGGGTTGCTTGGCCGAGAGGATCGGGCTCATCCCCGACCCGTCACGGGAGGCGCGGTCCAGAGCGCGGTCGAGGGTGCTCACGCCGCGCGGGCCGAGCAGCGCGAGCAGGTCATCGACCAGACCGTCGAGTTGCTCGGGCCCGAAGTCGGGACGATCACCGGCCTCGATCAAGGCGGCGGTCACGACGCGAACCCGATCTTGGGATCGATGAATCGGTTCGTCGCGATCTGTTCGGTCGTCAGTCCTTGGGGGACCGAGACTTTCTGCTCGGTGTAGATCGGCCGGGTGATGTCGATGACCCGCTGAACTCGCGCGGTGTCGAAATCACCGACCGTGGCATTGCCGCCGTTGCCGACCACACCGGCCTCACGCATCCGCTTCGTCGCAAAGGCCGCGTTGCCCGTGTCGTATACCCAGCCGGTGTCGTACTTGTCGACTGCCTGCACGATCAGATCGTTGGCCGTGGCCGGATCGGCGAAATAGTCGAGCTGGGCTTGCTGCATCACCGGAACGAGGCGTTGCAGGCACCCCGAATCGGCCTCGAGCTGCCCGGACCGGACCGCGAGCGCGGACTTGTAGACGGGGAATCCGGTGTCATGCAGCAACTGGTAGGCCACCGGCTTGTGCCATTGGGGGATCTTCTGTTCGTAGAGATAGGGTTCGGTGCTGACGAACCCCTGTTGCGCCTTGGCGCCACCGGCAGCGACGAAGTTGGCCGGTGTGCCGTCGTAGCTGCCGTCCACCTGATTCTTGTCGAGAATGCCGGCACCGGTCAGATAGTCCATGTAGGCGCTGCCCTGGAAGTACAACACGGTCGCCTTCGCGGCCTTCAGGTCGCTGATGGAGTGCACATTCGGATAGGTCGCCGGATCCCACATGATCATCTGCGGGTTGATCTCCAGTGGCGCGAAGACGCCGGTGGTCGGGTTGGTGGCCGCGGACTGGATGGACTGGTCGGTGTCGACGAAGCCGAGCATGATCGAGTCGTCCTGATACATCTGCGATGTCACGGTTTGGAATCCGATCGCGGGGCCACCGGCGCGGATCTCCAGGTCCACCCCGGTGTATTCGCCGTGGGCGAAAAGCGGACCGGTGACCCTCTTGCCCGCGGCGTCGATCGCCGGGTTCGGACCGAGTAGTTGATAGAGGCCGCCATGTTCGGCCTCCGGGTTCCAATCGCTCTGCACCACGATTTTCGCCGGGCAGACCTGCTTCAAGTCGATCGCTCCGATCGGGCCGCTGTAACCGGAAGTTGCTGTTGGGCTATCGGTTTGGGCACAGCCGGTCAGTACGGCGAGGCCGATGACGATCGCCGATACGGTCACGCGGGCCGAACGCGGCAGACTAAGTGTTCTCATGTTTCTCCCAAAGGGGCGCAGCGGCAGGGTGGGATTTCAGTTGCGGGCGGAGTCGTACCAAGCGCCGACCAGCCGGCGAGACAGCCAGCTGAAGAACGCGAAAACTACGACGCCGAGGCCGGAGGCCAGCAGGATCGAGGCGAACAATTCGGGCGACTGCAGCCGGGATCGGTAGTTGTCGATCAGGATGCCGATGCCGGGATCGCCCTGCTTGAAGAAGAAGTCGCCGACGATCGCGCCGACCACCGCGAGTCCGGCCGAGATCCGGACACCGGCGAAAATGGCCGGCATCGCGGCCGGGAACTCGAGCTTGCGCAGCACCGTCGTCCGGCCAGTGGCGCGCAGCGCGAACAGTTCCCGCAGGCCCTTGTCAACCGATTTCAGCCCGAACAGCGTGTTCGACACCACCGGGAACAGGGCGATCAGCACGCAGACGAACACCCGCGCGGTGAATCCGAAACCGAACCAGAAGCCGATCAGCGGAACCAATGCCAGGATCGGAATACACTGCAGCACAACCGCATACGGAAACAGAGCAATCTCCGCCCAACCAGCTTGCGCCATCAGTACCGCCCAGACGATCCCGAGGACCACGGCGATCACCAGACCGGTGCACGCCACGGTCGCGGTCCGCTGCAACGCCTCCCACATATCCGGCGCCCCGGGGCCCAGCAGGCCTTCGGTCACCACTTCGTGCGGCGGCGGCATCAGAAACCGGCGCGACGGTGCCAGCACTGTGTAGGTCACCAGGTACCAGGCGCCGATCACCATGGCCAGGACCGCGAGCGGAGCAAGGACCGTACGCAGTTTGAACGTGCGCGCCGCGGCGGTGGTCACAACTGATTCGGATACTGTTGCGGCAGTGTGCGTTTCGACGTTCATGCGTGACTTCCTCGCAGCGCCTGCGAGACTCGGCTCGCGAGTGCGGTGAACTCGGGGGTGAAGCGGATATCCGGTCGGCGCGGGAAGTCGAACGGAATGTCGATCTCCTCGACGATGCGGCCCGGCCTGCCCGACATCACCGCGACGCGGGTCGAGAGGTACACGGCCTCGGTCACCGAATGCGTGATGAACAGGCCCGCGAAGCGGCGGTCGTCGAACAGTTCGGTTATCTCGTCGCCGAGCCGCTCTCGCGTGATCTCATCCAGTGCGCCGAAAGGTTCGTCGAATAAGAACAACTCGGGATCGACGGTGAGCGAACGAGCCAGCGACACCCGCATCCGCATACCACCGGAGAGCATGCGCGGCAGGTGATCGGCGAACCCCGCGAGACCGACCAACTCGATGGCATCGTCGGCACGGCGATAGCGTTCGGCCTTGGCCATGTGATCGAGTTCGGCCAGTAGCGCAACATTGTCACGCACCGAGCGCCATGGCAGCAGGGTGGCGTCCTGGAACACATAGCCGATCCGATTCGCGCCGACCTGGGTGTAACCCCCGGTCGCGGACTCCAGGCCGGAGGCGATTCGAAGCAGCGTCGACTTTCCGCAGCCAGAGGGCCCGACGACGCTGACGAATTCACCGGCCCGGACTGTCAGATCGACGCCCGAGAGCGCGACCGTGCCGTTGGGATAGGTGAGTTCGGTCGATTCGAATCCGAGCACCTGACTACCGGGGCGGGGCGGGGCGGCGCTCATGGTTGGCATGCTGGACATCAGACCTCCAGTACTGCGAAATCGGCTGTGCGATGGTCGGTTCGGCTGATCGATACGATCGCGCCGTCGCGAATGACGATCCGGTCGGCAGGTGCGTTCGCGACAACATCGAGCAGACTGCTGCCGCGTACGGCGAGAAATTCCGCGCGGGCACCGGGTTTCGCGCCGGCCTCGGGCAAGCCGAGCACCGCGCGCGCACCATCGGTAACCAAGTGCACGGCCACTTCCGGCGCCAGATGACCGGCCGTGATCAGCAGTGCGGCCGTTTCGAGTGCGTCACTGCGGCCGATCGGGTTGAACGGATCGCGGACATTGTCGGCACCGGCCGCGACGGGGATGTCCGCGTCGAGTAGCGCGGCGAGCGCGGTCAATCCGCGCGGCATAGCGACCGGGTCATCCCAGCCCTGCAGATACAAATTGGTGATGGGCAGGCTGACGATCCCCACGCCACTGCGCGCCACCGTGGCCAGCAGCGCGTCCAGTTCGTCTGCGGCCATGGTACCGAGCCTGCAGCAGTGCCCAGCGGTGCGCGTCCGGGCGGCGGGCCACCCGGCGACCCGCTCGGCGAAGTGGGCGAGTGTGTGGTGGTCGCCGCACAAGAACTCGTCGACGTGTAGGTCGGCGCCGACTCCGCGGGCCTCGGCAATGTCGAGTAGCCGGGTGAGTTCGGCGATCGGGTCCGACGCGATATGCGGTGCGCCACCGATCAAGTCGGCGCCCGCGTCCAGGGCCGCGTGGAGAAGTCCGGGATCGGCCGCCGGGGGTGTCATCGCCACGATCTCGATGTCGACGAGCCCGGACAATCGCCTGCGTACGCTATGCACCGCGCGGATGCCGCGCAACGGGTCCGGGCCACTGAGGATGTCGACGTGCGACCGAATGGCGGTCGTGCCGTTGCGCAACAGGGCCGATGTCGCCGCGGTCGCCCGACTGCGGAAAGACTCCTCGGTCAGTTCGGCACTGCCCTGGCGCCACGTGTCGATCGCCGCTCCGAGGTTGCCGAAGGTCGGCGTGAGCGCATCCCAGGTCAGCGCCTTGTCCAGGTGTGCGTGTGGCTCGGCGGGTGCGGTCAACAGCACGAAACCGCTCAGATCTATTGATGCGTCGGAGGTTTCGTCGCTCCGGTCCGGTGCACTCGGGCGAACCGCGGTCACCAGCGAGTGCCCCCCGTCGCGTCCGATGTCGAGATCGACCACCGAGCCGTCGGGCAAGGTTGCCCCGCACAGGCGCGAAACACGCTGCGGTAGTGGATGATCCATGGAGGTCCTTCGAGAGAGAAACAGATCGTGGTGGCCCGCCCGTGGCTGGTCGGCGAGACGTTACGGATAGAGCTAATGTTGATGTGATCAACATTTAGCACTATTCAGCCGCCTTGTTTCGGGTAGATGAACGAGTTAGCTACGGTCTTGTTAATTCGCCGACGCGACAATGGGTGGTCTAGCGTGCGGGTGCCCGTCCGTGACGCACCTCGACGATCGGTGGTGGGATATAAAGGTGGAGAACGTGACCAAAAAGGCGCCCGACGACGCGCAAACCATGCTCGGAGCCGAGATCCGCCGCCGCAGGCGTGATCGCGGACTCACCCTGGTCCGACTGGCCGAGCAGGCGCAGATCTCGCACCCGTTCCTCAGTCAGCTCGAACGTGGTTTGGCACGGCCGAGCATGCTGACGCTGGCCCGCATCGCCGAAGCGCTGGGAACCACCCAGGTCGACCTGATGCTGGCGGCGGACACCCGCGGCGGCGAGGACGCCGAAGGGACCGCCGAGGGCCAGGTGATCCGCTCCCACGAGGGCGTCCAGCTGCCGCGGGGTATCGCCAGATCGGGGCAGGAGGAGGGCTCGACCCGGCTGTTGGTGCACGGGCGCGCATCGTTCTACCCGCAAGAATTCATCGACGTACACGCCGAATTCGGCCCCTACTTCGAGCACGACGAGGACGAGTGGGTGTACGTGGTCGAGGGGGCGATCGTGGTCGACCTCGGTGACCATGGCCACGCGCGACTCGCCGACGGTGACAGCCTCTACTACACTGGCGGCACACCACACCGGTGGCGTGTGGTGGACGGCCCGCATGCCAGGCTGATTGTCGTGAAAGCGGCTGGGCGCGAGGCGGATTCCCGTGGCTGGGACCAATAACTAGGCGGGGCCCGAATTTTCTGGAGGCCCTGATGAACGATTCCGACTCCATCACCGTCGTCGTACGCGACCGCCGCCCAGTGGCCGAGAACATCGACGAGTTCACCCTCGGCCACCCGCACGGTGACCGGCTACCGCCATGGCAGGCGGGGGCACACATCGACCTACTGCTCGGCGACGGGATCGTCCGGCAGTACTCGCTGGTTTCCGATCCCGACGACACCATTCTCTATCGGATCGCGGTACTGCGTGAGGCGCATGGGCGCGGTGGTTCGGTCCGGGCCCACCAACTCCTGTCGATCGGCGCAACGGCCTCGATCCGGCCGCCGCGCAACCACTTTCCGCTCGTGCGTGCGCTCGGCTACGTGCTGATCGCCGGAGGTATCGGGATCACGCCGATGCTCGCGCTCGCCGCCGCCGCGCAGCGCACCGGGCGGCCTTGGCGGCTGATATATACCGGCCGCGACGAGTCGGCCATGGCTTACCTGCGTGAGCTACGCGAACACTACGGCGATGCGGTGCTGCCGCATCAGTCGGCGCATGCGGGACGCCTGGATGTGGCGGCGCTGCTCGCCGATTCGACGCCGGGAACCGCGGTACTGGCCTGCGGTCCAGCAGGTTTGATCGCCGCCGCGGAAGACGCTTGCGCGGGAGTCGAGGCGGTCGATGTGTTCGCCGAGCGGTTCGTCGCGCGAGATATCGCGGAGTCTGCTGCGGTCCCGTTCGAGGTGTCCCTCGCCATGTCGGGGCTGACGCTCACGGTTCCGTCGACCCGATCAATACTCGAGGTGGCCGAGGAACGCGGCGTGGTCGCACTCTCGTCATGCCGGGAAGGGACCTGCGGTACCTGCGAGACGGGCGTGGTGAGCGGGGAGGTCGACCACCGCGACTCTGTGCTGTCGCCGGAGGAGCGCGCCGAGGGCGAGTCCATGATGATCTGCGTATCACGCTGCGCTGGAGCACGATTGGTGCTCGAACTGTGAAGCGCTGAATGTCCGGCATAGAATTCGGCGGCCCCGGCGGCACGAAGGGAACGGCGGTACCGGGACGCCGGGGCTGCCCTTATCCAGACGTTGGGGCCGCCTTCACCTGGACACGGAGGCGAGTCCGCGGACGAGGTCCGCGGCGGTCGCGGTGAACCCGAAACACTGTCGGATGTTGTACGTCGTTGCCTCCATACAGTATTCGGGCGAGGTGGTGGCCACCGCATCGGTGAGTAGCACCACGTCGTAGCCGATGTTCGCGGCGTCCATCAATGTCGACAACACGCATTGATCGGCGTTCACGCCGGCGAACAGCAGGGTGTCGACCCGCAGGTTGCGGAGCACGGAATCCAGAACCGTATCGACGAATCCACTCATCCGGTACTTGTCGACGCGAATGTCTTCTGGCGCGATCTCGAGATCGTCGACTACGTCCGCGCCCCAGCTGCCCGCTTCGAGCACGGCGGTGCTCGAAGCGGTTGCCGCACTGCCGATTCCGACGCCAGTGCCGGCGGGATCGTAAACGTGCAGCACACCGGGCGGCAGGTTGGCCCGGTCGGGCCGGTTGCCCCAATTCACCCACACGACCGGGATGTCGGCCCCGCGCACGGCCGGCAGCGCCGTCCGCACGGTATCGACGGCCGCACGTGCGGGCGAGACGTCCACTCCAATGCGCGCAAGCCACCCGTCGACATGACAGAAGTCGTTCTGCAGATCGATGACGATCAACGCGGTGCGCGCGAGATCGAGGCTCACCCGTTGCGGCCGAGCATCGAGCTCCAGCGAGTGTGGCGGATGGATGGGGCGACGCAGATCCGCGTGGTCGCCGGACAGTGACCAGGAGTTTCGGGACATCAGGGGCGGTCCTGTCGGGCGAAAGGTGGAGTGGCGAAGGTGAGCAGGGTGGAGTCCTGTCCTGGTCCGGCCAGCAGGCACAACCCGACCGGCAGGTTTCCCGCCCGGAGATGGGGCATCGACAACGCGGGCAGTCCTGCCAGCGACGCGAGACAGGTCAGTCGCAATGTCTGCTGCCGCACCGCTTCCACGTCCGCCGACGAGGCGTCTCGGCGTGGAGCCGCCGACGAGGCGGCGGGCAGCGCGAGGACGACGCCGGGGGGAAGTATCCGCCGCAGCCGGGTGCTCATGTCGTCTAGCAGACCGCGCGCCTCGGTCTCGGTTGCGGCGTCGATCTCGCGGCCGACGTGGAATCGAGCGGCGACATCGGGCGCCAACGCGGTCGGCTGAGCGGACACGAAGGTGCCGTGCATGCGCCACGCCTCGGCGGCCTGAACCGTGCGGAATGCCATGAGCACAGTGTCGAGCCCGGCGCCGTCGGGGTAGTCGAGCGCGATCGTCTCCGGCGGTGGCAATACGTTTCCAGCGGACGCATCGCGCAGCGTCAGTGCCTGCACCGCCGCCCAAAAAGATTCGCGTGCGGCAGGATCCAGCAGATCGACCAGTTCCGGTGCCACCACCATCCTGGTGACCGGATGTACTTCTTGATTCGGCAGCAGCGCCGCGCCCGCCCGGGCGAGCAGCGTCGCATCGCGGGTGAGCAGGCCCACGGCATCGAAGCTCGGTGCCAAACCCACCAGACCCGTCCGCGCGACCACCCCGTGGGTCGTGCGAAGACCGTAGAGCCCGCAATATGATGCCGGGACGCGAATCGAGCCCGCGGTGTCGGTGCCGAGGCCGATATCGGCGAACCCGGCGGCGACCGCGGCTGCCGAACCGCTGCTCGACCCGCCGCTGACTCGGTGCGCCGCAACCGGATTCGGTGTCGCGCCGTAATGAATATTGGAGCCCGCAAGTGAGAAAGCCAGCTCGTCGGTGGTCGCGATACCCGTGATATCGGCCCCTGCCGCCAGCAATGCGTATACTGCCGCGGCGTGGCGAGACTCCACCGGCGCTCCCGCCAGCCAGGTCGGGTTCCCCGCTCCGATCGCGTGGCCGGCCACCGCGAACAGATCTTTGACGGCCACTCGCGCATCGCGGAGCGGTCCTCGGCCGCCGCGTACGAGCGGCGCCTCGCCCGGCGCGACACGCCAAATTGATGAGTCGGGGCTGACCGTACTGCCGTCGGTGGGCGCGGGACCGCCGGACACATGCGCCACGGTGACGGCCCATCGACCGCCGCTGCCGCGCTCCCAGACTTGGGTTTGGACACCCTGTGAACCGTCCGCTCGGCGGGTCTCCGCGACGATCGCCGAGACATCGGGGCCGAGTCTGCGCACATATACCCGCACGAGGGAGCGGGGCGGTGCGCCGGCTCGCCCGGCCCGGAACTCGGCGATCGCGTCGTGGCCGACCAGCGCGGTTGCTGGATCGCTGCGGATCGGCCGAGGTCCGTCGGCGAATATGGCGTCCAGTTCGGCGAGATCGTTGGCCATCAAGGCCCTTTCATACCGCGCGAATGCCGAACGTAGATCGGCGTCGAGGTCATCGAAGGGAGAGATCACCGGTCAGACGGTAGCCATGAATGTTGATGTGATGAACATTGCCCGCGTAACACTGTTGTGAACCTTTTCGTCGCGACCGGGTTGATGGACTGCACCCTTCACTCGGTTCGATGGTCGGTCCGCAACTTTTACCTCCCGGAAACGCGGCGCCGCTACATTCGCAAATGTAACTGTCATCAACATTTGAGGAGCTGCGGTGGCCTCACGAGCTCCCACCTTCTGTGCCGAAGCGGACTCCTGGTTCCACGTTCGAGACATCGGGGAGGGTATCCACCTGATCAACGAACCCGGGCATGTCGCCAGCTACCTCGTCATCGGCGAACACACCGCGCTGCTATTCGATTCCGGGCTCGGCATCGCCCCGATATCCCAAGTGGTGCAGGCGTTGACGGCGCTGCCGGTGTTGGTGGTGTCGTCGCATCACCACATCGATCACCGCGGCGGCAATGCCGACCTCGCCGCGCAGGTCGACGTTATCGACTTCGCCGCGCACCCCACGGCTGCGGACCCGAATTCCGGGTGCCTGCACACCGCCGCCGATCCAGCGTTCCTTCGAACATATGCCGCGGCGATGTCGCGGGTGGTCGCGGAGTTCGACCGGTTCGCCCTGCTGGATGCCCAGTATTTCTTTACCCTGGCGCGAGTCGGTCGGTTACGCCCGCTGCCGGACCTGACGCAGTGGGCGATACCGTCGACCCCGATCAGCCGGGCGCTGGCCGACGGCGAAATCATCGACCTGGGTGGACGACATTTCGAGGTACTGCACACGCCCGGCCATGCGCCGGACACCGTGTGCCTGTTCGACCACACCACCGGCACGCTGCTCTCAGGTGACACGGTGCTCGGCGCCGCCCACTGGCTGCACGGCGCCGGAGCCGACCCAGTCCGGTTCGCCGAATCGACGCACCGCCTGTCGAAGCTCCCGATCACCCGAATTCTGGCCGCCCACAACCTTATCTGCGAACTGCCGGCCAGTGCGGCCACCGAGGTCGCCCACGCCGCGGCGGCGATGCTGGAGGGAACAACGATCGCCGTGCCGGCCCGCGACATGCTCGGCCAGCCGGTAACCCGACACGACTGCGGCCCGGTCACCCTGCTCACACCACCCGTCGGCTGAATCGCGTTCCGCGGCGATAGCGACATCTACCCGAAAGGATCCGATATGGCTGGGGCACCTCCCGTCGTACGACACCTCGCCGACCTGTCGGCGGCTCTCATCTCACCCGCGGACACGGTACGGCTGTGCACACTCGCTGGACCCGAACACGGCTCCAGCGCAAGCGTATTCCTCGAGATCTGGGAGCCGGGCGGTGCGCAACCACTGAACTCCCATGAGGATTCGGCCGAAATCTTCATCGTGCTGGCCGGCACCGCCCGCGCACACAGCGACACGCACGCCGTAGACCTCGGCGCGGGCGACGTGCTGATCCTGCAACCGGGATCCGAACACCGCATTCTGAACACCTCCGGCACCGAGCGGCTGTACACGATCACTGTGATGGCGGATGACGGAGGTTTCGCCGATCTCGTCGACCGCGGCACGCCCACGAGGCTGTCCGAGGCAGATATCCGGACTCTGGCAACAGGCTTCGGGTCCGCGCCGGGTCATTGAATTTGCCGCCGGTCCGAAACACTCAGCACTGCAACGCAAATCTCA
This sequence comes from Nocardia sp. NPDC102475, assembly GCF_055584605.1. Taxonomy (NCBI): domain Bacteria; kingdom Bacillati; phylum Actinomycetota; class Actinomycetes; order Mycobacteriales; family Nocardiaceae; genus Nocardia; species Nocardia sp. NPDC102475. The sequence continues at coordinate 166,351 of NZ_JBVJLS010000007.1, read as the reverse complement.
CTGCCGATAGCCGATGCCGTGTCGGCCGCGTAGCGCGCGGCCGTGGCGGCCGAAGCCAATGCGCTGGGCGCGTTCTTGGAGGCCGACAAGAGCCCCAGGTCGAGATCCTCGAGGTAGGGGCGGATCTGCGGCTCTGATCGGGGCGGCTCGAGGTTGGGCTCGGTCGGGGTTAACGCTTCGGAAATACGGGGCCGCTAGATTGGCTCGCACGTCGTTCATGGCTGAAACGGACGACAGGGCCGTCGAATCCAGGCGGGCGAACCAGCCGCATTTCCAGGAGGAATGTCGCGTGGTTCCCAATCGATCCTATTCGTCTGTCATCAGCAATGTCACCGTCTACCAGCGCGCCGGAACGGGCGCTCAGTGGCTGTCCGGTCAGGACGTCGTCGTGCTGGATGGAGCCATCACCGCGATCGGAGCGGCCGCGGGTGCTGCCGACCACCGTAAACTGCCGTGTGTCGACGGCAATGGCGGCTATCTGATTCCGGGTTTTGTCAATACCCACACCCATCTGCAGCAGGCCGCGCTTCGCGGTATCGGCGAGGGGCTTCCGCTGCTGGAATGGTTGCGGTGCGTGGGGGAGCGCACCCTCGCCGCCACGGCCGAGCAGACGTATCTCTCCGCGCTCGCGGGTGGCTTGGAGTTACTCCGCAGCGGTGTTACCACCGTGGTCGAGCACATGTGGCCGAATCGCTCGGATGCCGTGCACGACGCCATGATTCGGGCATTGGATGAACTGGGTATCCGCGTAATCCTCGGCCGCGGTGTCGCCGACCGCGCCGACATCACCCGGAAATGGGGCATCGATCCGCGCCTGATGCAGCCGCTGCCAGAGGTTTTCGCCCATATCGATGACCTTGACGTTCGGCTGACTGGCTCGCGCATCGTCACCGCGCTCGCGATCCCCAATCCGCGCTGTCTGACCCCCGATGGCATGGCCGCCGCGCGCGAGTACGCCCAGCGGACCGGCAAGACGGTCTCGATACATGTACTGGAGACATCCACCGACGAGGATATGTGCCGATTGCATGCAGGCCGCTCGGCGGTGGAGTACCTCGACGTCGGCGGATTCCTCTGGGACCGGACCCTGGCGGTGCACTGCGTCAATCTGGATGCCGACGGCCGCGCGGTATTCGCCGACCGCGGCGTGGCCGTTTCCTACAATCCGCTGAGCAATATGCGACTCGGCAGCGGCGCCGCACCCGTGCTGGAGATGCTCGACGCCGGAATTGATGTCGGCCTCGGCGTGGACGGCGCTGCGAGCAACGACACCCAGGACATGCTGCTCGCCCTGCGTATGGGCTCCTACCTGCAGCGCGTCACCCGCAAGCGCGCCGACATCCTGGACTTCGACACAATGATGCGGCTGGCTACCTGCGGAGCGAACCGTGCTCTCGGGCGCTCGTCGACCGCGCCCGGACTCGCGGTGGGAGACTCTGCCGACTTCTCGCTGGTCCGATTCGACCGCGATTTCGCCTGCCTACCGGTGCTCGATCCCGGCGCCACCCTGCTGACCACAGCCTCACCGGGCGTGGTGGACACGGTGTGGGTGGAAGGGGAACCGGTTGTTCGTGATGGCGTCAGCACGCGGGTGGATACCGGCTCACTCACGCGGCGTCTCAGTGCCATGCGGCCATAGTTAATCAGCTCGAAACTCGAGACATATTGCATGTAATTCGTTTCCACAATACTGGTGATGCGCCTTTGTTGCACGCAATGTGACTACTCGACGGAGAAGGTCAAGAACGCTGAAACTCTCTGAGACATTGCACGACGTGGTGCGCGACGTCGATGCTCGGACGCTGCTCTCGGGCATGGCGGCGTCTTTCGCCGACGCGCAGACCAAGGACAGCGGCGTGAAGCTGGAGGTCTGCGTCGGCGGCTCCGCCATAGGCTTCCAGACCGTGCCTTCACAGATGTACGTCGACCAGAGCATCCCCCAGGGCCTGGTCCTCGACCCGACGATCAACGTCGGCAGCTGAGATCCCCACGCAGACAAGGACTGACAATGACCGCCAGCTACGACCTGTCCGAGGTATCCCGCGAGCAGCAGATGGGCGGCCTCGGCGTGGAGACCGATGCCCGCGATATCCGCGTCATCGACCTGACCGATTTCGCGGACCGCCGCGCCGAGATCACCGACCAGCTATGGGCCGCGGCCACCGAGATCGGCTTCTTCCAGCTCTCCGGGCACGGCATCCCGCAGCACCAGATCGACAATGTATTCGCCCGCACCGCAGCGTTTTTCGCGCTCCCGGAGTCGACCAAGGCGCGATATCCACTGGTCAAGGCGAACAACGCCGGCTGGGAGAGCCTGAGTCAGGTGCGCCCGTCCATCGGCGTGCCCGATCAGAAGGAGTCCTACCAGATCACTCGCCCGCATATGGCCGAGCTGTGGCCGAGCGAGGCGGAGTTGGCCGGATTCCGCACCGACATGCTCGATTTCGAGTACGAGGCGTGGACAGTCGCGATGCGCGTACTCTCCTGCTTCGCCGATCGCCTCGGCTTGGACCGCAATCACTTCACCAAGTCGCATGATCCGGAATCCGCGCAGTATCAGAGCACGCTTCGGCTGCTGCACTACTTCGCTGTTCCGGCAGAACTCCAGGGCGTGCCGGGTCGGTGGCGTGCGGGTGCGCACACCGACTTCGACTGTCTGACACTGCTTTTCCAGCGGGACGGGCAGGGTGGCCTGCAAGTCTGCCCCGGCAAGGAGATGCAGGAGCAGCAATGGACGTCGATAACCCCGTCGTCCGCGCTGATCACCTGCAATATCGGTGACATGCTCACCCGCTGGAGCGATGACGAACTGCCGTCGAACTTCCACCGTGTCCGCAGCCCCGGTGCGGGCGAGTACCAGGGCGACCGCTACAGCATCGCCTACTTCGCCCAGGCCGACCGCGACGCCGTCATCCAGGGGCCGCGCCACAAGTACCCCCCGACGACCGCCGCCGACTTCCTCGCCCAGCGCGTGCAGGCCAACTACCGGCCGCAAGGTAACTTCACCATCGAAGACGAACGACCGACCCCAGGAACACAAGCCCGGCCGAGAACCCATGCTGCTCACTGATCAGGAGCGACTGCGATGACCGACCACGGCGCGGCGACTACGTCCGCGCTGCTCGGCGCATCCGTGCACCGGCAGGTCAGGCAGTTGGTCCTATCCGGCGAGCTGGAGCCGGGCACGCCGCTCAGTGTTCCGGCCTTGGCCGCCCGGCTCGGCGTGAGCCGGAGCCCGGTACGCGAGGCCGTCCAGCAGCTCATCTATGAGGGGCTGGCCGTAAATGTCCCGCATTCGGGGGCCCGGGTCGCTGCCATCGACGACGAGCAGGTGCGCGACGTACTCGCGGTCCGCGCGGTGCTGGACGGTCTGGCCGCCGCGACGGCCGCCGCCACACTCACCGAATCCGATCTGGCGAAGCTCGCAACCATCCTCACCGCACAGGAGGAGAACCTGCGCTGCCCGGCCGACCCGACCCGCGACACTGAGCTCGACGTGGAATTCCACGCGTTCATCCGGGACTGCGCAGGCAACCGCCCGCTCGCCGACGAACTCGCCCGCCTCGAAGCCAAGACCCACCTCTACCGCGGCGATCTCTGGCGTTCCGAACTCAACCGCCGCGTCGCCTTGCGCGAACATCGACGCATTGTCGATGCCCTCGAATCCGGACATGCACAGGACGCACGCGTGGCGGCCGAGGCGCATGTGCACGGGCTTATCACCCGCCTCGGCAGACGCTGACAGCCACGGAATCGGACCTCGTCCGGGCGAGCAGGATGCCGTGGGCTCAGGTGTGGTGGCCTGCGTAGGTGTGGGCTGTGGCGTAGCCGAAGGTGCGTTCGACCCAGGTGAGGGTGGTGGGGCGTAGCCAGTGGGTGGTGATGTGTTGGGTGGTGACCACGACTTGTCTGGGTAGCGTGGAAAGTAGTGGCGGCGCGGCGAGTTCGACGGCGTGGCGCTCCGTCCGATCGTGGATCTGATCACATAAAATCCACTGGCTACGTACGGAGATAGTAGATTGTGGCCGCAGGATGTCGATCGCGTATCTTGGAGTCGTCGAGGTTCGATGTCCCAAAGTCGTTCGTGGTCAAGTTGTTTCGTTGGGGGGAGGCTGCGCAGATGAGTCGGACCGATTGCCGCCGTCGAGTCGCAGCGCCAGCTCTGCCGTATCGGGGCGTACCGTCACGGGGCGTATTCGGACCGCTGTATCGCGGTTGCTCGCATGGGTCGTCGAGCCGTATGCGCGCCCCCGCGTCGCTGTCGTGCGGCGTCGACGTCCGTTCGGAATCCGTCGCTACACTGGTGCCATTGTGAGTGTCATCGGTCGGTTGCGGCTTGGTAGCTCTGCGCTCGCACTGTTCGCGGCGGTGCTGCTCGTAGCGCCGATGTTCGACTGTGCGCTGGCGGGAGAGTATTCCCACACGCATGCCGGTGCGGCTGGTCATGCTGCGGTGGGATCGGTCATTCCGCTTTCGATCGACCTGCACGCGGACCATTCCGTCCCGGCCATCCATCCGCCCATGTGTGCCTGTTCGCCACACGCCGGGCATTGCGTGCTGAAGTCGGTTCTGCCCAGCGGGAGTGGGCAGGCTCCGGTCCTGCTGCTGCTCGCGTTGGCCCTGGTGGCGGCGCTCGTGGCTGTTGCCGCGGCGACCCCGGCCGGTCTGACCGTGCGGGGCCCGCCGGTCATCCGCGTGCCCGCCGCTCGCGGTCGCGTCATTCTGACGCATCTCTGTATCGCTCGACGCTGATCGGTCAGCGCCAGGCCGTCGCTTGCTGTCGTCGGCCGGTGTTCGTTTCCCGCTCACGTCTTCACCGCCCACGGGGCGGATTCGATACAGGAAGCGACAGTCATGGACAAGATCGTGCTCGAGCAGCGCGTCGAGGCACCCGCGCTGGCTCTGGTCACCGCACCGATGGCGGCCCGAGAACCACAAGCGTTGGTGGGCAACACCCCGGTGTTGTGGGTCGGCGCGCCGCTAGCGCCCGCGGATCGCGGATTCTGGGCCAAGCTCGAAGGATTCAATCCCGGCGGGATGAAAGACCGGCCCGCACTGCACATGGTGCGCCGTGCCGAGCAACGTGGTGATCTGGCGCCGGGTGCGCGCATCATCGAATCCACCAGCGGCACACTCGGTCTCGGGTTGGCGCTGGCCGGAATGGTCTATCGGCATCCGGTCACTGTGGTGACCGACCCGGGCCTGGAGCCCATCGTCGCGCGAATGCTCACCGCATACGGTGCGCAGGTGGATGCGGTATCGGAGCCGCATCCGACCGGGGGCTGGCAGCTGGCCCGCCGCGACCGGGTCGCGGAGCTGCTCGATCGCGAGCCGGATGCGTGGTGCCCGGATCAGTACAGCAATCCCGACAATGTCATCGGCTATGAATCCCTTGCGCTGGAATTGGTCCAGCAGCTCGGCCGGATCGATGTGCTCGTCTGCGCGGTCGGGACCGGTGGGCATTCGGCCGGGGTTGCGCGGGTGCTGCGCGCGTTCAACCCGGACTTGAAGCTGATCGGCGTTGACACGGTGTCCTCCACCATTTTCGGTCAACCTGCGGGTCCGCGTCTGATGCGCGGGCTCGGGTCGAGCATCCATCCGTCGAACGTCGACTACGCAGCATTCGACGAAGTGCATTGGGTCGCGCCGTCGGAATCGGTGTGGGCCTGCCGCACGCTGGCCGCGACCCATCATGCCAGCGGTGGGTGGAGTGTCGGTGCGGTCGCGCTGGTGTCGGGATGGGCCGCGCGCACACATGACGCGGGCACCCGCATCGCAGCTGTCTTCCCGGACGGTCCACACCGATATTTCGACACCGTCTACAACGACGCGTACTGCGAGGAGCACGGGCTGTTGGATGCCGCGCCACCGGTCGAGCCCGCTACCATCAGCCACCCGGCGCAGCGGGTGGTGCGTTCCTGGACCCGCTGCGCAACCGTTGTCGATCCACGAAATCCGGTGCGGGACAAGGGGCCGGTGACGTGACGGTAATCGCGAAGTTCCGCAGCTTCGATCTCGCCGCTCGGCTGCTGATGGTCAACCAGTTCGGCATCAATCTCGGGTTCTACATGCTGATGCCGTATCTGGCCGGATATCTGGCGGGCCCGTTGGGTCTGGCGGCGTGGGCGGTCGGTCTCGTGCTCGGCGTGCGCAATTTCTCGCAGCAGGGCATGTTCCTGGTCGGTGGCACATTGGCTGATCGCCTGGGCTACAAGCCGCTGATCGTCGCTGGATGTCTATTGCGCACAGCAGGTTTCGCACTGCTGGTGTTCGCGACCTCGTTACCGGGATTGCTGATCGCCTCGGCGGCAACGGGTTTCGCGGGTGCGCTGTTCAATCCGGCGGTCCGCGCGTACCTCGCCGCCGATACGGGCGAGCGTCGGGTAGAGGCGTTCGCCGTGTTCAACATCTTCTATCAAGCGGGTATCCTCGCCGGTCCGCTGGTCGGATTGGCATTGATGGCACTCGATTTCCGGGTCACGGCCGGTGCGGCGGCGGTGGTATTCGCCGGGTTGACGGTGGCGCAGTTGTTCGCGTTGCCGACCCGTCGCGGCGAGCAGACCGGGGAGCGAACCTCCGTGCTGGAGGATTGGCGAACAGTTTTCGGCAACCGCCGTTTCGTCGCGTTCGCGGTGGCGATGATCGGTTCCTATGTGCTGTCGTTCCAGGTCTATCTCGCGTTGCCGCTGCAGGCCGAATTCATCGCCGGTACCCGCGCGGACACGTTGACCTCGGCGATGTTCGTGGTGTCCGGTGCCGTTGCGGTTGCCGGGCAGCTGCGCATTACCGCGTGGTTCCGCGCGCGGTGGGGGACCGGCCGCAGCCTGGTTGTCGGCATGGGTGTGCTGGCGGTGTCGTTCCTGCCGTTGGCTGTGGTGCCCGGTCCGGGTCGATTCGGTGTAGCCGCCGCGGCCGTGGTCCTGTTGCTGGCGGCGACGCTGCTCGCGGTCGGCACGGCCGCGGTGTTCCCGTTCGAGATGGACACGGTCGTATCGCTGTCCGGCGGAAAGCTGGTGGCGACCCACTACGGCTTCTACAACACCGTGGTCGGCGTCGGCATCCTGGTCGGCAATCTGGCCACCGGCGCTGTGATGGGTGCCGCCCGCGCGGCAGGCGTCGATTGGGCGGTGTGGGTCGGACTCACGCTCATCGGGATTGTCGCGGCATGCGCGCTACACCGGCTGGACCGCAGTCCAGCGGGCAAATACAGTGTGGTGCAACAGGATTCGAAACCACACGTGGTTCGCCATCGACAAGCCGCACAGGCAGCGAGCGTGCTGCGGGAATCGACAGGCCGCCCATCCGAATCCACCGGCCGGCATCAGTTACCGCCGACTCCGGCCGCGCGGCGGTAACCACGGTGGGAGGCCGGTACCCCCGGCCTCCCACTGGGCGGCGAAGTCCCGAGCATCGGGTCACGCGGTGTGTTCGGTCGCTGACGGCTCACACTCGGATCAATTCGGTGGCGGGTAGACGGCCAGCGGTGTGGTCGTTATGAGCACGGTCGCATTGCTATCGGCGAGGTGCCCCGCGGCGGCCGCGCCGTGCACAACGCTGTGGTAGACCGCGACCAACCAGGACACGGGCTGGTCGTCCCGGAAAACGCCTGCGCGCCTGCCGCGTTCGATAAGCCGTCGCCCTCGGCGCTGCCGCCATTCGGCTCACATGCGTACCTACCCTCACGTTCTGCCGGATACGGTGTAGTTGCGGCGAACGTATTTCGCCGATCTCGGTGTCGCCCAACTCACTCTGTGGTCGTCAACCTATGAGTTGACCTCGAATCGCCGGTCGTAGGTCTGTTCAGTAGGCCAGAGTCAATGACGACGTGTACTCGGATTCCGTTTGCTTCGCTCGACTCCGGTCCAAGATCAGTGCACCCGCACAAAGTACGATCATCAAGTGCCCGTTCGCATTCCGGTCGGGGCGATCATGCTGACCAAATCCAGGATTTCACCGGAATCGCCGAGCGATTGGGATTGGCTCTGGTCGGATGCAAGGCTTGTCGAACCGGTTCTGGCGGCGGCATTCACGAGGTGGGCATCGACTCGGCACCATGGTCGGTCCGACGGGAGCGAGCCAGAGCCAGCCCGCCGAGGACTGTGCCGGTCAGTCCCAGTACCACGGCGAAGATGGCGCCGGCGAGTCCGTTGCCGGTGCCGAGGCCACCGGCGGCGTTGGCCCCGTGTATCCCGCCGACGATCGCGCTGATCGGTCCGAGCACCAGGGCCCCGATGATCTGGACTTGCCCGGTGCCGCGGCGACGGGATCGGGCCAGCACCAACCCACCGGTGATGGCGCTGATCAGCCCGAGTACGGCTGCCACGCTGGGCACGGTGCGTCCGACGCCGAGTTCGTAACCGGCGGCGACAACCCAGATGTGGGCGGCCACCGGTGCGGCAGACAGATCGAGGAGCGACATTGCGGATCCTTTCGGTCGAACGACGTGGACCCGGCTGCGTTATTCGTGGAGGTCTCCGTCGTTGATCAGACGCCAACGATCCTCGCGTCTCGACGCCGGTGCGTCGTCGGTCAGACGGCGGCAATGGATACGTTGTTCGACGTAGGTGGCTCGCGCGGATACGCGCTTCTCGGCGTAGACGGCCGCGCAACCGGTCGGAGTTGTTCGGCGAGCCGGGAACTCTATGATCGCTCCATGCAGGATCGCGTCACACTGTTCCGCCTGCCTGCATGGACACAAGACGTGCTGCTGGCGGTATTCATCACCGTGATGCAGGTCCAGGGCACCGTTGTACGCAACAGCGGGCAGCCCGAAGCTGTGCTGCGCCCACTGTCCGATTTCGGATATCTCGGTTACATCCTGTTGATTGCTCCGGGCGCGGTCCTGGCCGTCCGCCGCCGCTGGCCAGTCGCGGTGTTCGCGATGACCGCGCTCGCCAGTGCGGCCTACTATGCCCTCGATTTCCCTGACGGGCCTGGATGGCTGGGCTTGTTCGTGGCCCTCTATACCCTCACCGCCCGTGGCGACGGGCGTGGCTCGCTGGTAGTGGCCGGTGTCGGGATTGCCGCCTTGACCGCGGTCTGGCTGATCGCCGCCACCGATATCGAACCTCCAGCCGCCATCGGCTGGGTGTATTTCCGGATCGGCGCATCGGTTATGAGTGCCGCCCTCGGTGAGAGTGTCCGCTCGCGGAAATTCATTGCGGCACAAGCGCTCGAGCGTGCCGAGTTGGCTGAACGAAATCGTGAGGAAGAAGCTCGCGCCCGGGTCGACGCGGAACGGCTCAGGATCGCACGCGAGGTCCACGACACCGTCGCACACGCCATCGCCATCATCAACGTCCAATCCGGTGTCACCGCACACGTGCTCGACAAGCGACCGGAAAAAGCAGGCGAGACCCTGAAGGCCATCGAGCAGACCAGTTCTCGGGCACTGGCGGAGATGCGGGCCATCCTCGGAGTCCTCCGCGACGACAACGACGGCCGCGTCCCGCACCCTGGTCTCGCGCAGCTCGATGAACTCTGCGCCATGGCGCGCGAGGCCGGGCTCGACGTCGACCTCGAGACGACCGCACCGCCTGCGCCGGTACCCAATGTGGTCGGCAACGCCGTATACCGAATCGTGCAGGAATCGATCACCAATGTGATTCGCCACGTCGGGCCGACCCGGGTCACGGTCGCGCTGAACTACGGCGCCGACACCGTCGAAGTCCGGGTGACCGACGAGGGCAGGCAGCCGGGTTCGAAAACCGATGGGGCAGTTCACCCCACGGAGGAGGGTCGTGCGAACGGTGGGCTCGCCGATCCAGGCACAGGTGGTCGCGGCATCCTCGGTATGCGTGAGCGTTGTCAGCTCTTGGGCGGAGACCTCGACGCAGGTCCGCTCCCCCGCGGAGGCTTCGCGGTCACCGCCCGGCTGCCCTTGGCCCCGACCGGACGGGCGAACGTATGAACGCCACGACAGGCGCATCGAACGGCGATACTCCGATCAAGGTCCTGCTCGTCGACGATGAGCAGCTGGTGCGGTCCGGTTTCCGGCTCCTGCTGGATATCGAGGACGACATCACGGTTGTCGGGGAAGCCACCACCGGCGCCGAAGCCGTGGACAAAGCCTGCGCGCTGCGCCCGGATGTCGTCCTCATGGACATTCGCATGCCGAAGATGGATGGCATCGCGGCCACCCGGGAGATCGCCACCACGAACGGGTTAGGCGACGTTCGCATTCTCATCCTGACCACCTACGACACCGATGCCTACGTCTTCGAAGGACTGCAAGCCGGTGCCAGCGGCTTCCTGCTCAAAGACTGCGGTCCGGCCGAACTCCTGCACGGCATCCGCGTGGTCGCCGCGGGTGACGCGCTGCTCGCACCGCGTATCACCCGCCGCCTCATCGCTCAGTTCACCGCACAACGAACGGCGGACAAGGCCGCCGAACATCGGCTCGCGGTCCTCACCGATCGGGAGCGTGAGGTCCTGGCGCTGGTGGGGCAGGGGATGAGCAACGACGAGATCGGCGCCGAACTGTTCCTCAGCCCGGCGACCGCCCGCACCCATGTCAGCCACGCCATGGTCAAACTCGGTGCCCGCGACCGCGCGCAACTGGTCGTCATCGCCTACAGAACAGGACTCGTCACCCGATAGACGGTCGCAAGCGGGCGATCCTGCCTCCGGCCCCTGCCCATTCCGAGCTGCTTTCGGGCGCGAGCTTTAGTGGATCTCGTTATCGCGTTGTGGCTCAGCTGAATACGAAGTAGCGCAGCCAAAGGTAGGGGGCTGGCGGGCGGGGTTGTCGCACGGGCGGATCCACCCGTGGTCCTCGGCGTAGCGGTATACACAGCGCACGGCGCTGATGAAGTGCTCGACCGCACTGGTGCCGTCATGGGCAGCGGCCCAGCCGAAGCGTTGAACCAGGCGCAGGTGGCGCCGTTGCGCGGCGACCGCCTCGGGGCATCCCCGCAACGACGGGCCGTACCGGTCATCATCGGGCGGTCCGATCCACTGCTGGTGTCGGGTGCAGACGTAACGGTGGTGCGGCAGGATCCGCCAGACGGGCCCGCCCAGGTGGCGGGCATCGCAGCGCAGGCAACCCCGTTGCGGGACGTGCCGGAACAGTGGCCAGTGCTCGGCGGTGGCTCGCAGTTCGGGTAGTGCCCTGCCCCGGCCAAATGCTCGGCTGGTCTGCCGGTGAGAGCTGCCACCCGTTCGGCGGTGACGATCCGTCGCGCCGGTGTCGGTCCAGGAATGCTCACGCTTTTCCAAAGTTCTTCGCCATCAAGGTGGTTCAGCGACGCGAGGCGCGCCAGATAGGAACCGATGATCTCGTGGTGGGCCGGCGTGACGGTGCGCGGCAGGCGCCGTGGAAGCGCGCGTCTAACCGCGTGACTGCCGTGGACGTCTTCGGTGTGGATGTCGCGATCGGTAGGTCGCTGCGCTCGGCGGCGTAGTCAACCGGAACCAGGTCGAGCAGATCCTTGGGACCGGCGGTCACTGTCGGCTCCGGTCCGCCAAGCGTGCTGCCGGCGGCCCCAGCGACTACGTAGCGGTCCACCTTTCGGACGCATCCGATCGTGGTACCGACCCGTCATGAGGCACGAAACCTGCTCGATCGCAGCAGGAATACGGTTCCTGACCCTCGATCGACCTTGACCCTCGATAGACGCACCACTATGGTTCTCTCTATTATTCGTCAAATCGTATCGAATAATTGATAAATTTGCCTCCACTTTCGGTGGCGCTGGCGTACCCACGGGTACGCCACACGGAGAGGTACGTAGTTGTCCTTGATCGGCAGGCGCTTCGGGCGGATCGGCGTGTGGGCCAGGGCTTGGATAGCTGTGGCGATGCTTGTGGTCCTCGCGCTGGTGGTGCGGGTTCCTGCGGTCGCGGTACGTCACATGTCCGAGGCGACGGCGGGGACTATTTGCTCGGATGACGAGCTCGCCGCCGCGCCGGAGTGGGCGCCGTCGAGCAGCGCCGTCGATGCCGCCTACGACCGGAATCCCTTCGTGGGCAATGGTTATCTCGGGCTGCGGGTGCCCCCGCGCGGTATGGGCTACGCAGTGACGAACGAGCTGAGTGGTTGGCCGCTGTACACGCCACGCTACGACGGCGCGTTCGTGGCCGGACTGTACGGTCACACGCCGGGTGTCGCCGCCGACCGCGAGGTCGCGGCGGCCATTCCGAACTGGTCCGGCCTCACCGTCGGTGTCGGCGACGAGAAGTACTCCGGCGCGACATCGTCGGCGCAGATCACCAATTTCGCGCAGACCGTGCACCAGCGGTGCGGGCTGGTACGCACCTCCCTGACCTGGACCACACGCGACGGCAAGGCCACCGATCTGGTGTACGAGGTGCTCACCGATCGCATCGATCAGCATGTCGGGGCGGTGCGGCTCACGATGATTCCGCACTGGTCCGGTCAGGTCGCGGTCAGCGATGTGCTCGACGGTGCCGGGTCGCGGCGAATGACGCAGACCGATGGTGGTGCGCGCGACGCCGATAGTATCGGTGTCGGTTTCCGAACTGATGGCACTGCGGTCACCGGCGAGGTCGCTTCAGTGTTACGCACGACAGCATCGGCGGCACAGCAGGTTTCGCCGGCACTCGAATTGAGTATCAGCCGGGATACGCGGTGGGAGGTACGGGCGGACGAAACCTACGAGGTGACGAAGTTCGTCGGTGTCGACACGACGCTCACCACCTCGGATCCCGCGATTGCGGCGTTCGACGCCGCGCGGCGGGCCGCGGACAAGGGCTGGTCGCGGCTGCTCGCCGACACGGCGGCGGCGTGGCGGGCGCTGTGGCGCGGCGATATTGTCATACCGGATGATCCCGAAGTCCAGGCTTGGGTGCGTGGCTCGCTGTATTCACTGTATTCGAGCACGAATTCTCAGGAGGACAACAGCATTTCACCGGTGGGGCTCAGTAGCGACAACTATGCGGGCGCGGTGTTCTGGGATGCCGATACGTGGATGTTCCCGACGCTGTTGCAGTTCGCGCCGGAGCTGGCGAAATCGGTTGTGGAGTACCGGTACAAGACGCTACCGGCCGCGCAGGCGAACGCGCGACTGCTCGGTTTCGGTGGCGCATTCTATCCGTGGACCAGCGCCAGCCGCGGCGATCTGGGCGAATGTCTGAGCTGGCTGCCGCCGCACTGCCTGAACCAGATCCATCTGCAGGGCGATATCTCCCTAGCCGCCTGGCAGTACTACCTCGCCACCGGCGACAAGGATTATCTCCGCACCCGCATCTGGCCGGTCATGGCGAATGTCGCCGAATTCTGGGTCTCGCGAGTCACGCCGAATCCGGACGGCAGCTACTCCATCAACAATGTCGCAGGCCCCGACGAATACAGCAACGACGTACGAGACGGCGTCTACACCAACGCCGTGGCCGCGCTTGCCCTGCGCGATGCCGCACACGCCGCCGACCTGCTCGGGGAACCGAGCCCACCGGAATGGACCACGATCGCCGACCGGCTGCGCATACCGTTCGACCCCGCACGGCAAACCTTCCTGCAGTACGACGGCTATCCGGGCACACCGATCAAACAAGCCGACGCCGCGCTGCTGATCTATCCACTGGAATGGCCTATGCCCCAAGAGGTTTCGCAGCAGACGCTCGACTACTACGCCGAACGCACCGATCCCGACGGCCCAGCGATGACCGACTCCATCCACGCCATCGCCGCCGCCGCGATCGGGCGCCCCGGATGCGTGACCCAAACCTATCTCGAACGTGCGGTGCGTTCATTCATGCGAGCACCGTTCGGTCAATTCGCGGAGTCGCGCGGTACCGGTGGTCTCAAGGAGGTCCTGCTCAGCGCACCAGCGTTCACCTTCGTCACCGCGGCCGGTGGATTCCTGCAATCGTTCACCAACGGACTGCTCGGGCTGCGCCTACGCGAGGACAGGATCCGAATCGACCCCCTCCTATCGCCCGAACTGAAATCCGGGTTGTCCATACACGGAATGCACTGGCAGGGAAGAACTTTCGACGCCGAACTCGGACCCGAAAGCACCACCATCACGCTCGCCGACGGTGCACCGATGCAGGTCGAAACCCCGACCGGCATCCACCAGCTCAGTCCCGATCAGCCATTGACCGTCACGACCCGGCGACCGGATCTGGACCACACCGAAAACCTCGCCCGATGCACATCGGTTACTGCATCCTCCGAGGAACCGGGCCGATACGCAGCCGCCGCAGTCGATGGCAGCCTCGCTACCGGTTGGGCACCCGAGGCCGCCCAAGCAAACCTCACCGTCGATCTCGGCACCGACCAACCCATCAGCAGAATCCTCCCGCGCTGGGCCGAACACGCACCGACGTACACAATCACCGCATCCAGCGACAACCACACCTGGTCACCAGTCACCACCGACCCCGCAACCGGCACAGTACAAAACTCACTCACCGCCCGATACCTACGCCTTCAGGTCACCAGCCCTAAAACCCATCCCACTGTCCGAGAACTGGAAATATCCGGTCCAGGACAGTGACATGAACTATCGCTGAGGGTTTCTGATCGAGTTCCACCGTGATGTCCGGCATCGTGCTCGGATCCACCTCAGCTGTTCGCGACATCGAATTCTGGACAACCGGTAGTTGATGCGTTCTGCATTCGAATTACGGCAAAGGTTCGATCAGAAATTCAGTCGATCTTCCGGTAAACGCATCGAGGTCACCGAGTGGAGTCCGATCCTGTCGTCGGTTCGCCTCGAACAGAAAGGCGGGAGACCATGTATGTGGTCTCCCGCCTTTGCCGTGATTACCAGGGTCCGATGATATCCTTGACTTTCTCGACGATCTCCTCGATCGGAACGTTCGCCTGTATTACCGTGCCGTCATCGGGATTGATCAGATCCAGGCGGGTGCGGGTCAGTTTGGAGTATTTGATCACCCACTTGCCGTTGCTGTTTACATAGCGATCGTGGTAGTTGCCATAACCGTGCACCCCGAGTGTGCCGCCCCAGATGAGTATGTCCTCCAACCTCCAGTCGCCCTCGGCGGTCGTCGCGGACGTCAGCTGGATCGCGGGATCGAAGCCCTGATGGTGCGTTTTGGCGGGACCGATCGTGAGTTTCAGGAAGGCGATGAACGGGTCTCGGCCGACAAGGATGGGGCCGCCGCTGCCTGTGGTGTCCACCACGACGTCCGGTGCGAGGAGGTCGCGCAGGGCGTCCCAGTTTTTCGCGTCGATATCCGCGAAGTAGCTGGTCTTGAGCTGCTTGATCGCTTCGATATCGGCGGTCGCGTCGGTTGCCGAGAAGGCGCCAGGGAAAGCGGGCGGCGGGGACGGTTCGGCGTTGGCGATCGAGATGCCGACGGCGCCGAGCATTGTCACCGTGCTCAACGCGACAGCAGTGCGCAGTACACCTCGCTCGCCCGGTCTGGGAAGGAACCGACGATGGATTTCTGTAGACATATCTCTTCTCCTCTTTGAGTGGATGTCTCGAATAATTTGGTCAGTTGCGGATGTTCGCAGGGTCGAGCAAATCGGTGCTCTGGTCCGTGCAGACCCGATTGGTGATGTCTTTTTGAATCCCGAAGCATTTCCTCCACTCGGCGTGCGGCACCGGTGGTTCATGTCGTGCACTGCTGTTTTTCTGAGCCGAAGTGGCTCGAATCGATCTACCTAAAGTAATAGGAGGTATGTATAACTGGTGCCGTACGTTGGTTACATTTTTAGCACCGAGAAAGGGAAGTCGGAAGAAATAAAAATCGTGCGGAATATGTCGATCTCGACCCGCTCCGCGAGATCGGGTCGGTGCGCTTTCATCCCGCTCACTGGGAGGTGGATTTGACAGAGCAAGCTTTAGGGTGGATGCCGCTGCGGCAGTAACCCGGTGGCATTACCGCATGCTGTTGATTGTTCTCGGGTCGATCGAATGAATGCGAGAGGTTGTCAAGGCTCGGCCACCAAATATATAGCACACGATTCCGGTTTAAAGCAGTGTGGTAGCCGAAAATTCCGTTTACCGAGATATGAACTATCCTGTTCAGCGCATCGGGCCGAAACCAGCGTCGGATCCACTGCCCGGCTCTTGCTGGGCTTCGTCGATGACCCAGGCCGCGATCTGGGTGCGGGAGGTGAAGCCAAGTTTGCTCAGGATGTGTTCGACGTGGTGCTGTGCGGTGCGTTGGGAGAGCACGAGTTTTGCGGCGATCTGTTTGTTGGTGAGTCCTTGGGCGACAAGGTTGGCGACCTCGCGTTCGCGCTTGGTCAAGGTCGGTCCGGAGTCGTGTGGATTGGCGGTTGGGGGTTCTCCCAGGGCGTAGGCCACTGCGGCGTTCATCCCCATGGCTTGCCCGCGCTGGAAGGCGGCCTCGAATCCTCGTTCGCCGAGTGCGCGACGCACGAGGCGCTCGCATTCGTCGTGATAGCGGGTCAGCTCCGTTAAAAAAGTTGTGACACCTGGGGCGGAGCGCAGCAGGTGTTCGGCAGCGCCCATCAGGACGGCCGCGCGTTCACGACTATGGTCGGCGTCGGTCCAGGCCAGCCCCTCGATTGCCAGCGCCGCCACGACGGGGCTGGCCACACGCCGATTGACTCGTAGCGATTCCAGCAGTAACTCCTGTGCGCGGGACCGCTGATCTTGCTGCCATACGGCGATGGCGATACCCCACAGTGTGGTCGATCGGAACAGCGATTCGCCGCACGCTCGAGTGATGGACAGGACCTGCTCGTGATACTGCATCGCCTGCTCGGTGTTTCCCCGGAGTGCGTGCGCCCATCCGAGGTCGGACAACGTGGAGATATACAGAGGTCCTCGAGTATTGGATTCGAATACCGCGAGGGTGGGCTCGAGTGCGGATACCGCCCGATCGAGTTCACCGCGAAACAGTGCCAAGGCTCCCTCGGCTGATGCGGCCAGCGCTTCGGTGGTGGGTTCGGGGTCTTGTTCAGCGAGTGTGCGTGCCTGCTCGACGAGGGTGGCCGCATATTCCAGGTTTCCCTGTACCGCAGCCATGTAGGTGCTCGTATGCAGTGCTTTGACGCGATCGGGTATCGAGTGAGCGTGTGGGTGGTCGAGGATGCGGTCGAGCCAGCGTCGGCTTTCCCCGAATCGCCCTCGGAAGCTCCAGTACACGAATAACGCGGCGGCGGTGCGCAACCCGGCCTCGGCCGACTCCGCGCTCGCATCCGACACACAGAACTCGAGCGCTTCCCGCAGATTCGGTTGTTCGCGGTCGAGGCGAGCGAGCCAGTCGAGCTGCTGAACGCTGATCCACCCTGCTTCGGCGTCCAATACCAACTGCTGGTACCAGTCGCGGTGTCGTCGGCGCAGATCCTGGTATTCGTCGGTCTTCTGCAGCTTCTCGCGACCGTAGTCGCGCATGGTCTCGAGCATTCGGAACCGCACGACGCCTTCGGGTTCCTCGCGGTTCACGATGGACTTGTCCACCAGGGAGGACAATGCGTCCAGCAGAGTCTCCGGCGCCAACTCGACACCACATACGTATTCGGCGGCGTCGAGCTCGAAGGCACTGGCGAATACTGTTAGCCGAGCCCACATCCGCTGCTCGACCGGTGTGCACAGCTGGTAGCTCCAGTCGATGCACTCTCGTAGCGTCTGTTGCCGGGTTGGCGCGGTGCGGCTGCCGCGGGTGAGCAGTGCGTATCGATCGGTGAGCCGCGCCAGGATCTGGTGCGGCGACATGGCGCGCATCCGTGCCGCAGCGAGTTCGATCGCCAGCGGCAATCCGTCCAGCCAGGAACAGATACCCGCTACAGCCGCCTTATTGTCGTCGGAGAGTTCGAAACCCGGCACTACCGCGGCGGCGCGGTCGGCGAACAATGTCACGGCGTCGTATTTGGGCAGTCCGCGCAGCGGCGGTTCACTATCGGGGTCGGGCACGGTTAGCGGCAACACCCGAACTACCGCTTCTCCGGCGATGTCGAGCGGCTCGCGGCTGGTGACCAGAATCCGCTGGTTCGGACAAGCCGTCAACAATGTCTCGACCAGTTCTGCCGAAGCCACCAACAGTTGCTCGCAGTTGTCGAGAACGAGCAGGGTTTCCTGGGACTGCAGGAACTGGACCAGCACTTCCTGCGTCGATCGGGTCGAATCGTCGCGCAGGCCAAGGGATGCCGCCACGACGTCGATCAGCAGTGACGGGTCGCGCACATCGGCCAGTTCGACAACCCGGACCCCATCGGCGAAATCGCGTTGCGCGTTGGCCGCGGCGCGCAGCGCCAGCCGGGTCTTGCCTACGCCACCGGTGCCGGCCAGCGTCACGAGTCGGTAGGTGGACAACAGATTCTTCACCGCGGCCGTCTCGGTGCGACGGTCGACGAAACTGGTCAGCTCCAGCGGCAGTTCGCCGACACTGCCGCGATCTTCAGCCTTCACCGGAGGGCCCCATTCCCGCATCGCCGAGGTGTAGTCCAGCGGCTCTGGGGCTGTGTTCCCGTGCAGCGCCATCTCACCGAGCGGGTATCCGTGGTGGCGCTGGACCTGCCGGATGGCCTCACCCACCTCGGCCGCTGACGGCCGCGCCTGCGGATCCCGGCTCATCGCCGATGCCACCACCGCCGACAAGTCGTCGGGAATGCCATCCTCGCGCAGGTCCGGCACCGGCTGACTGGTGATCCGCACGAACTGGGCCATTACTTGCTCACCGCGGCGGCGTTCGAAGGCGGCATGCCCGGTGAGCGCGCAGAACAGGGTCGCGCCGAGCCCGTAGATATCAGCAGCCGACGTCGGGTCGTCGCCACCGAGCACCTCGGGCGCGGTGAATGCCGGGGACGCGGTCAAGATCCCCGTCGCTGTCTCGAACCCGCCCGCGATGCGCGCGATACCGAAATCGGTCAATGCCGGTTCGCCGTAATCGGTGAGCAGAATGTTTCCCGGCTTCACATCGCGATGCACGATGCCGAGCTGATGCGCGCTCTCGAGCGCACCAGCGATCTTCACCCCGATCCACAACGCGGTCTGCACCGGCAGGGGGCCCTGCCGACGGATCCACGCGTCCAGCGAATCCAATGGGTAGTACGGCATTACCAGATAGGGACGCCCGCTCGCGGTGACACCGACTTGCAGCACGGTGACGATATTCGGATGCCCGGTCAAGCGCCCCATCGCTTGCTGCTCGCGAAAGAACCGCGCCTGGTTGTCCTCATCGAGCTCAGCGGTCAGCACCTTCACCGCAACCGTGCGGTCCAGTCGTACCTGTCTGCAGCGATAGACCTCGCCGAAACCGCCGCGCCCGACCTCTTCGGCGCCCTCGAACCCGGACGCGCTCAAATCGGCCGTGACGGATGTAACCTTGTCGCGGCGGGTCCGGAGTGGATCACCGTCGGTCATCAGCGGGGTGTATCCCACTCGGCAGGTACGCGAATACCGGACGCCATGCGCTCACCTTTCGACAGTCCCAGCGTATCGCCAGAAAAGGTGAACAGTCCCACGTCCGCGTGGATCGGATCGCAGCTCCTCGGGACGAGGCTCACCACAGTGTCGCGGCAATGGGTGGCAGGTCGATGGCGGTGCGGATGCCCGGTGGTGCGGCACATAGGTGGGGAATGGTGTTGACGGCGCGATTGGCCGCGTAGGTCGGCGATGCCGCATTCGCCTGGACCGACGCTTCTCCCGGCCGCAGGTCCACCTCGAGAGGCGTGTCGCCCTCGACCGAGATATGCCATCCGGTCGGGCGTAGTGACCAGTCGGTGCTGATGTCGGTACCGCAGTAGCGGGTCGAGCGGAACTGCAAAAGCGGACGGCCGCGGCGTGTGCCGGAAACCGTGATCCGTTGTGCGACAACGGTTCCCTTGCGGAATACGGCGGCGCCGACCTGGACGTCTTGGTTCGCGGTGGCGAGTTCGCCGCGGACGTCGATCGCGTCCAGTGGCGGACCGAAAGCGTCGGCGGCCAGGCGCAGTGACGGGCCGATAGCGCGGCGGGCCTGGATCAGGCGGTGATGCTCGAAGGTCGCTTGGCTTATGCCGAAGCCCATGCCGAGCAGCGTCCATGGGGTTTCGGAGTGGGTGAGGTCGGTGTATTCGTCGATCGTCATGCGGTCCAGGCGTCGTTGGATCGAGCCGAGTGCGATGGGCATGGTTTCGGTGATGAAGCCGGGACTGTGGCCGGTGCTGTGGATCGAGGCTCCACCGGACCAGCACGCCGCCTCCACGCGTGCGTACAGGACTTGATCCATGCTGGCCGGATGATGGAACATGCCGTGGGTGGTCACGATATTCGTGCCGGTGGCCAGCAGTCGGCAAACGGTGTCGATGTCGAAGACGCGCGGTGTATACACCACGCAATCGGCACCCAACTCGATGATTTCGTCGATATCGCCGGTGGCGGTGATCCCGGTCTGTGTCGGCAGTTGGCACAGGCGGCCGGCATCGGTGCCGACCTTGTCCCGAGTGTGGGTATGGACCCCGACCAGCGTGATGTTCGGGTGTTCGATGAGGGCGCGCAGAGCGGGTCGTCCGACATTCCCGGTGGCCCACTGGACCACCCGGTACCGTTGCGCTGTTTGCTCGATTATGTTGTGTGGCAAGGGATTCATTTCGTCTCGGTGGCTGGAGGCCGGTGTCACGGTCGGGCTGGCCCTCACATACCGAAGAGTCTCTGTTCCCCGACGGGGTCGAGATATAGCCGAGTTAGTTTTGAGCTGCTGATGCGCCATCGGTCATCGACGAGCGCATAGGTCTCGTGATGGTGCCCGAATCCGAGGACTCTGATGTCGGCCGGGTAGATCAGCAGATCTTCTTGTATTGCCCACACCCCTGTCGCGGTGGACGGTGAGACGACATCGATCTCGGGCATATGCCCCTGGTGCACCGTCGGTGCGGAGCCGATCGCGGACCGGAGAAATCCGGCGAACGCATCCGCACCGATCGTCTTCATCCCGGCCGATGCGGTGGTGTCGACCACGACATCGTCGGTCACCAGTTGTCGCAGCGTCACCCAGTCCTTGGTGTCGATCGCCCGGAAGTAGCACGCCTTGAGCTGCTTGATCGAATGGACGGCCGCCACGGAAACGGCGGGATCCACACCATTCTGGGCTGGCGTGCGTCCCGGATCCGCGTTCGCGAACGCCTCGCAGGTGAGACCGACGGCTGTCACTGCGGTGTCGATCAGGAAGTTCGACCGCGTGTGTGCTAATCCCCAGCCATGGTCGACGCGAGCACGACGACGGGGCAATGCATCCGGTCGGGCGGACACGATCGTGTCGATCGTCTGCAATGTGGTCGGATCCATCTTATGTTGTCCTCAAATACCTTGTGGCACTTTGTATTCGACAGGCACCATCGAGATCATCGACGTCGGCGGAAGGATGCTGCCCATCGGCCGATACTCCACCGATATCGCCGGCTACTCCGAAACAGTCTCTGCGCCGCGGTCGGGTCGAGGTAGAGCCGGGTGAGTGTGGAGCTGCTGATGCGCCAGCGGTCACCGTCGAGTGTGTAGGTCTCGTAGTAGTGCCCGAATCCGCTGCCTCGGATGTTGTCGGGCCAGATCAGCAGATCCTCCAGCGCCCACACACCGGTCGCGGTGGCGGGTGTGTGCACCTCGATTTCGGGCATGTGCCCGTGATGGACAGTCCGGGCAGCACCGATGACGGCCTGGAGATAGCCGATCAAGGCGTCCGCGCCGGTCGTCCTGATTCCGGCCGAGGCTGTCGTATCGACCACGACGTCGGGCATTACCTGTTGCTCGAGCAGCCCCCAGTCCTTGGTGTCGACCGCCCGGAAATAGCGCGCCTTGAGCTGTTTGATCGCGTGGACAGCCGCTACTGCGGCGCCGGATTCCACACGATCCACCGCCGCTACGTGAGCCGGACCGAGGGCTGTCGTCCCGGTCATGAGGGTTAGCCGCGTATAGGTCATGACTGGTCCGCCTGCAGGCGAGTCGATTTCATGCCCGTGATCACCCACCGGCCATCGCGAATGCCGTAGGTGTCGTGATCGTGGCCGAACGACAGTAAGCGTCCGCCGTCCGGCTTGACCAACAGCACCTGCACTGCCCACGTTCCGGTCGCCGCGCCCGCGGCGGTGATCGCGATTTCGGGCATGTGCCCGTGATGGACCGTCACCGCATCGCCGTAATCGGTTTGCAGCGCCGCCACGTGGTTCGACGCTCCCCTTACGCGGTCACCACCGACCGCCGTGGTATCCACGTCGATGTCATCGGCGAGAACGGAGCCGAACGCGGACCAATCCTTGGTGTCGAGAGTGCGAAAATAATGCGCTTTGAGCGATTCGATCACGTTGATCACCTGCAATGTCTGCGGATCCACCGCGGTTTCCACTCGCCTTCCTGGTTGTCGACTATCGCGACCTGCCGCGGTGACGTGAAGGGAATTCCAGTGGCAGGCCAGAGTCAAGTATCTAATATTCGATAAGAGCTATCGAATAGATGACAAAACCTTATGCTGGCGCTGAAAACGCGTCAAGCCGCGAGAGTTCGCCCAGCGCCATCGCGGTTCCTTGGCACCGAGTCACTGTCCGCGTGTTGTGTGCCGAGCTGTTTCGCGGAAAGAACCCGCCAACAGTTCGACCGCGCCGTCGCCGATGATCTTGACTGTGGCGTCTTCAGTGGCACGGGCTTTGGCGGCGGCGCGGTACCCGGTGCCGGGTTGCGCAACCTGGGCTTGACGCGTTTTCACCGGCCAGCCTAAAGTCCTGTCAACTATTCGATGCAAGTTATCGAATAGTCGATAATAGATCGTTGCATGCTCTGCCGCTGGAATTTCTTCACGACGGTGCCGCAGTCGCGATCGTCGACAACAGGAAGAGTAGGAACAGCGGTGGATCCGGACACATTGCAGGCGATCAATGCGATCGAATCGCTCAAAGCACGTTATTTCCGCACTCTCGACACCAAGGATTGGACGGCATTCGGCTCCGTCCTCGCCGATGACATCGACGTGGACGCGACGGCACTGGGTGGTACCCGTGTCACGGGCGCGTCGAACTACGTGGCTGCGCTGCAACGTGATTACGGCACAACGGTGACGGTCCATCACGGGCACATGCCCGAAATCGCGATCACCGCCGCGGGCGCGGCGACCGGAACGTGGGCAGTGCAGGTGCTACTGGTCAAGCCGGACGGCGGCCGCTTCCTGGCATTCGGCCACCACAACGACACCTACGGCATTCGTAACGGCCGGTGGGTGATCACGGGCATCAAATCGACTCGCCTGCAGGCGGACCAGTCATGACCTATACGCGGCGAACCTTCATGATCGGGACCGGGGCGGCCGCCTTCGGTCTGGCTGCAGCGGTGTCGGGACGTGTGTCTGCGGCCCCGGGTGACGAGGCGCCGCCGGACCCCGCGGCGGCGGTAGCGGCCGTCTACGCGATCAAGCAGGTCAAGGCGCGCTATTTCCGGGCGGTGGATACCAAGGACTGGGATCTGCTCGAGCAACAGGTGACGCCCGACGTCGTGATCGACACGACCGGCTCGGCCGGAATCGTCACGACCGGCGCGGCCGCCTTCATTGCCTACCTCCAGGCCACCATCGGTGCTGCCCGGACCGTCCATCAGGGGCACATGCCCGAAATCGAGGTGCAGTCGCCGAGCACAGCGACCGGGGTGTGGGCGCTGCAGGATCTGCTGATCTTTCCCGGCAACATCCGAGTCATCGGATTCGGGCACTACCACGAAACCTACGCACTCGACGGTGACCGCTGGCGCATCAAAAGCTCCAAACTCACTCGCGTCTACCTCGACCCGCTCGCAGAGGAGAAACTGTTCGGCATGTGAGGACCGCGTCGCCCGGTCAGGCCTCGGACCGGGCGACGCCGGTGATCGCGGTCGTTATCCGGATCAGGTGCTGACCGATGGTCTCGGTCTGTTCCGGCGGGAGTTCGCCGAGGGGGTGGACCGAGAGCAGCAGCGCCGCGTGTCCTTGCGGGTCGAGTACCGGCGCGGTGATGGCGGATACCGGGTGGGGTTGGGCGGAGGTGACGTCCGGAAATCCGAGCGTGGTGAATTCCACGCGTAGCTGGTCGAGGGTCTCCTGGATATTCGATGGAAGTGCGATCGTGCCGGTGTCGAGCGTGCCGATGAGGCTCGCGGCTTGCCCGATAGCGGGTGAGGTGTAGTCCACATCGAATCCACGTTCGCGAATCCGGGCCAGTGCGTCGTCCAGGCGCTCGGCGATCGCCGTATTCGTGGACGCGGCCCGCTGGATCCAGGCGCGGCGTTCCTCGGCGGTGTCCCAGGCCGCGAACACGGCGCCGAACGGCGGCGCGTAGGGGATGCGATCGCCGGGCCACGGTCGCTCACCGGCTACGAACGCGGTGAGCACCAAAGAGTCGGCGACCTTCTCGGTTACCGATGTGGCGTAACCGAATTCGGCCGCAAGCCCGACCGCGGCGGCCCGAGCGGCCTCGACGAACGGGCGCGTATTCACCGCCGCTGCCACGACAGCGAGCCCGGGCCCGAGTGCATAAGCCTTGCCGGCCGGATCGCGGGTGACCCACCCGCGATCGCACAGGGTCTTCAAGATCGCATGCGTGGTGGCCAGTGTCAGGTCCAATTCGCGCGCGATGTCGCTATAGCGGAGCCGAACATCGCCGCGACGTGCCAGCAACTCCACGACATCGACGACGCGCGCGGTCGGTGCCGATATCGCACCACGCATCTTGACTCCCTTCTTGCTCTGCCTTACGGTCAACACATCGAATATCTGATAGATATTATCGAGTATTCGATAACACTACCTGAGGGTGACTCGCGAAGCAAACCGAGGGAAACATCTATGGCCACACCCGACATAGTCTGCACCTTCCATGAACTGACGCAGGCCAAAGCACGTTATTGCCTGGCCGTCGACACCCAGGACTGGGCAGCCCTCACCGACCTGATGACCCCGGACATCGAACTGGACGTCAGCCACAGCAACACCGGTGTCCCCGTCATCACCGGGCGAGACAACGCCGTCGCGATGATCCGCACCGCGCTGATCGGCGCCCGCACCGCCCATCAGGTCCACACGCCGCTGATCGACGCCGACGGCGACGAGGCCCGTGTCATCTGGGCCATGCAGGACCGTGTCGTGTGGGACAACGGGTCGGCGCTGACCGGGTACGGGCACTACCACGAACGCTGGGTGCGTCGCCACGGTGACTGGAAACTCGCCGCGCTCACCTTGACTCGACTGATCATCGAAAACTCCGGCACCACAGACAGATAGAGGCACACATGATGGCACGGGCAAAGATGCCGGTGACTTCGGGCGAGATCGCAGAGAGGTCCGCGGTCCGTGAGATCGAGCTGTGGGCAAGGGGATATCTGCGCCGCCATCCCGGTGCGTCCCTGGAGACGGTCGGCGGGCAGGTCGTCCTTGCCGTGCGCGCGATCCAGTACCTGTTCGTCGACATCGTCACGGGCAAGTTTCCGTTCCGTGAATTCGTACTGCAGGCCGTGTTCATGGCCAAGACCTCGTATGTGCCGACCATCGCCGTTGCGATCCCGATCAGCGCGACGATGTCGATCCTGTTCGGCCTGCTGGCCGGTCAGGTCGGGGCAACCTCACTGGCCGGTGCTGCGGGGGGCCTGGCGGTGATCCGGCAGGCGGCGCCGATGGTTACGGCCATCCTGTTGGCCGCAGCCGTCGGATCCGCCATCTGCGCGGACCTCGGAGCGCGAACGATCCGCGAAGAGATCGACGCGATGGAGGTCATGGGCGTCTCGCCGCTGCGGATGCTGGTGGTGCCCCGCTTGGCCGCGGGCATCGTGGTCGCGCTCGGGCTGACGGTTCTGAGCTCCTTCGTCGGATTCCTGGCCGGATACCTGTTCAACGTCTATGTCCAGGGCGGCACCTCGGGGAGCTATCTGGCTACGTTCTCCTCTTTCGCCAGGATCGGTGACCTCTATCTGGCGATGGTGAAGGCCGTGGTGTTCGCCGTCATCGTCACCGTTGTCGCTTGTGAAAAAGGCCTGAGCACCAAGGGTGGTCCCGGAGGCGTCGCGAACTCCGTCAACGCCGCCGTCGTCGCCTCCATCATCATGCTCATGCTGGTGAATGCGGGATTCACCGAGTTGTACACCCTCCTCTTTCCGAGGACGACTCTCTGATGGCGTCGCGCTACTATCCGCCAGGAGTCCGGCCGGTCATGGTAGCCGGGACCACGGTGGCGGTTCCGGTCATGCGGCTGGGGTACATGGTCACCTTCTTCGGCCGTGTGCTGGGCGGTATTCCGGTGGTGCTGCGGCACTATCGCACGGAGTTCATGCGCATTCTGTCGAATGTGACGTGGGGGAACGGCTCCATCGTCGTGGGCGGCGGAACCGGGCAGGTCGTTCTCGTGCTCGGTGCCGCGGCGGGGGCGATCGTCGCCATCGAGGGCTTCAGCGCACTGAAACTGCTGGGCATGGCACCAGCTACCGGGATGATCGCCTCGACGGCGGTGACCCGCGAATTGGCGCCCATCATGTCCTCGATCGCCTTCGCCGCGCAGGCGGGCTGCCGCTTCACCGCGCAGCTGGGATCCATGCGCATCGCGGAGGAGATCGACGCGCTCGATTCGATCGCGATCCGCCCCATACCGTATTTGGTCACGACGAGGATGCTGGCCTCGATCGTGGCGATGGTTCCGCTGTACCTGGCCTGCCTCGCGACCAGCTACCTTGCCGTCGAAATCGTCGTCGGTCTGTCCGGCGGGCAGTCGGCGGGTACCTACGAACACTATTTCCGCCTGGTGCTCAATGGCACCGACATTGTCTATTCGCTGTCGAAGGCCATCGTCTTCGTCATCATCACCACGACGATCCAGTGCTATTTCGGTTTCTACGCCTCGGGTGGCCCGCAAGGGGTCGGAGTGGCGGCGGGGCGTGCGATGCGCGCGAGTATCACCGCGATGATCTTCGTGAATCTGCTGATGACGATGACCCTGTGGGGCTTCGACGCCGGCGCGAGAATCAGTGGGTAACAGATGTCGATTGCGTTCGAATCCGACGGCAAGGTCCTGCCCGACTGGCAGCTGCTCCTGCGGGGGACCGCCTTTCTCCTGGTCCTCGCGGTGGCCGCGGTGCTGATGATCGCCAGATCGCAAGGCGTCTTCCGGGAGACCGTGCGGGTTACGGCGGTGCTGGTCAATGTGGGTGACGGCCTGCCTGCGAAATCGGATGTGAAGTATCAGGGCGTCCTGGTCGGTCAGGTCGACAGCGTGACGGCGTCGACCGATGGCGGCCCGAACTACGTGCAGATCGACCTGAAACCCGAATACGTGTCGGGAATTCCGGCGACGGTGACCGCACGTGTCGTGCCGAGCAATGTGTTCGCGGTGCCGTCGGTCCAATTGGTCTACAAGGACCGGGCTGCGCCGCTCGCCGCGGGCGCGCGCATTCCGGAGGATCAGAGTTTGGAGACGGTCCGGTTGCAGACATCCTTGACCGCGCTGAGCCGAATCGTCGCCGCCGCAGGGCGTTCCGCATCGGATCCGACACTCGGGATCCTGGCCGTCGTCGAACGCGCGACCAGCGGCCGCGGCGCCGAGGCCATTCAGGCGGGTGCCGAATTGACCCGGATCTCACAGGCACTCAACGCGGCGATGGCTCCGGACGGGACCGGCTCCACGCTCGACGCGCTGTCGGATGCCCTGGCCGGACTTCGGTCCTCGGCACCCGACCTGTTGAGCGCGGTCCACAACGCGGTGGGCCCCATGCGGGCCGTGGCGGACAGCAAAGACCAGCTGGCCACCCTGCTGACGGGCGGTCTGACCACCTCCGGGACGTTCGCCACGGCGTTGGAGAACAACACCGCGACGATCACCGACATCACCGGCAAGCTGTCCCCGGCACTCGACACGATTGCCGAGGGAAGTCGCAACTTCGTGCAGATGACCGTCTCGCAGACCCGGCTGGCTCGCACATTCGTCCAGCTGTGGGACACCGAGGATCAGAACGTGACCGCCAAGATCATCCTCGAGCTCACCCCACACCGGCAGTACACACGTGCGGATTGCCCGCGCTACGGCGATCTCGAAGGGCCCAGTTGCCACACCGCGCCGGTCGGCGGCCCCACCATCATCGGGCCCAACGCCGCGCCCGCGAGCAGTCCGGCCCCGATCGGCGGAAACGTGGGTGCGATCGGCAGCAGACAGGAGCAGGAGCAGATTGCCTCGATCCTCGGCGGCGGGCCCAA
The DNA here is from genome assembly GCF_055584605.1 of Nocardia sp. NPDC102475. Classification (NCBI taxonomy): domain Bacteria; kingdom Bacillati; phylum Actinomycetota; class Actinomycetes; order Mycobacteriales; family Nocardiaceae; genus Nocardia; species Nocardia sp. NPDC102475. The sequence goes on along the minus strand of NZ_JBVJLS010000007.1, from coordinate 138,286 downwards.
CGCCGCGGCCGACATCCTGTTCGGCCCGTTGCTCAGGGGTAACGATGTGAAATTCACCCCGGCGCCGGACGAACCCGCCCCGGCAGGAGGGCCTCGATGAGTTACCGCAAACCGTTGCTGGGGCTGATCTTGTTCCTGGTGGTCTCGATCGCATTGACCTGGACGATGTACGTCACGCTGTCACGCAACATCAGCGGGCAGACCGACACGTACTCCGCGGTATTCACCGATGTGTCCGGCCTGCACGCGCGCGACGACGTGCGCATGGCCGGGGTACGAGTCGGTCGGGTGAAAGCCGTCGAACTCGAGGGAACCCGCGCGAAGGTGACCTTCGAGGTCCAGCGCGGCCAGGTGTTGTACGGCAACACGGCGGCGTCGGTCATCTATCAGAATCTCATCGGGCAGCGCTATCTCGGACTGTCGCTACGTGAGTTCGCCGATCCGAAGGTCTTGTCGCCGGGCGGGCAGATCCCGGTCGAGCACACCGAGCCGTCGTTCGATATCTCCAAGCTGCTCAACGGATTCGAGCCGTTGTTCAGCGTGCTCGACCCACAACAGGTCGACAACATCAGTAACGCCGTGGTCCGGGCGCTGCAGGGCGACGACGGTGCGATCACCACCCTGATTGCCGAAACCACCTCGCTCGCACAGGCATTCGCGGGCCCGGACCAGGCTCTGGGCCAGGTGATCGACAATCTCGGAGCGGTAGTGGGCGACCTGTCGAAGCAGAGCGGCAACCTGCAGACGGTGCTGCAGCAGACTCGCCGGATCTTCGATGCGCTTGCGCACCAGCGTGACACGCTGTTCCAGCAGGTCGATTCGATCTCCGGCGTGCTGGGCCGCGCTGCGGAGGTGGTGCGTGGTGCGAGTCCTTCGATGAATGCCTTCGTGGATCGCCAACCGGGCTTCGCCCAGCACTTCATGGACAACAAGCAGAAGTTCGCCTACCTGGGTTTCAACTTGCCGTACCTGCTGCAAGGTATGTCCCGCATTACCGACACAGGTGCCTATGTGAATGCATACGTCTGCGATGTGAGCGTGAGCATGATCCCCGGATTCGATCCGCTGCTCGCGACGATTCTGGCGGCGAAGACTCCCAGCGGCAAGGTCGAGAACTCGGGGATCTGCAGGTGAGGCGGAAATGATGCGACGACTGAACACGGTGTGGCAGCGGATGCGCAGCCGTCCGCTGGAGGACCGCAGCAGGCTACGGATCGGCCTGGTGGCGGTCACCGTTCTCGCGGTTGTCGTCGGGGTGACGCTATTTGTCAATTCGCTGCACCTCGGCAAGCAGACCTATCGGGCGGATTTCGCGCAGGCGGCCGGTGTCGGCGCCGGCGACGCGGTGACCCTCGCCGGAATCGAGGTCGGTAACGTCACCGGGACGCAGTTGGCCGGGGACCACGTGGTGGTGACCATGAAGCTGCAGCGCGGCCTGCCGCTGGGATCCGATACCGGGGCCGCCATCAAACTGACGACGATGCTGGGTTCGCGCTACGTCGAACTTCGCCCCGCCGGGGCAGGGCGCCTCCGCGATAATTCGATCGCGCTGTCTCGTACCGAGGTGCCCTACGACCTGCAGACCGCGCTGCAGAACGCCACGACAACCTTCAGCAGTATCGATGCCGATCGGGTCGCGCAGACGATGAACGCCTTGACCGAACAACTGCGCGGTACGCCGGCGTTGATGCCCGAAGTTCTGCAGAACATCAGGTCTCTCGGCTCGGTTATCGCCGATCGGCGCACCCAGATCGGATCGCTGCTGAACAGTACCGATCAGGTGGTCACGGTGCTCCACGATCAGCAGGCCGAGCTGGGGGCCATGGTCAATGATGGCCGGAATGTGTTGCAGCAGATCATTTCCCGGCAGCAGGCCATCGAAGGCTTGCTGCAGGCCACCACCACGCTGGTCCAACAGCTCAAGCCCATCGCGGTGGACGACGGGCCGCAAATCCAGCAGCTGCTCACGAATCTGACGCAGATGATGCAGATGATCGCGGGTCACGACGACCTGCTGCGCAACATTCTGCAGATCCTGCCGGTGCCGTGGCGGTTGTTCGCCAACGCCACCGGGACCGGCCAGGAAATGGTGGGCAACGGACCCGACGGCCTCTTCATCGATTCGTTCATGTGCGCACTGAGCGGATTCGCGAAACAAGTGAACCAGCAACCGTACTTCGAGGACTGCAAATGAGTAGCGTGATCCGAGGAGCGAAGCTGGCGGTCCTCGCCCTCATCGGCGCCGTAGTGGCAGGGTGTTCCAGTGGCCCGATCGATACATCGATCACGATCACCGCGCAGTTCACGAATGCCAACGGTGTGTACACCGGCAACGCGGTCTCGGTTCTGGGCATGCGGGTCGGCAGAGTCACCGGTATTCAGGCGCGGGCGACTTACGTCGATGTCACCATGGATATCGACAAGTGGGTCAAGATTCCGGCCGACGCCCAGGCGGTTGTCGTGTCGGACTCCGTGCTGACCGACCGGCATGTGGAATTTACTCCGGTCTATCGCGGCGGCCCGGTGCTGGCCGACCACACCGTTCTGACCACCGATCGCACCAGGACCCCGGTGGAATTCGACAGCCTGTTGGCGATGGCCGACAAGCTGTCCACCTCGCTGGGCGGGGACGGCAAGGGGCAGGGACCGGTCGGCGGTCTGCTCGACGTCGGATCGCAGATCGTGGCCGGCAACGGAAACAACCTGCGCGACGCGATGACCGAGCTCTCGCGCGCACTCCAGCTCGGCCCGGACAACGGGGCCGCGACCCGAGCCGCCGTGACCTCGGTCGTCCAGAATCTCGACGCGCTGACCGCGGCCGCTTCCCGCAACGATCAGGCTCTGCGCGAGTTCGGTTCCGGTGTGCACCAGCTGAGCGACATACTCGCCGATTTGAATCTGGGAGCGGGTGACACCGGAGCGCAACTCAATCAGATCATCATCCAGATGACCGATCTCATGCAGCGCAATCAAGGCAATCTGCGGGCTCTGGCGTCGAGTTCGAACACCGTCACCAAATCCATGGCCGACTACAACGACAACCTGGCCGAGTTTCTCGACGTCTTCCCGCTGGTGACGGACAACGCGTACAACGCCATCGACCAGAACATCGGCGCACTGCGCGCCACGGTCGACCTGAACAAGTTCCTGCTGGACGGCCAGATGCTGAAGTCGGTTTGCAATCTTCTGGGTCTGAAGGAGCTCGGCTGTGCGACCGGAACCGCGCGGGATATGGGACCGGACTTCGGCCTCGGCCAGATGCTCGCGGTCATCGCGGGAGCACCGCCGAAATAGCAGGGATGACAGAAACATGACGAAATTCGGCTCACGAGAACGCATCCTGCGCATCAGCGCTGTGGTGGCGGTATCGGCTGCTGCCTGGTCGGCCACCGCTTGTTCGGTGACATTGGACAAACTCCCGTTGCCGGCGCCCGGTGTCGGCCGTGACAGCTATTCGTTGACGGCCACCTTCGCCAACGCGCTCAACCTGCCGGCGAGAGCGAAGGTCCGCCTCAACGGCGCCGATGTCGGCGAGGTCGAGTCGATGCGGGCCCAGAACTACACGGCCGTGGTGCAGATGCGGATCAAATCCGGCGTGCGGCTCCCCTCCGGGACCACTGCCGAATTGCGCTCGGCCACACCGATGGGTGACGTCTTCGTCGCACTCACGCCGCTGGCGAAGCCGGATCCCGCTGCTCCCGATCTGGGCGACGGCGCGCGCATTCCGTTGGAGTCGACGTCGGCAGCGGCGACCATCGAAGAGGTGCTCACCAGAGCCGCCTTGTTCGTCAATGGTGGAGCCATCGAGAACTTCACCAGCCTGGCCAACAGCCTCGGCGCGGCCGTCGGCGGGCGCGGTGACCGCCTGGCCGAGATGATCGAGCAGACCAGGCAATTGGTGAACAACCTCACGGCCCGGTCCGACCGGATCCGTGAAATCCTGGCGACGACGGGCGATCTGAGCGCGACGCTGGCAGCCCAGCGGGCCGACGTCAGTGACGCGATGGCTGCGGCCGGACCGGCGCTGCAGGTCATCGGCGACAACACTCAGGGCATCGTCGAACTGATCGGGCAGGTGAACCGAATCACCCAGCAAATCGCCCGTTACCCATCGGTGAACGGCACCAACGACCGCAGTCTGATCGAATCGGTCGACAAGCTGGCCGAGGGCATGAACACCTCAGCGAACAATCCCGATGCGAATCTCGACGCACTGATCGCACTGATCCCGCTCATCATGAAGGTGACGAGTGCGTCGTCCGCGCACGTGAATGCCGATATCCCCAAGCTCGCCATCGGTGTGGTGCCGGATCCGAACAGTCCCGCCGACTCCGCCGGCAGAATGCCGGACGCCACGGATTGGGTCAACTTCATCGGATCGCTGGAATACACCCTGAACCGCTTGAAAGACAAGGTTGAGCCGGGCCGATGAATACAGCTGTCGTTCGAGACGTGATATTGGAGCCACCCGCGCGGGCGCTGGTGTACACGGCGCGGCAAGTGTCGCGCCACCGCCTGTTGACCTCCTGCGCCGGCCTATTGCTCGTATTGGTCCTGGGTACCGGGTACCTGCTGTTGGGCTCCTTGCAGCTCAATCCGTTCCGGTCGCAGTTTCAGGTGCGGGTGGAACTAACGCAATCGGGCGGCCTGCTGCCCGATCAGGACGTCACGCTGCGCGGCGTCCGGATCGGGCGCGTGCGGTCGGTCGACGTCGACGGAGACAAGGTCGTTGCCGTCGCCACCATCCAGTCCGGCGTGCGGATCCCAGCGGGAGGGAACGCACGGGTCGCCTCGCTGTCCGCGGCCGGCGAGCAGTTCCTGGACTTCCTGCCCTCGTCCGACAGCGGGCCGTATCTGTCCGACGGCGATGTCGTGAGCCAGGACCACACCTCGACCCCGGTCACTATGGCCACCATGCTCGCCAGCATGAGCGGCACGTTGGCACAGCTGGACCCGGCCCGGATGGAGGCCATCGTGCGCGAACTCGGCGCGAGTTCGGCAGGTCCGGAAAAACTGGCCGCGATCGTCGACGGCGGCATGTTCCTGCTCTCGACCCTGGATTCGGTACTGCCGCAGACAGTTTCGCTGTTGCACAACAGCAAGGCGGTACTGACCACACTCGGGGACGTCGCTCCGGGACTACGGGCGACTTCCGCAAATCTGGCACAGACGATGGCCGGAGTCGGATCGATGACCGGCGGTTACCAGACCCTGGTCGACAACACACCGGGTGCGCTGGCCGCGCTGGACAAGATCATCGCTGACAACTCGCCGACCATGGTGCAGCTGCTCGGCAACCTGGCCACCACCTCACAGATGGCCTACCTGCACGTACCGGCGCTGCAAGAATTCTTCTTCCCGCAGCAGCGGACCGGCTCGACGCTCGATGCCATCTCCTCCGCCATGCACGACGGCGGGGTGTGGGCCGCGGTGAGTCCTTACCCGAAGTACGCATGCGACTACGACCTGCCGCGCCTCCCGGGCTCCATTCCGGATTTCCCGCAGCCGTACCTGCACGCGCGGTGCACCAATTCCGACCCGTCGGTCCTGCCACGCGGCGCGGCGAATGCGCCGCGGCCGCCCGGCGACAACACGGCGACCATTCCCCCCGGCGTGGATCCGCAGCAGCGAGCGGATCCGCCACCGACCGGGCCGTACTCCGTTCCGCAGACGTACGGCGGCCCGTTCGTACAAGGGGGGTAACGCACCGGGGGAAGGACGATTGTGAACAGGAGACAAAGATGAACAAAAGCTCGGTGATTGCCATGGACAAGGTCGACGACTCGGTCTCGTCCGATGGCGAGGGTGCAGCGTCGGACCAGGTGTCGGCCGCGAATCCAGATGAGATGAGCCGCGACGATTCGGCGTTGGCCATTGCCGATGCGGAAGCGCCCGCCGCCGCCTCCGACGACGCCGAGGACGGCGCGGTCGCGGAAGTGTCCGACGACATCGGGAAGTCCGGCCGCTCTTGGCGCCGATGGTTGCCGCGCCCGCTGAGCGGAGTCCTGATGCTGCTCGTCGTGGTATCGGTCGTGCTCGCGGCGGTGCTCGGCTGGAAACTCGAGACCCGCAACGATCGCCAAGCCGCGGGTGCGGCGGCGTTGGCGGCCGCCCAGGACTACGCGACAGCGCTGACCAGCATCGACTCCTCACATATCGACAACGATTTCACGACCGTCCTCAACGGGGCGACCGGGGAATTCAAGAGCATGTACAGCAAGTCGGCCGATCAGCTCAAACCGATGCTGCTGCAGGCAAAGTCGGTCAGCAAGGGACATGTCGTCGCCGCGAGTGTGCAGTCCGCCTCGGAGAACCAGGCCGTGATCATGCTGTTCGTCGACGCCGAGATCACCAATGTGACCAACCCGACGCCCCGCGTCGACCGCAACCGCATCTTGATGACCATGGACCGCGTCGACGGTCGGTGGCTGGCGAGCAAGGTCGAGCTGCCCTAGGCGCTCGACCCTCGCTATCCAACAAATAAATGAAATGGCGAAATTCGAGAAGAGAGGTGTATCTCCGTGACGACCAGTGCGATCAGTGACATCTATTACGACCCTTACGATGTCGGACTCAATGCCGATCCCTATCCGATGTTCAAGCGGCTCCGCGAGGAGCTGCCCATCTATTACAACGAGCAGCACGACTTCTATGCGATGAGCCGGTGGGCCGATGTGAATGCGGCCCTGCTCGACACGGGCACCTACAGTTCCGCACGCGGGGCCATCCTCGAGCTGATCAAGGCCGGAATCGAGATGCCGCCGGGAATTCTGATCTTCGAGGATCCGCCGGTCCACGACATCCACCGAAAGCTCTTGTCCCGCATGTTCACTCCGCGCAAGATCCGGGAACTCGAGGACAAGATTCGTCAATTCTGCGTCCGCAGCCTCGATCCGCTGGTCGGTACCGGTCGGCTGGATTTCATCGCCGATATCGGCGCACAGATGCCGATGCGCACAATAGGCATGCTGCTCGGCATTCCCGAGGAAGACCAGGAAGCCATCCGAGACTTCGCCAACGATCAAATGCGGACCGAGGAGGGCAAGCCGATGAAGGCCGCCTCCGAGGGGATGGCCACCGGCGACATCTTCTCCGCCTACATCGACTGGCGTACCGAGCACCCCTCCGACGACATCATGACCGAACTGCTCAACGTGGAGTTCGAAGACGAGAACGGAGTCGTACGGCGCCTGACCCGCGATGAGTTGCTGATCTACGTGAACGTGGTGTCCGGTGCCGGTAACGAGACCACGACGCGATTGATCGGTTGGGCGGGCAAGGTGCTTGCCGAACATCCCGAGCAACGGCGTGAGCTGGTCGAGAATCCGCGGCTCATACCGAACGCGGTGGAGGAGCTGCTCAGGTTCGAGCCACCCGCACCGCACGTCGCGCGCTATGTGACCCGGGATGTCGAACTGCATGGCCGGACGGTTCCGGAGGGCAGCGTGATGATGATGCTTATCGGGGCAGCGAACCGCGACCACCGGCAATTCGCGCCGGACGGTGACGTTTTCGATATCCATCGCGATACCCGCCAACACCTGACCTTCAGCGTGGGAACGCACTACTGCATGGGGTCGGCGTTGGCCCGGTTGGAAGGGCGGATCGCGCTGGAGGAAATCCTGGCGCGGTTCCCCGAGTGGGAGATCGACACGGCCAACAGCAAGCTGTCGCCCACCTCGACCGTCCGCGGCTGGGAAACGTTGCCCGCCTTCACTTCCTGACCAACGAATCAATTCAACGAATAGAGGTAATCATGACCGGACGGGTCGAAGGAAAGGTCGCATTCATCACCGGCGCGGCGCGCGGCCAGGGGCGCAGCCACGCCGTGCGGTTGGCGCAGGAAGGCGCCGACATCATTGCCGTCGACGTTTGCAAACAGCTGGACAACGTACCTTTCCCGATGCCGACGCCGGCGGATCTGGCGACCACCGCCGATCTCGTCAAGGCCGAAGGTCGGCGCGTCGTCACCGCCGAGGTCGACGTACGCGACTACGCGGCGCTGAAGGCGGCGGTGGACAGTGGCGTCGAGCAGCTGGGCCGCCTCGACATCATCATCGCGAACGCGGGCATCGGCAACGAGGGTGGTCTGCTGGTCGATCTCGAGGAAAACCTTTGGGACGATATGATCGGCGTCAACCTCGGTGGCGTCTGGAAAACCGTGAAAGCTGGTGCGCCGCATATGATCGCGGCCGGGCGCGGCGGCTCGGTCATCCTCACCAGCTCGGTCGGCGGCCTCAAGGCGTACCCGCACGTCGGACACTACGTCGCCGCCAAGCACGGTGTGGTCGGTCTCATGCGAACCTTCGCCGTCGAGTTGGGGCAGCACTCGATCCGGGTCAATTCGGTGCATCCCACTCATGTCAGCACAGATATGTTGCTGAACGAGGGAACCTTCAAGCTGTTCCGCCCTGACCTGGAGAATCCGGGACCGAAGGATCTCGAGCCGATCTGCCAAATGTTCCACACCCTGCCGGTGCCGTGGGTGGATCCGATCGACATCAGCAATGCGGTGCTCTACCTGGCATCGGAGGAATCCCGCTACGTGACCGGCGTACCTTTGCCGATCGACGCGGGCAGCATGCTGAAGTAGGTATGCCGCGGCCATGACACAGTCGAAGAAATTGGTCATCGGAGCCAGCGGGTTCTTGGGAAGCCACGTGACCCGGCGGTTGGCGACCGACGGTGCGGACGTGCGGGTGATGCTGCGCCCCACCAGTTCGACACAGGGAATCGACGACCTCGACGTCGAACGCGTTTACGGTGAGGTTTTCGACGACATCGCGTTGCGCTCGGCGATGAACGGATGCGACGTCGTCTACTACTGTGTCGTGGACGCGCGGATGTGGTTGCGCGATCCGGCGCCCCTGTTCCGCACCAATGTCGAGGGTTTGCGGCATGTGCTGGACGCCGCCGTTGCTGCCGGACTGGAGAAATTCGTCTTCACCAGTACCGCCGGAACACTGGCCATCAACAATCAGCGCCCGGTCACCGAGACCGACCCACACAATTGGGACGACGGCGGCCCCTACATCGCGGCCAGGGTCGCGGCCGAGGATCTCGTGATGCGCTACGCCAGGGAAAAGTCTCTCCCGGTGGTGGCCATGTGTGTCTCCACGACCTATGGCCCCGGCGACTGGGCGCCGACACCGCACGGTTCGGTGATCGCCCGGGTCGCCGCCGGGCGGTTCCCCTTCTATTTCGATTTTTCCTCGGAGGTGGTCGGCATCGAGGACGCTGCACGGGCGATGGTCCTCGCCGGCGGTCGCGGCCGCCCCGGCGAGCGGTACATCATTTCCGACCGCTACATGAGCAGCCGCGAGGTCCATGAGATCGCCGCTGCCGCCGTGGGCGTCCGCGCACCGACCATCGGCCTACCTCTGAAACTGCTCTACCTCGCTGCCCGTGGCAACGACCTGGCCGCCCGTCTGGTGAACCGCGATCTCCCATTCGCCACAGTCGGTTTGCGCATGGCCGAGTTGATGTCTCCGCTCGACCACGGCAAGGCCGAGCGTGAACTCGGGTGGAAGCCGGAGCCGGTGGAGAATTCGATCCGCCGCGCCGCGGAGTTCTTCGAGCACCGCCGACGGGGAGGAGCAGGGCGCGGCGTGCCATCATGAGGCCATGGCCGCTCGTGAGGGTGACGTGTCGAGCGTCGAGGACAGGACTGCGCGGCCTACGAACGCCGATGTGGCGCGGCTGGCGAAGGTATCGACCGCGACGGTCAGCTATGTCTTGAACAATGCCGAGGGCAAGCGGATTTCGGCGCGAACCCGGGGAGCGGTCTACGCCGCCGCCGAACAGTTGGGGTATCGGCCGAATGTCGCCGCGCGAAATCTGGCGCGCGGTAAGGGTGGCGTGGTGCTGTACGTGGTGCCGCGGGTGGCGGTCGGTGACATGCCGATCGAGGCCGGTAACCGGATGACCACCGAACTCGCCCGCCACGGGCTGTTGCAGGTGCAGATCTTCCAGACCGAGGACGATCAGCAGGTCCTCGATGCCATCGGCAATCTCGATCCAACCGCGGTTGTCAGCATGTTTCCGCTGAGCAGCCGCGTACGGACCGCGGTGCGAGCGGCGAAGGTGCCGCATATCGAGATCGGGCTGCTGCCCGCGCTCGGAGATCCGCTGCTCTCGGTCGGCACGTTGCGTGTCGGGCATCTGGTCTCGCGTGGGCACCACAAGATCGCCTTCGCCTATACCGGAATCGCGAAATGGCGTGCCTTGGGGGACTATTGGTTCGAGGGCGTTGCCCGGGCGGCACGCCTGCACGATCTGCCGTCCATCAGCGTGGGCGAGGTCACTCCGGACAATGTCGCGGCTGTGGTGTCCGGGTGGGTGCGCGACGGGGTGACCGCCGTGTGCGCGCAGAGCGACGAGATCGCGGGCCTCGTGCTGTTCGGCATCCACGAAGCCGGTCTCTGCTGCCCCGACGACCTCGCTGTCATCGGTGTGGACGCAAACCCCATGGGAGCGTTCAGTTCACCGCCCCTGACCACCGTGGAGTTCGATCCCACCGCCGTCGCCACCGCCGCGATCGCGGCAGTCCTCACCGAACTGGGGTATCCGGTGCCATCGGCTCCCGAGCCCACGGACATCGCCCGGCTCGTCGTGCGCGCCTCGACCTAGACAGGACGCCGCGCTCAGACGTCGCCAGGGTGGCGATGTAGCTCTGCAAAACCCCGAAATTCGGATTGTCGCCCTCTGGACGGCGCTGGGTTAAGCGCTTAATCTATGGGTGACGGTTGGTTGGTGAGGCCGACCGTCACCCGGTCGAGCAAAGTCGCAGATGCGCGAGGAGTGATACCCATGACGGTGCAATCGGTGTTGGACTAGATCCGTGAATGCCCGGGACCGGTGAGGTGATTCCGATCCCCGATCCGGTCACCGAAGAGCAGATCACCGATGGCGGAGCTGAAGCCGTCCGTGGAACGGGCCGGTGTTCAACTTCTGCGCCGAGCTTGCACCCGGCACCCGGTGCCGGATGCGGCGTGGTCACCGGAGCGTGCGGAGCACATAGACGGTGATCGATCGCCCGTGAATCCGGTGAAGTCACCTCTACCGGATTCATCCCCAGTGCGCGGGAACACCGTTGCCGCCGACAATCCCGGTCGACCCGCTCAGTGGCCGATGTAGACCGACTTGATGTTGAAGTAAGACTCGATGCCCTTCTTGCCACGCTCGCCGCCCCAACCCGACTGTTTGTGGCCGCAGATCGGCATAGAGGGGTCCGCCGCGAGCGCGGAGTTCACCCAGATCTGGCCGGCGCGAAGCTCGTTCACGACGCGATGGGCGCGGCCGAGGTTTTCGGTCCAGATGGAGCCGGCGAGCCCGTATTCCGTGTCGTTCGCGGCGGCGATCACCTCGTCCTCATCGTCGAACGGGATCACCGAGCCGACCGGCCCGAAGATTTCCTCGCGGATGAGACGCATATCGGGCGTGGTACCGGTGACGATCGTCGCCTCATAGAAGTAGCCGCGGCGGTCCATCACTTGGCCGCCGGTCACCACCTGCGCGCCGGCGGCCACGCCGTCGTTCACGATGCCTTCCACGCGCTGACGCTGCTTCTCGCTGATCAGCGGGCCGAGGACCGAGTTGGGATCATCGCTTCCGCCCATCGGCAGCATCTTGGCAAACGCGGCGAGACCGTCCACGACCTGTTCGTATATGCCGCGCTGAACGTAGATGCGCGAGGTACAAGAGCAGTTCTGGCCCGACCCGGCGAGCAGGCCCATGCCGGCCCCCATGATCGCCTTCTCCAGATTGGCGTCGTCGAACATGATCAGCGGTGATTTGCCGCCGAGTTCGAGTGTCAGGCGCTTGAGATTGCCTGCGGCCGCCTTGACGATCAGCCGTCCGACCTCCGTCGACCCGGTGAACGCGATCTTGTCTACGTCCGGGTGCGCGGTGAGCGCCGCACCCGCGGTCTCCCCGTAGCCGGTGATGACATTCAGGACGCCGTCGGGCAGACCCGCCTCGCGGAAGATCTCCTCTAGTTTCAGCGCGGTGAGCGGCGTTTCCTCGGCGGGCTTGAGAACAGCGCTGCAGCCCGCCGCGAGGGCGGGCGCGACCTTGAGCATCGCGACGAAGAACGGCCCGTTCCAGGGGATGATGAGGCCGACGACACCGACCGGCTCCAGCTGAGTGAAGGTGTGGTAGTTCTCGAAGTGGCCGAGTAGTCCGTCGGATACGAGATTGCTCGACTCGCCGTGGATCTTGCCGACCCAGCCGGCGTAGTACACCAGCATCTCGAGCGACACCTTGATGATCTGACGCGCGGCCATCGCGTTCATGCCGTTGTCACGGGCCTCGATCTCGGCGAGCTCGTCGGTGCGGGCCCGGATGATGTCCGCGGCGCGGAAGAGCACCTCCGCGCGGTGCGCGGCGGGCAGCTTGCGCCAGACACCCGACTCGAATGTTTCGCGTGCCCTTGCCACCGCCGCGTCGACGGTCGCCTGGTCGGAATCGACGACCTCTGCGATCAACTCCTCGGTGGACGGGTCGAAGACGGGAATGATCCCCGAGCTAGGGCTTTCGACCGCAGGATCGATGTCGATCGTGTTACTCAATATCCCTCATCCTTTCGCCGAGCCGCTCCGACACGGAGAAGCGCGATGCCTTCAGTTGTTGAGAACCCTGCGCTGTCCAGCACAGGAAAGATCTGGCCGCCTGCCGCCTGCCGCCTGCAGGACTCGGGGCAGCGCCGACAGTTAGTTCGAGGCTGGCCCTGCGTCCCGAGGCGAAGGACTCATGGTCGTTGCGGCTGAGCTTAAGCGCTTAACTCGAACAGGTCCAGTACCTATCGATCGCGGTTGCACGGCTGGCACCGGCGCACCCGGAGTATCTCGGCGACATCGTCGGTGTGGGCTGCATCGCGGCGGTATCGAGTTCGGTGTTGGTCGGTCACCTCAGTGTGAGACGGGCCGTCGATGGTGCCCGATGAGCAAGGCGCGGTCGCCGACGAACAAGCTCACCTGCCGCCGCAGCCGATGCGGGATACGGAAGTACCCACCCGCGGCGATGGCGGTGTGTCCGTCGAGGGCCGGTCGGCCAGCAGCACTCCAGCGTCGAGGCGGGTCAGCTCCAGGCGGGTGCCCGGTCTCCAGTCGAGGGCGGCGAAGCCGGGCTTGTCGAGGACGCGGCCCCCGTCGCCGACGGTGCAGATCCCGTAGACGACATCACCGTCGGCGGGACGCACCGCCGGGGCTGGCGGAAGAGGCCCGTGGATGAGCTCCTGCAACGGGGACTGGGGCGGGATGACGGGCGCGATCATCGGCTATCACCCTCGCCAGCAAACTTCCGCGAGGGGGCAGATGTGACGCAATTTGGCAGATATGCCAGAAATCGGTGCAGGTCAGAACGTGTTTCCACTGGTCGGCTCCCGTGTGTGCAAGGGCACTCGCACACAGAGCACGAACTTCTGTCACGTTTGACGTGAATCTGTGCGCGAGAGGGGAATCGATCACGGAGCCGCAACAATATTGGTGCAGGTGTGTGCACGAGTGCTTCTATTGTGCGTCGCTAGAGAGTAGCACAGGCTGGGCGATCATGTTCCGTTGTCTCAATGCTATTGATCTGCAACAGTTTTCAGTGCTTCGCTAGAAGTAGCTGAGTTGGAGGCTGGGTCGGACTCTGGTGGTTGGTTCGGCTTCGGTTTGTTTTGCTGCTTCAAAGGTGTTGTGGCGTGGGCGAAATTGTTGGTTGGAGGGTGGTGCCGGTCGCTTGTTGTTGGGCGACCGGCACCGTGGTTGTTAGTGGGTGATGGGGTGGGGTTGGTTGGTGAGTAGTGGGTGGGGTTCTTGGGTGAGTGCTGTGAGTGCTGCGGCGATTTCGTGGAGGTCGGCTTTGACGTAGGTGGCGGTGGTGCCGTGGGTTTTTCGGGTGTGGTGGCCGGCGTAGGTGCGGGCGGTGGCGTAGCCGAAGGTGCGTTCGACCCAGGTGAGTGTGGTGTGGCGTAGCCAGTGGGTGGTGATGTGTTGGGTGGCGACCCAGGGGAGGTGTTGTCCGATGCGGGTCCAGAGGTGGTCGTATCGGCGGGCGGTGATGGGTTTGGTGTTGCGGTAGCGCAGCAGCTGCCCTTGGGGTGGGCTGCCGCGTTGTTCGGCGTGGCGCAGGAGGTGGCGCATGAGGGTGGGGGAGACGGGTTGCCAGCGGTCGATGCCTTCTTTTTCGCGGAGCAGGATTAGGCATTGGTGTGGGTCGAGGTCGCAGGGGCGTAGGCGCAGGGCGCCGCTGCGGCGGCATGCGGTTTCGATGTGCAGGCGCAGGATGAGGGTGTCGAGTTCGGGGTCGTTGCCGGTAAGGGAGGTGACGTGGCAGATCTCGGCGAGTTGGGGAGAGGGGATCGCGTGGCGTTGCGATGGTGGCCGGGGTGGGTATTGCTAGGTGGCGGGCGGGGTTTCGGGTGGGGTGGATCCAGTTGTTGTCTTCGGCGTAGCGGTAGAGGCAGCGTGCGGTGCTGACGAAGTGTTCTCGTGCGCTGGTTCCGTTGCGTGCGCCGGGTTTAGCGCTGCTGGTGGTCTGGATGGTGTGGGCTCGGTGGTCGAGATCAGCTTTGGAGATTTGGTCCAATGGGTGGTTGTGCCAGGTGGTTTCGAGCCAGTTGAGATGGGTGTTATAGGTGCGCAGGGTGCCCGGGGTGAGGGTGGCCCGCAGTTTCGGGATGGCTTGGCTGAAGGTGGGTACGGCGGGGGTGGTGAGTAGGTCTGTGGCGGTGCCTGTCTGCGACAACAGGATTCGGGTGGCGTCGATGGCTGTCGGGTCGGCGACTGTGCGGACGTCTGTTGTCATCGGCTATGACTCCAGTGACCGCAGGTAGTTGCCGAACAGCGCGTTCAGCATCGGTGGTGGGTAGATTGCGAGTTGCTGTTGATCCGGGTGAGCGACGAGCAGGACTTTGTCACCGATGTCCAGGTCTGCTTGGCGTCGTTGCCGGAAGGGGATGCGAAAGTAGGCGCTGGTGACGTGTGCGGTGCCGAGATCGGTGGGGTGGATGAGCAGGATGCCGTCGTTGTAGCAGCGGATTCCGAGGCGGGTGCCGCTGGTCCAGTCGAGGGCGTCCAGTACTGCGCGGTCGTGGATGCGTCCTGCGGTGCCGAGGGTGCACATGCTGTAGACGATGCCGGGGTCGATGGGTGTGGCGACCTGTCGTGGTGCGGTGCGTATGGCGTGGATGAGTTCGTGGACGGGTGTTTGTGGTGGGATGACCGGTGCGATCAGCACGACAGCCACCACCCGTCGGCAATCCCGAGTTGTTTGGTCCGTGATCGCTGGATCACATTGTGGGCCAAGGCTTTACCTCCGTGGTCGAGGCACTCGACCGCGCCGCCCAGGTCGCGGTCAGCCACACCGTCGGGTGCGTGAACGATTTCGGGGGTATTCGATCACGCTGGCGTGCAAGCATGCTGGAACGTCGGTGTGGCTGCGTCCGACACAGGCTCCTGGCCGCGGCGGGTCGTCGGGGCGTGGGACCGGCCCTACCTACAGAATCGTCAGAGGGCGTCATACCGCCAGGGATGCCGCATAGGCTGTGAGTTTGCCTCCGAGCAGCTGTATCTCGTGCGCGGGCTGTCGGTGATGGTGGCGCGTACCGATCCGATCAATGGAGCTCAGCTCGATGTCTTGCGCTGGGTGGGTATGGCTGCCCGCGGATGGTGTGATGACCGGCAACGCCCACAAGGTGACGGCCAGAGCGCTCGAATGGCGGGTTTGGTGGTGCTGTCGAAGCGTGGTGGGGTGTGGCGTGCGGAGGTTACCGACGCAGACAGGTACTACCTCGAGCAGGGCAGATTTCCGGACGACCCAGGGGAGGTGTTGACCGATACGGGCCCATAGGTGGTCATAGCCACGGGCGGTAACGGTGTCGCTGCGTGCTGACCAACACCTGTCAACACCGGCCGATCCATGTCGAGCTGGGCAAGATGCCGGCGGCACTACGCAACTCATGTGCTTGCGCCGCGGGTCCGCGTCGACTTCGGTTCAGGCTGAACACAATTGAAGACGCGTGCGTGAGAAGTCGACATGATGGTGCGCGTGACGATTGAATCCGGGCGGGCGATCGGGCTGCGCTCTGAGCGTGGCCCGATCCTTGCCGCGCTGCTGCTCGCCACAGCGTTGGTGGCTTTGGACACAACAATCGTCGCTACCGCCGTGCTCACGATGAGCGACCACCTCGGCGGTTTCGCCCAGTTTCCCTGGTTGTTCTCGTTGTACGTGCTTGCGCAGGCGGTGACCGTACCGATCTACGGCAAACTCGCCGACAGCGTCGGCCGCAAACCGCTCATAATTTTCGGCATCGGCGTTTTCGCGCTCGGCTCGCTGCTGTGCGGAATGGCGGCAAACATGACCGCTCTGATCATCTTCCGTGCTGTGCAGGGGATCGGCGCGGGTGCCGTCCTTCCGATCTCGGTCACCATTCTCGGCGACCTCTTCACGGTTCAAGAGCGCGCAAAGGTGCAAGGCTACTTCGCGAGCATATGGATGATGTCATCTATCATCGGTCCACTGGCAGGAGGGCTGATTGCCGACTATGTCGGTTGGCGGTGGATTTTTCTGCTCAACCTGCCATTGTCGGCGCTTGCAGGGTGGATGCTATTTGCCCGTTTCGCCGAGCGCGTACCGCGGCAACCTCAGAGGGTTGATGTTCTTGGGGCCGGGTTGTTGGCAGTGGGCGCTGGCGCCGTCGTGCTCGGGCTCCTTGAGGGCGGGCGGTCCTGGGCGTGGGGCTCCCCAACTAGCGTGGTCGTGCTGGGGGGAGGCGTAGCCATGCTGACGCTGTTCCTTGGGGTCGAGCGACGGGCTGCGAATCCCGTTTTGCCTCTGTGGGTTTTCCGACGTCGAGTGGTTGTGGTGAGCAGCGCGATCTCCCTGCTCGCCGGGGCGGTATTGCTCGGACTCACGTCATACGTGCCGACCTACGCACAGCGTGTGCTCGGCGCGAGCGCGCTGCTCACGGGGTCGGCCGTCGGGGCCTTGCTTCTAGGCCAGCCACTCGCTGTCTCGCTGGCGGGCAAGCTCTATCTGCGCGTCGGATTCCGGTTGACTCTGTCACTGGGGAGCGGGATCACGGCGGTCGGAGCCGCAGCTCTGCTTCTGCTGACCCCTGGGTCGACAGTGCCTGCGGTAGCGGTCGCCTGCTTTGTGACGGGGTTTGGGATGGGACTGGTGACAGCGCCGACCATGATCGCCGCTCAGGCAAGCGTTGAATGGAACGAACGTGGTGTTGTCACAGCGACGAACATGTTCGCCAGATCAGTGGGCGGCGCCTTCGGTGTCGCCGCCTTCGGCGCCGTCGTTACCGCGGCAACCGGTGGCACCAGTGATCCGGCGCCAGCTGAACTGGGTTCGGCAGTGCATCTGGTGTTCGTGGTCATCGCGGTCGCTGTAATCGCGATGTTCGTTATCTCGACGCAGATGCCCAGGGACGCAAGCTGTTACACTCGCGGCAACGGCCCAGATCCGGCTATCACCGGGGAGCTTTCGGAAGAACAGAGGGCGAACCTCCCAGTAGAACCGAACGGAAGACCGCACGTTATAGCGGTACAAAATCGAGGGGTGTCGGCAACAGCCGACGCAAGCGGGGTGGTACCGCGGAGCCGAGGCGACTTTCGGCTTCGTCCCTGCATGAGGTGGTGGACTACCCATGCGGGTCGACGAGGCAAGGGATCGCATTGATGTCTGAAAAGCATACGTTCGGGTCTCCGTTCAGCGCGTTGCCAGCTCGGCTTGACTTGCCGACGATGGATGCTCGAATCACTGAATGGTGGCGTGAGCATGACGTGTTCCGGCGCAGTATCGAACGCACGAAAGATGGTGTCAGTTGGGTCTTTTACGAAGGCCCTCCCACGGCGAACGGTTCTCCGGGGACACATCATGTTGAGGCCCGCGTCTTCAAAGATGTGTTTCCGCGCTATCGGACTATGAAGGGCTATGCAGTGCCGCGCCAGGCCGGCTGGGATTGCCATGGCCTGCCGGTTGAGCTGGCTGTGGAGAAGGAGTTGCAGCTCTCCGGCAAGCCGGACATCGAGAAGGTAGGCATCGATAAGTTCAATACGCGCTGCCGCGAGTCGGTTCTGCGTCATGTTGGTGAATTCGAGGAACTGACGCGGCGCATGGGCTATTGGGTCGATCTCGACCATCCGTACACCACGATGTCGCCCGAGTACGTCGACAGTGTCTGGTGGTCGCTGAAGAAGATCTTTACCGACGGGCGGTTGACCGAAGACTTCCGAGTGACCCCCTACTGCCCGCGCTGCGGCACGGCGTTGTCCGACCACGAGGTCGCCCAGGGCTACGAGACAGTAAGCGATCCCTCGGTATATGTCCGATTCCCGTTAGCTGAGCCACTGGCCGGACACGACACAGCCGAACTACTTGTCTGGACGACGACGCCGTGGACTCTAGTGGCCAATACCGCCATTGCCGTCAATCCCGATGTCACCTATACCATTGCCCGCACCAGTGACGGCGTGTTCGTTGTGGCCGAGGCGCTACTCGAGGCGGTGCTCGGCACAGACGGGGTGCAGCAACTGGCCGCGGTGCCGGGTATCGAATTGGCGGGGCTACGGTACCGCCGCCCGTTCGATTTCGTAGACATCCCCGACGCACACATCGTCGTACTCGCCGACTATGTCACCACCGTTGACGGCACTGGCCTCGTGCACCAGGCGCCAGCATTCGGCTCGGATGACCTTGCGGTATGCCGGGCCAATGGGCTGCCAGTTATCAACCCAATCGGCCCTAACGGTGCATTTCTTGATGACGTGAACACGGTTGGTGGCATGTTCTTCAAGTCCGCTGATCAGGTCTTGATCGATGATCTGCGTGCGCGTGGCCTGCTGTTCGGCTACCAGCGTTACGAGCACTCCTACCCGCATTGCTGGCGATGCCACACGCCGCTGATGCACTACGCACAGCCGTCGTGGTACATCCGCACGACCGGTGTGCGCAAGGAGCTGCAGCGGGAGAATGAGAAAACGAATTGGTTCCCGTCTCATATCAAGCATGGCCGCTTCGGTGATTGGCTGAACAACAATGTCGACTGGGCGCTGTCTCGATCGCGGTACTGGGGCACACCACTACCGTTGTGGCGGTGCGGAAACGGGCATGTGACCCCAGTCGGATCGCGCCATGAGCTAGGGCAGCTGACGGGCCAGGATCTGACCGATCTCGATCCGCACCGCCCCTATATCGACGCCGTCACCTTTCCCTGCCCGGACTGTGCGCAGGTGGCAACCCGGGTACCCGAGGTGATCGACGCCTGGTACGACTCCGGCGCAATGCCGTTCGCCGCACTCGGCTATCCCTATGTGGCTGGCAGCGAGGAAGCCTTCCAGCGTCGGTATCCGGCTCAGTACATCTGCGAGGCAATCGACCAGACTCGCGGCTGGTTCTACACGCTAATGGCGGTCGGCACGCTGGTTTTCGACCGCTCTCCATACGAGAACGTCGTCTGCCTGGGGCACATCATGGCGGAGGACGGCCGCAAAATGAGCAAGCACCTCGGCAACATCCTTGCTCCAATCCCACTGATGAATGAGTACGGTGCCGATGCACTCCGCTGGTTCATGGCCTGCTCAGGTTCGCCGTGGGCACCGCGCCGAGTTGGGTCCGGCCCACTCGACGACATCACACGAAAGCTATTGATGACGTATTGGAACACTGCGTCGTTCTTTAGCCTGTATGCCAGCCACGCCGAATGGAAGCCAGGGACGGCGCTGGCGGTTGAGGATCGGCCGGTCCTGGACCGGTGGGTGCTGGGCGAGTTACACCGTGTTGCACGTGAGACCGATGAGAAGCTGGAGCACTTCGACACCGCTGGCGCGGGGAGAACACTCGCCGACTTCGTCGACGACCTGTCCAACTGGTACGTCCGCCGATCGAGGCAGCGATTCTGGGTCGGAGACCAAGATGCGCTGTCGACGTTGTACAAGTGCCTGGACGTGCTGACACGTCTGCTCGCACCGTTCGTGCCGTTCATTACAGAGGAGGTCTGGCAGCAGGTCGTCCGCCCGGGTTCGCCCGAGGCACCCGAGTCGGTACATCTGGCCGAGTTCCCGATGGTCGACGTTGCCCTGATCCGTCCAGTGTTGTCGGAACAGGTTCGCCTCGCGAGGGCCGCTGTAGAGGCTGGTCGTGCGGCTCGAAAGGCTAGCAAAGTGCGGGTCCGCCAGCCGCTGGCTCGTGGCTTTGTCGGACTCCCGCCAGGAACCATGCTGCCGCGAGAACTACTCGATGACATCGCCGAAGAGCTCAACGTAAAGACGATAAGCACGCTCGACGCCACAGGTGAGGTGGTCGACGTCAATGTGAAGCCCAACTTCCGAATGCTCGGTCGCCGGTACGGAAAACAGACACAAGCAATCGCGAATACCATCCTCGCCGCTGAACCGCGGCGGATAGCCGTGCAGCTACGTGAACACGGCATCGCCACGATCGAATTCGAGGGCGAGCAGGTCGAGCTCACCCCGGAGGAGGTCGTGGTGGCAGAGGTGCCGCGCAGCGGTTGGACCGTGGAGACTCAGCGCGGGGTGACGATTGCGCTGGACACTCACATCACTTCCGAGTTGGCGATTGAAGGTACGGCGCGCGATGTGGTCCGGGTTGCGCAACAAGCCCGCCGCGAAGCCGGACTGGATATTTCCGATCGTATCCAACTCACGATCTCTGGCCCGGAATCCCTGTTTTCGGCTGTCCGTAGACATATGGCGTTTATCGCCGACGAGACGTTGGCAGAGTCGATCCGCTTGGTCGAGGCCCTCGACGACGGTTTCGCCGGCACCGTCGATGGTGTCGAGGTCATAGTGGGCGTGTCCGGATTGACCGCAGGACGATGACCGAACTCCGGCGAGTCGGGCCCGACGAATGGCGATTGTGGCGTGCGCTGCGCCTGAGCGCCTTGGCCGACTCGCCGGGCGCATTCGACTCGCAGCTCGCTGATTGGCAGGGCACAGGCGATACCGAGCAGCGGTGGCGCAGTCGTCTCACCGATGTCGAGGCGAACTTTGTCGCCGAGTATGCCGGGGAGCCGATTGGCATGATCAGCGGTGCCCGCGGCGACGGTGGTCGTGAAGTCGAGCTGATCTCACTGTGGGTTACGGCCGCAGCTAGGGGACGGGACGTGGGCGAATCACTGGTTCGTGCCGTTCTCGACTGGTCGGCTGGGGACCCATCGATCGAGCGGGTAGTGCTGAGCGTGCACGACTGGAACCGGCGGGCACAGGACCTATACCGCCGTACTGGCTTCCAGCCGGTTGGAGCGACATCCACGGATAGGCTGGAAATGGTCTACCAGTTCCCACAACGCATCCGTATCGGTGTGCACTCCGGGCAGCAGTATGCCGATTTCGAGTCGATGCGGGTGCTGTGGCGTGACATTGAGCAACTCGGATACGACTGGATTTCGCTGTTTGACCACTATCGTCCGCCGATCTTCGGTCCAGGCGGGCCTTGTATGGACGGTCCTTCCGTGCTGGCAGCCCTAGCAGCGGTTACGCCGCGGGTACGGTGCGCGTTGTTGGTTGCGTCCCCGATTTGGCGGCACCCTGCTGTCGCTGCGACGGTCGCCGCGACAGTCGACCAGGTCAGTGGCGGCAGACTGGAATTCGGGGTCGGTGTCGGCGGACCCGATCTCGCCGTCGAACAGTACGGGATCCCGCTGCCGTCATTGCGAACCCGATACGAGCAACTCGACGAAACCTGCCGGATCCTGCGACTGCTCTGGGACGGTGGGCCAGTGGATTTCGACGGAAACCATTATCGGCTGCGCGAAGCGTACCTAAACCCTCGTCCGGTGCAGCGCAGGGTGCCGCTGATCATCGGTGGCGTTGGCGAGCAGCGGACGTTGCCGCTGGTCGCACTGCATGCCGACGTATGGAACAGCCCAACGCTGCCCCTGACGACATACGCAGACAAGGTGCGGCTGCTCGACCAACTGTGCCACGACACGGGCCGGAGCCAGGAACTTCGGCGCTCATTGACGTTTCGCGTGATGATCCGGACGACCACAGATGCGGTGACGGACAGGCGCAATGCTGTCATCGGGCGCGGGCACGGCGCCGACCTACCCGAATATCTCGGATTCGGGACCGTAGCCGAATGCTTGGATCGCCTGGCACCTTACGTCGAGCTCGGAGTCCGTGATTTCCTCCTCGGCGCGCGGCCGCCGGTCGACATCGAGACTGTTGAACGATTCGCACTCGAGGTCGCGCCCGTACTGCGTGCGATGGTGGCGGCATGATGCTCCGCTGGAAAGTCGCCGTAGACTCGCACCTGGTGCACGCGCTAGTGGAGCGCTCCGACCGATATGCGGCGACGGCCACTGCAACCCAGGCGCCGCAACGCAGCCCCGAATCAACGCGACGGTTAGTCGCTGGTGGCCACGTCTGGCTTGGTCTACTCGGCGAGACGCCGGTGGTGACGGTCACCGTCGGCCCGGTGCCATCGTTCAATCCGGACGAAGCGGGCCTGCCGGAAGTCATGGCCGCCTGGTATATGCAGCGATTGGCGGTGGATCCAGCGTCGCCAGCTCAACTCGTCGGCTTTCACGCGGTCCGCTACGCGGTCCGGCAGGCCAGCACAGCGGGGGCGGGCGCGCTACGTGCCGAAGCAAACCCAGATCTGACCGTGTTGCCGATGTTGCTTGCTATCGGTTTCACCCGCTACCGCACGGACGACTCGGGTCCGAGCCGCCGGACTTTCCTTCAACTAGGGTTATGATGGGCGTTCGAGTCGTGCGTCGAGTGGTCGGCCGGACCAGCCGAGGGCCATCACGGGGTGTCTCAGAGTTCGCGCTCGACAACGGTGTCGTGAGGGTGGCGGTCTGGGAATACGGAGCGACCTTGGTCAGCGTCGAGGTGCCTGATCGCGATGGCCCACGACGCAACGTGGTCGTCAGGCTGCCGAAACTTGCGGACTACGAAGCCGTCGAAGGTCGGGCATACATCGGTTCAACACTTGGGCGTTTCTCCCGAGTGGTCGGCCAGGGCCGGTTGGTCATTGACGGACACGGTTACCAGTTGGCCTGTAACGCCGGTGCGCATCACATCCACGGCGGGCCCAATGGATTCGACGCCCGGGTATGGGATGGTCGTACCGAACTTGGCGCTACTTCCGGCAAGGTGGTGCTGACGCTGGTGAGTCCCAACGGCGACCAGGGCTATCCCGGCACGCTGACCGCCACTACGACGTACGAACTCGACGAATCCAACCGCCTCACAATTGAGTTCACCGCGAACACGGACACAGCGACACTGTGTGGCCTGAGCACACACACGTTTTGGAACCTCGGTGTCGCACCCACGATCGATGATCACCAACTATGGCTTCGGGCAACTGATGTGGTGGCTGCCGATGCCGACTTCGTCCCGACCGGCGGCCTGATGCCCGTGACCGGGACAGCCGTCGATTTCACCCGGCAGCGTCGGCTCGGCGGCACCGCCGTCGACGCGTTTCTGGTGTTAGGGCGCGGTCACCCGGTAGCGAGGCTGCATGACCCGGATAGTGGCCGGTCCGTCATCGTCGGCACCGATCAGACCGGGCTTGCGGTGTACACCGGCGACTTCGTGCCGGACCGGCCACGCGTCGGCATCTGCCTCCAACCGGGTGCCTGGCCGGATGCACCCAATCAGGCCGGATTCCCTTCCGCGTTGCTGCGGCCGGGCGAGACATATCGGAGCAGAACAACCTTCGATCTGCTGTTCGACGGGTTGCCGAACGATGGAGGACGTGCGGATGACAGTGCCGAATAAGTCCCTGTACGGAGTCGTTCACATTCCACCCCTGCCAGGTACGCCGTTCCATGTCAGCGGTTCGTTCCCCGGCATCGTGCGGGGTGTGCGTGAGCAGACGGCGGCAATGATTGAGGGGGGTATGGACGGTGTGCTGTTACAGACAGTCGACCGGGTGTACGGCGTTCGCGACACCGCAGATCCGGCTCGTGTCGCAGCTATGAGCCTGCTCGCACACGAGGTACGTGAGCAGGCACCTTATGGGTTCGCGGTCGGGGTGCAGATCATGCGGCACGCTGTGAGCGCCTCCCTGGCGGTTGCGAAACTCACTGGTGCGGCCTTCGTGCGTGCTGACGCAATCGTCGGCGCGACGTTGTCCACACATGGATGGGTTGAGCCCGACCCGCTGGAAATAATGACCTACCGAAGGGCGATCGAGGCGATGGACGTCGCCCTGATTGCCGATATCGACTCGATGCACTACCGGTGGGCTGATCCGAATGAGACCACCGGCGGTGTGGCGAAGCGTGCGATTACGGTAGGTGCTGACGCGGTCTGCATCGCACACCCGGACACCGAGGAGACCCGCCGCAAGATCGCCGACGTCCGGATGCGCGCTCCGGGCACAAGAATCGTCCTCGGCGGTTTTGTTAACCATCAAAACGCGAATGTTTTGCTGGCCGAGGCCGACGGTGCGTTCGTCAGCGGCTGTCTGATGGATCCGGATGTTCCAGACAGAGTCAACGATCGCCGTGTGAAACGATTGGTCGAACTCGTGCGGGGTGTCGGATGAGCCGGTATTCGGTCGATGAGGTGCGCAGGCAGACCCGTGCCCTGCCCACTGACCTTCCCGACCTATTGCGCGATGCTGCACTAGGGGCCAAGAAGGCGATCACAGCAGCGGGCAATCTCGCGCGGGTTGTTGTGCTCGGCAGCGGTGATTCGCTGAATGCGGCGATTGCTTGCCGCGCGGCATTCTCGACAGCCGCGACGATCGAGTATGTATCCATGTCGGCCGACGAGTTCCTGCACTTTCCAGCATTGCGCCAGTTGCCGCCGGAACAGATCCTGGTCATCGGGGTGTCGGCCTCCGGCGGCAATCCGTCTCTCGTAGAGGCTGTGGCTTCGGCTCAAGCAACCGGCTGCCGGACCGTGGCGGTGACAGCCCGGCACGCATCACCACTCGCGACTGCAGCGCAACACGTCGTCCTCGTCGCCACTGGTTCGACGTTGCCGGCCCCCGGGATCCGGACCTACCAGGCCAGCGTGGTGGCATTACTTTGCCTGGCTCGTCGCCTAGTCCATGGCCACGGGTACTTCGCGGGTCTCGACGACGTCGACCGGTTGTGCGATGTGGTGGCTCGTTCGGTCGAACTGACCGAGACAACTGTGCCGACATTGGTGCCATCCCTGTCCACCGCGCCTGTCGTCGTGGTAGCCGGATCCGGTTCAGCAGTCGGCACTGCTCGGCACATCGCAGCCAAGGTCACCGAAAGTGCCGCGTTACCCGCCATTGGCGTGGAGTTGGACGAATGGTGGCACGTACACCGGTTCGGTCACGACCCACGCCAGCCGGTTCTGGTGCTGGCCACACCCGGCCGCGGCAGGGACTTCGCGGTATCGATGGCGCAGCGCATAGGCACTCGCCGCTCGGTGATCGTGGTGGCAGCCGAGGACGACAGCGAAGCACTGTCCGTTGGGACGACCACGTCAGGCGCAAAGGCGACGGGTGCAGTGATGGTGGCGGGCGGTGTACCCGAGGTCGCGCGCCCGCTCACCGACCATGTGCTGGCTGGAGCGCTCGGAGCAGGATTGGCTCACGCGCGCAATGTGGTGCCTTTCGCCAACCCGTGATCGCAGCGGCGTTCGAGAAACGACCGCACGCGATCCAGCGCGGTGTCGAGCTCGCTGCGGCGTCGCGATGTGGTGATCCGGACCAGCCCGTCGGCCAGACAGAATGTCAGCAGGCCAGGGAACACTGAGACACCCTCGTGGTCGAGCAAATCGCGGAATGCAACGTAGGAATCGTCATAGTCGTGCAGCTTCACAGCAGTGTTGATGGAGTACCGAGCTGCGGCGACCTGGGTGTTCGGCAGCTCCAAACGCCGAGTGGCAACCTCACGCATGTGGTGCAGCGCCGACTCCCGCCGATCTCGGTCACCTACGTAACTGGTGTAAGCGCCCTGCAAGGCGCCGAGTGTGAGTCCGTAACCAGACTCGAATTCGGCCAAATGTGTCTCAGTAATATCGCACACACCCTCATGACGCCAGCGTTCCATCCGGGCCAGCACCTCTACCGCCGTGTAAAAGAACGACGGCGGACCACCGAAGGTAGTCGAGGCGTATTCGTAGTACTCGTCGATGAATGCCGCGCCCGCCAGGATCCAACCGACTTTCATACCGGGTGCCGACCAGTTCTTAGACAAACTACTGATCCGCACCACGTTGTCGGCTGCACGCTCCGGTGACAACGTCGGCGGCGGACCGAGCCATTCGTGGCACTCGTCGAGCACGATGATGGTCCGCGAATCGGCTGAGCGGATCAGCGTTGCCAACTCATCCTCGGCCACGGGTGCACCTGTCGGGTTGGTTACTGTCTGAAGAAGCACGAGTGGGGTATCGGGCCGGAGTTGCTCGATGATCTGACGTATCGAGGTGGTGCCATCGACCAGGGGGGTTGGGATCAGGCTAACCGAGGCGCGCCGAGCAACCGACTCGAGCAACGGGGGGTAATTCGGAATCCCACACAGTACTGGGGCGGAGGTTTGCCGACCGGTCAGCACGAAATCGGCAAGGCTGTTGACCGCGAAAGTGCCGCCAAGAGTGAGCGCCACGTTGTCTAGCGTGTACTCGACACCACGGATCCGGGCCGACTCATACGCGGCGACCGCTTCCCGGGTCGGCTGGCGACCCCGTGAATCCGAGTACCCGTACCAGTCACGGCTGAGTGCGAACGCTATGCAGTCCTTGACGGCTGCAGGCAGGCCCCATTGCTCCTCATCGACGGAGCCGGTCGACAGTAGGAGGTGGTCATCGCTATGTAGCGCGCCGTACAGGTCATCGCGGAAGTAATGGTTGAAGGTCTCCTTGACAAACCGAATGGTTGAGCGGGATTGCAGAATTTGCTCCGAGCTGATTATCCGCCTTGGTCTTGTGGCGCGCCATGCTGCAGCAAGCTCGGGCCGAGTGCTGCGTTTGCCCACTGCGTCCTCGACCCTGCCGAGGTAGAGATTTCGCAGCTCGTACGGGTCATCGGGGTCGACTGCGCGCTCGAAGATATCGATCAGCGACGGGGTCGGTCCAAAATCCATCCGAACGTCGGGCACCGCCCTACGGGATGGAGTTGGCCGCTGTTCGGCGGGGTCCACGACGGGGGCGAACGGCGTTGGGACGGCGAACAGGCCAGGGCTGGTCATGATGCCGCCATTGCGGTGACCCGAAGTCGTTTCAGGTGTCGTGGTTCTTCGTCGTTCGGTGGGCCGCTCGCGGTCCGTCCGTGGAAGAACACGGTGTTGTCGATGACCACCAGCAGCCCTGGCCGCCAGGTGATTCCAAAGCAGACGCTGTTATACATCGCCGTATATAGCCGACTCAGCGTTGTGTCGACTTCATCGATTTCTGAAGCGACTGCACCGTGATACTCCCAGTTCAGCGGCTGGTCGTGGAAGTCACGAACGGAGAAGACAGGGCGGTCAGCGTCCTCACGTAGCAGTGGCGCGCCGTCGCCATTGTCGGCGTACCGGGTGGCCGCGAGGATCATGCGATCGCTGTCAGCAAGGGCATCGAACACCGCTTGCATCGGGACGAGGATGGTCGTGGCTCGGGTACCCGCGCCCGCAGCTACACACAAAAGTGTGATGAAACGGGGTTGAACCGACACGGGTGCGCCGCTGCGCTCGGAATGCAGCGTTATCCAGTTGGTGGCGAACGGTTGCAGGTCCGGATCGGAGGTTGCCGGTCGACTTGCTGTCAGATTGAGGATGACCTGGTGCTCGACAAACTGCTGAACGGCATTCGACTGCTCCGCCTGGGCGGTGCCAAGCATTGCGCCGAATGCCAGGAGCTCGGCGTTTGTCATTGGGCGGTCCAAAGCGACAAGGGCCGCGCCGTGCGAGTCCAGCTGTGTACGTGCACGTCGGCCGATTGTGTCGACCTCGGCGGCGGCTATCGAAATGGGGGGCAACGGAGTCGTAAGGGTGCGGTTGTGGCCGAGTAATCGCTGGCGCAGCGCGACGTGGGGATGGTCGGGGCGCTCGCGGAATGTACCTCTCATCGCGTGGTCTCCGCGTTGAGCCAGGTCAGGATGACGCCACGCTGCAGTTTGCCGGTTGCTGTACGTGGCAGTGCGTGTACTTCGTGCCAGCGGCGAGGGAGTGCGTTGGGGGACACTGCGGTTGCGAGTTGGGCGCGGACCTCCTCCACACCGCCAGCACGCAGGCTGATCATCGCGATGATCTCCTCACCCAACAATGTGTGTGGCACGGCGACGCATCCAGCGTCGGCAACTGTGGGCAGTGCGAGCAGCGTGTGCTCGAGTTCCTCCAGCGAGACAGCTTCCCCTCGTACCTTGGCGATGTTCTTGGTTCGGCCGGTGAGAACGTAGTATCTGCGACCATCTGGGCCGAAGCGCCAGTACCCAAGGTCGCCGCTGTGGAACCACCCCCTGGCGAATGTGTCTCGAGTCAGGTCGGGTGCGTTGGCGTAGCAATCCATGACACTGGGGCCACGCATGCAGATCTCGCCCACCTTATTGGCATCGAGCAAGTCGCCGGTTCGGGACAGCACCTCGACCTCGTTGCCTGGGAAGGCGACACCCACAGTGGGAATTTCGGTGTCCAGCATTAGCGCGGCATAGTGCTCGTCGGAGAGGTCGACTGGCAGTGTGGTCGAGAAGTTGGTCGTTTCGGTCAGGCCGTAGCCTTGCACCACCCGTAGACCGAACGCATCCATCACCCGGCGTGCTAGTGAGGCGCTGAGCGGCGCAGCGGCGCTCACGACGTACTGCAATGACTCCGGCGGTCTCCAACCGCGACCGGTCGCCAGTAGCGCCTCCAGCACGCTGGGCACCACGCTCGCGATTCGCGGTTGGTATGCGTCCAGCACAGTGCGGTAGGTCAAGGGTGAGAAGGTCTGCGGCAGCAAGACATGCGCCCCGGCGTTCAGCACGCCGAGCAAGGTGAAGTGCACGCCGTTTACGTGATGTACCGGAAGCCCGCCAGCGATGATGTCGCCGGGGCCGAGATTGTGGTGGCGTCGCAGACCCTGCGCATTGGCAAGGACGGCTCGATGGCTCTGAATGACGAATTTGCTGGCGGCGGTGGATCCAGACGTGCCGAACATGAACGCGGCGGCGCTCGACGCGAGCGGTTGATCCAGATCACGGTCCGCAGCGGTCCGGACCGAGGATGGAATCGGTTTGGCCAAGTCGTCTGGGATCCCGGGCAGATGAGGCGAGCAAAGCACGGCCGATGTTGGATGAGCGGCCAGGATTGTGCGCAGCCGGTCGGCCGGGTCGGCCGGGTTCAGGAACAAACACGTGCCACCTGCACGAATCACTGCGAACAGTGCAACAACTGTCTCGATATCGTTTCCGGCAAGCAGGCCGACCCGCGCTCCCTCGAACCCGTCCGGACCCGCTAACTGGGCTGCCATCGCGCGGCTCCGTGCGTCGAGCGCACCATAAGTGAGCGCTTCCGGTTCGCCGTAGGTTGGCAACCAGGTGAGAAATACTGCGTCGGGTGTTATTGCGGCACGGTCACGGAGCACGTCGATGATGGTTTCGGCATGGTGGCCGTCGCTGTCGGCCGACAGTTCCTCGCCCGCGGACAGTGTATGCGCCGCACTTGTGCGGACTACGTCGGCGATTGCCGTCACCGACCCGAACCGATCCGGGGTGATGTGTTCGGCGGGTATGGCAATCTTGAATTCTTTCTCCAGTTGTACCACCAGCGTCACGATGGCCAGGGAATCTAATGTTTCCGTCAGCTCGCCAGTGACAAGCGGCGCGATCGCCGGGGTGGTGATACCGGCGATGAGCGTACTGACACGGTCATCGATCCCGTCGGTCATGAGATCGGGTTTCCGTTCACCGGGCCGGGCAGATTGCTACAAGTACTCGCTACGGGGAGTTCCTGGGCGAGGAAGATCGTCTGCGCCATCATCTTGTAGCCCGACATCTTCTCGCGGAAGGTCTCGATCGACTCCTCAGGGTGCACGGAATCGATCACCGCATGCGGCCCTATCGCATTGAACTGGTGGGAGACTCCGCGCGGGATTTGCATGTCAACCCAGGAGTTCTCGTCGACTAGGAGGTTGTAGCGGGTGACGGGCGCATCGCCCGGGGCATCAGGTAGGTCGTCGACGAATGTCCTCGGAGCAAACGGAGTGACTCCTTCGACGTCGGTGATCATGAAGGGTGACAGGCTCGAAACCCGTATGCGAGTGCTGGGGCCCGTCATCATTCGGACGAACCGAAGGCCGGTATGCAGGTGCATACGCGAACAGATGTCGCGTTTGTTGACGTCGTAGAAGTCCATCAGATAACGGTCTGCGAAGTAGCCATCGAATGGCGACTCCAGCATGTAGACGTCGCCTTCTTCGAAGGTTTGCGCACGGACCACGCCGTCGCTGTCCGAAATGGTAGCAGCGGGGCTCGCATGAGCCGTTCGGACGATCATCGTCAATGTGTCAACTACTGCTAATGCTACTTCCGGTGCGAATACGGCGACCGGAGTTACTCGGCAACGGCCAGCATCTCGAAATTCCAGCACATCCTGAATTTCGTTCTCGTCGTCTGGTGTTTTCTTTAGCTTTCCGACCATGCGGTTGGCACTCCCTCCCCCATTTCAGTCACGGTATCCGCCGATATGAGTAACCACGTACCCAATCTCCATGCTGCGCAGATTTCTTTCATGGAGGACACCGCTCGGGCGATAGATCCTGCTCATGATTCACCAGTGGTGCCCAGCGTACAGATCGTTGGCGGACAACGGCTTTCGTAAGTTGCCGATCCTATCCGGCGACAGCTTCCCACACCGAGGTCGGGGTTCGCATGTCGGCAAATTTCGGAGATCCAAAATATTGACCATTGACGACCTTGATGATAACGGCGCTAGTTCGGGTA
Organism: Nocardia sp. NPDC102475; assembly: GCF_055584605.1. NCBI lineage: Bacteria > Bacillati > Actinomycetota > Actinomycetes > Mycobacteriales > Nocardiaceae > Nocardia > Nocardia sp. NPDC102475. The sequence continues at coordinate 107,437 of NZ_JBVJLS010000007.1, read as the reverse complement.
GCGTCGAATTCGATATGTTGACACGAGTTTCGGCTGGTGGTACTTCTGTTTAAGTCGTAGAGTGTCGGAAAGGTTCGAGGGCTTCGATTTGGGGGATACTTACTGCGCTACACGCTGTGGATGAGACAGCTGTGATATTTGAGGCGCAACTGCGAGTGACGGCTGTCTGAAAATTGCTAACAAGTCTCCAATGACTTGAACCAGAGCGAACCGTATGGCATTAGCGCGGGCCGAAGCTATTAGGATTGAGAGACAAATGACCTTTGCCGTGACGCATGCGGATAGTCTGCTGCTGGCCGCGCTTCATGAGGGAACGGCCGAATTGAATTTCGACGACCGCTGCCTGCGTGGCGCGGAGTTGGCAGGCGCGGCAGGCGCGGTCGCTGCCCGAGTCGCCGGCGCCCGCCGCGTCGGGGTCTCCACAGACGATCCGTTGGCGATGATTGTCGCGGTTGCGGGCGTAGTGGCCGCTGGCGCAGCTGCTGTCCCGTTGGTCTCGACGCTGTCCACCCCAGAGCGGAATCACGTGCTGGATGACTGCGCGCCCGACCTGATAGTCGATCAGGTGGACTTGACCGGCCGAGCCTCGTTGCCTACTTACGATCGCATAGACGACCAGCCTGCTCTCGTGCTGTATACCTCCGGCTCGACCGGGCCGCCGAAAGGGGTCGTGCATTCCCGACATGCTCTCGCGTTCGACCTGGATCAACTGGCGGCGGCCTGGGAGTGGGGGCGAACGGACACCCTGAGCCACGGCTTGCCGCTGTCGCATGTGCACGGGCTGGTTTTTGGTGCCTTTGGACCATTGAGAGTAGGTTCACCGCTCGTTTACACCAACGGCGTGCTGCGTCCAGTGCCTCGGGCAACCATGTATTTCGGCGTGCCTGCGCTCTGGTCGCTGCTCACTGACAGCGAGTTGCGGGACATGCGGGGGGCCAGGCTGTTCGCCAGCGGCGCGGCGCCGTTGTCAGCAACTGTGTATAACCGCATCGCAGACACGGCCGGACTGCAGGTCTTCGACCGCTATGCGTTGACCGAAACGTTGGTGAATACCGCGCCCCGGGTGGGCGATCGCCGGGGCCCTGGACTCCTCGGGCGGCCACTTCCAGGCGTCGAAGTCGACCTGCGCGACGTTGGGCTCGGAGACGATGTGGGTGAGGTTGTCGTCCGCGGTCCCAATCTATTTCTCGGCTACCTGGGGCGACCGTCTCCATTCGAAACTGATGGTTGGTTCGCCACCGGTGATCTCGGGCGTTGGGAAGAAGACTCGTTGCGGTTGGTGGGTCGGCTTGCTACAGACCTGATCAAGACGGCCGGGTATCGGGTGGGCGCTGGTGAGGTCGAGGACGCCTTGACCAGTCATCATGCGGTGCGCGAGGTCGCGGTACTCGGCGTGCACGACGACGTCCTCGGGGAGAAGGTAACCGCTTGGGTCGTCACCTCCGTGCGTGTTGAGAAGCGCGCGCTCCACGAGCATGCCGCACAGTTGTTGTCGCCACACAAGCGGCCGCTGGAGATTCATCTAGTCGACGCATTGCCGCGAAACCAGCTCGGCAAGGTCCAGAAGGCCCAACTGGTGAGCGATGAGCAGAGGCCGCGATGGTGACCGTCGATGTACTGCGGCTGCCTGAACGGCAGCACAAGCCGAGGAACAGGGGACTGACTGTCTGTATCGATTCCGGGCTCCCTATCGGTCTATTCCAGGATGCTATCGAAAGCAGCGGATGCTACATCGACGTCGTGAAGTTTGGCTGGGGGACTGCCCTGGTAACGGAAAGTCTTCAGCGCAAGATCGATGTCCTGCGCCATCATGGCGTTGATTTTCTGTTCGGCGGGACATTATTCGAGAAGTATGTGAGCCAGGAGTGCTCCGAACAGTACCGTCGCTTATGCATAAACTATGGATGCCGGTTGGTTGAGATCTCGAACGGGACAGTAGATATCGACATCGAGGCAAAGGGCAAATACATCGAGTATTTTGCGCGGGACTTCGAAGTTCTTGCGGAGGTCGGATTCAAGGACCATCCGCGTTCGGAGCTCTTCTCGCCGAGCCAGTGGGTCGAGGCGATCGAGTCGGACCTTGCCGCCGGCGCAAAACGAGTGCTACTGGAATCCCGTGAGTCCGCCACTAGTGGAATCTGCCGCAATGACGGCGAGCTCAGGTTCGGTCTAATCGAGGACATCTTGGGATCGAGCATAAATAGCGAGAACCTGATCTTCGAGACGCCGACAACCAAGCTGCAGACCTATTTTGTCAAACGAGTAGGACCGGAAGTAAACCTCGGCAATATCGGACTTCTGGACGTCATTCCATTGGAGACGCTCCGACTGGGTCTGCGTTCCGACACTCTGATGGATCACCATGAGAATATTGAAGCTCCCCGACATGCGCTGTCGCGGAGCGGCGATCGGGAGGTTCGATGAGATCACCCAACGACGCTTTTCATATCGCGGTTCCGACTCGTAGCTTGGAAACTGCGGAACACTTCTACAGGCAGCTGCTGGGATGCCAGCTGGCCCGCCGATACGACGATAGACTTACGTTTGATTTCTTCGGTGATCAGCTGGTCTGCCATCTCTCGCCGGACGAGCCGCATGCTGCCCCGGCCCTCTATCCCCGTCACTTCGGAATCACGTTTCGCGACCGCGCGGATTTCGATGCTCTGCTGCGACTTGTCGATCTGCGGAAGGTGCCAGTTTTTCGTGAGCAGCAGTTGCGCTTCCCGGACACTGTAGAAGAGCACAGCACACTAGTGTTGATCGACCCCACCGAGAATCTGCTCGAATTCAAGCATTATGTCGATCCTCGAATGATGTACTGAGAACTTCACGCGGCCTACCGAGGGATCCGATTGGCCTGCGATTGTTAGGAGCGATATTTTGAACCCGATATCATCGGCGGCAGGGGTTGGGCAGGGATCCGCTGATCTGCAGTTCATGTCGAACCCCTCCTTTCCGGGGCGGCGGGGAGACCGCCCTCTGGTCGTCTATCTAGCACATTTGCATAGCACGTTCGGAAAGAATCTGCGTGTAACTGTTCCGCTCGGTATGACATACGTGCATGCGTACCTGCGCTCAAAATTCGGTGAATCCATTCGCATCCGGCAGCTCACCACGGTCGAACAGGTGGACGCCGCATTGGCCGAGGGCGTGCCAGACATCTTCGCCTTCGGTAACTATTCATGGAACACAGGCCTGACCGATTCTGTCATTGCAGCCCTGAAGGATCGATATCCGCAGGTGGTGATCGCGGTTGCCGGGCCAAATATTCCGACCGAGAAGTCCATAGCCGATGCGGCGATGCGCCGCAAGCCCGCGGTGGACTTCTTCATTTCCAGGGAAGGGGAGCAGCCGGTCTCGAACCTGGTCGCGGCCTGCCTAAGGCTGAAAAACCCGTACGACGTGGTCGGTACCGTGGTGGACGGGTGTTATTCGCTAACTCGGGACGGACAAGTATTGCAGGGTGACCCCTTGGGGCGAGTCGGCAATCTGGACGATATTCCGTCGCCCTACCTGACCGGACTCTGCGATGAGTACTTGAGCGACCCGGAGTATATACCGCTATTGCAGACCTCGCGCGGCTGCCCGTACGGATGCACCTTCTGTGTCGCCGGCCATGATTGGTGGTCGAAGCTGCGTGCTTTCGACATAGAGCGGGTGAAGGCGGAAATCGATTACATTCGAGCGCGGACCACCAATCCGATGCTGCGGATCGCCGACGAGAACTTCGGAATCTTGCCCAGGGATGTAGCGATCGCGCGGCACATACGTGCAGTCAAAGATGAATACTCCTACCCTTCGGTCGTTCAGGTATATACAGACAAGCACCTCACCCGCAACGTCCGTGAGGTAACCCTTCTGATGAAGGATCTGATTCCGCTCAATATCAGTTTCCAGTCGCTGGACAAACAGGTGTTGAAGAACATCAAGCGGGTCAACATCAAGGACACGATGATCGAGGAAGCAGCGGCGTTTGCACGCGAGCACGGTCTCGTCTTATCTACCGAACTGATCTTCGGATTGCCTGGCGAGTCGATCGAGTCGTTCATAAACTCGCTCGATAAAATTCTAGATTTCCGATTCGACAACGTTGTGATATACGCGTTGAATATCCTCGATCAGGCGGAGATGGCATTCGACGAATACCGCGACCGGTTCGGAATCAAGACACGTTTTGCGCTCTCCGAGAACGGTTATTCGGAATATGGCGGGAGGCAGAATTTTGAGGTGGACGAGATCGTTATCGAGACCTCGACGATCCCGGAAAAGGAGTACCTTAACTTTTTCAAGTTCATATTCTTCTTCAACTTCGCTCTATTCTATGGATGGTTGCGTGAGTTGGTATTCTTCTTCGAGAGCCACGGCATCCGGGCAACATCGATAATCCGAGTCATGCTCGCCGATCCCGACCGGAGTCCTGTGCTGGCCGCCTTTGCTACTCGGTTCGTCGATGGACATCGAGCGATGATGGGTAACAGCCGCGATGAGGTTGCGGAGCTCATTCGGGAGGCGGTGGCTCGCAGGCCCGAGCAAGTGACGGACAATCAGTTCGGGGCTATGCGTTTCCAATATGCGGTCTTCAGTGATTTGTTCACTGAGGGTCGATTCGAGGACGTCGTAAGAGAGTTCGCCGAGACTGGTCTGCGGGCGTTCAAGGAGAAAGCCACCGGATTCTCCGCGGATTCGTTCGCCGAGCAGCTCGATGTGGTCGTGCAGATCACGGAACTGGCGTTCATCCCGCTGCACGAGCGGGTGCCGGAGAAGATTGTGCTTCGGTCGCGTTTCGATGTGGTGCGGTGGAAGGAGTCCAATTTCAAACAGCCACTTACGGAGTTCGAGCTAGACAATCCGGGCCAATTTATGCTGTACATCCAGGGATACGATTACTACCAGCGACTGTGGGACGAGCCGCAGGAAGACATACGACGGACGTACCTGCGTAGCTTCGCCAGCACCAACTCGAATCGGCGTCGCCATCTCGCCTACGGTGACGGCCTCCCCCATGGTCAGGTGGAGGTGGACAGTGTCACGGCGCGAACCAAGATCGACTCGTGACGCGGTGGCCAAAATGCCTGACCGTGCGGCGCTGTTGGATGCAGTGGTCAAGCTGTGGCGGGACCTGCTGGACGCGCCCGACCTAGGGCCCGACACAGACTTCTTCGCTGCGGGTGGCAGGTCTTTGTTCGCATTGCAGATGCTCGCACGAACTCGCGGCCAGTATGGCGTCCAGGTCCCGTTGGACGTCTTTATCACCGCGCCGACCGCCCGCAGCTTCGCTAGCTACTTGACAGCATTGCACGCTGCCCAGTCGCGGCCTAGCAACACCGCAGCAGCGGTGAGTGCCGTGTCCGACGCCGTCGACCAGGCCATCGGCGAAGCGCGCCATCTCGGGGTACAGCTCTATGTCTCGGTGGCTGGTGAGGTCGTGTGTGATCTAGCTAAAGGGAGCCGCGACGGTGGTACGGACATGACTGGCGATGACCTGCTGCCGTGGTTCAGTGGTGGAAAACCGTTGCTGGCCGCCGCCATCCTCAAGCTATGGGGTGCGGGTTCGGTGGATCTCGACGCCCCTATCTCGCATTACCTGCCCGAATTTGCGGCAGGCTCGGTGTTCTCATGCCGTCACCTGCTCACGCACACGTCCGGCCGACTGCTGGTGGATGGTCGCCTGTCCATCGACCCAATTGTGGACGGCTACGATCATGCGACACGTCTGGCACTCACAGCGCGGCTGCACGGGGCCGATCGACCAGGCCTACAGCCGTCCTATTCAGTGTCTGGCCTATCCTGGCTGCTTCTGGCGGAAGTAATTCGACGAATCGATGGCCGGCGTTTTGATCGATATGTCGCCGACGAGGTTATCGAACCGCTAGGAATCGAGGCCTACTACGGCTTTTCGGACGAGCAACTGGTGCGTTTCGGCGAGCGGGTAGCGACCTATCATTCCCCGCGAAGCGCCCGCTACGACGAATCGGGCCGAGTAGTGGACAATGTTGTTGATCGCACGCGGTTCACCCGCCCGGAATTCCACAGAGGGCTTGACCCTAGCCAAGGACTGTGGGCAAGCGCGCGCGGTATGGCGAAGTTCTACGAGTATGTGTGCGCGCAGCTAACAAACGGCGATTGGGCGGGCTCGGCAGGGCCGTTGGATAGTCGTGCCGCCCGCGAGATGACCCGGCCGCAGCGGCCCAGTTACTTCCAGGAGGCGCCACTGGTGGACTTCGGGTTGGGAGTAACGCTGGAGAGTCGAAGACATGGAAGTGAATTCGCGTACTTCGGGTCGCATACGGGCGGTCGGACATTCGGGCATCAGGGGCACGGCTCCTCCCCCATGGCCTACTCTGATCCCGATCACGAGCTAGTCGTCGCGTTCAATGGTATTGGTCTGCCGGGACGGGTCGTCGGCAAGGTGATTTGGCACCAGATCAGCGATGCCGTCTACACCGAACTTGGCCTGGGCGCATGATTTGGCATTCAGAGATCATGAAATGGCGAGCGCGGTCGGATATTCTTGCGATCCGAACCGATCACACTGTACGGCGGGCTGCTCGGTGAGGACGTAGATTTTTGGCTGTGCAGTCGGGCGCGGCGGCGATAGCCGACATACTCGATCGTGTTCTGGCGATCGTAGCGACCGAGCAGCAGGATCTGAGCTGGCAGTCGCGGTATGTGGATTACGGGGAAGTCGTCGGCGATTTGACGGATCACGCTGCCCGGATGCGGCGGGAGGATATGAGTAGGTTGTCCGATCTCCGATATCTCTTCGCACCGACCGGGCCGTTGTGTGAGATCGCGGCCAGCGGTGGGTGGTTGGAGATCTACACGGAGCTGGGGAACCGGTTCGATCGGTTGGGTGAGCGCTTGCGGTAGTCGGGCTGCCGATCAGGCACCATTCCAACCTCTGATCGGTCGAATGCCTCTAACAGCCAAGTCCTTATTCGCCGCATCGCCGCATCCTGAGGCGCGGGCATCCCGTGGCCACGCTGCTGTCGCCGCTCTCGACGAGCATATGGCCGAGGAGGAGGGACTGATCCTCTCGCTCGCCGGACGCGTCATGACCGCCCGCGTGTGGGCGGCGCTCGGCGAACGGGGACGCGCCGCCGTGCCCAAGGACCGGCAGTTGGTCTTCCTCGGCTTCATCCTGCAAGGGGCCGAACGCCGAAAGTTCCTCGCCGACATGCCGTTCGCCGCCAGACTCGCCTGGCGCCTGCTCGGCAGCCGCGCCTTCGCCAAGGAGTACCGCTCGATCTATGGGACAGATCCCGAACAGATCTTCGCGCAGACTGGCCTGCGCTGTCCTGGCGATGCTCAGCTTCCTGGCCTGCCCTGCGCATGGTTGATCGCCATGATGCACCTCACTCGAATCGGTATCCAGCGGGACGAGGCGTGGATGTCGACTCTTTCGATGGTGCAGGCCGCGCTGGAAACCCTTAAACGGCAGCGCATCCGACCATTGCCGATGTCGGGTGCTGTGGCTTCGTCCGTCATTGCTGACGGCGGTTGTTCGTGAACCTCGACGGCACTTGGGTGGTCCGCGGGGCGGAGTTGTTCACGAATTTCGACGGTGGTGGCCGTGGTTGGGAGGCCTTAGGTGTTAGGCCTTGTCCCGTCTGAGTCGAGTCTCAATCAATGTAGGTCTGGCCGAATTGGCTGTGATCGGTGAGGATTTCGTTGATCAGGTGCCGAGTCCGGGTGTCTTGGTCGTGGTCGGCGGCTTCGCGGTCTGTCAGGGCCAGCAGCGCCTTCCAGAGTGCCCAGCCGCGAGCGCGAGCCCACGTGCCCTTGTCCTGGTCGACTGTTCGGGCAAAGGCTTCGCGGTTGTTTCCGGACAGCATCGTCCATGCCAGGGTCAGGTCGCAGGCGGGGTCGCCGACCCCGCAGGTGCCGAAGTCGATGACCGCTGTGAGGTTTCCGGCGTCGACGAGCAGGTTGCTGGGGGCGATGTCGCCGTGGAACCATACCGGGCTTCGGTCCCAGTCGGTGGCCAGGGCGTTTTCCCAGACAGCGGTGGCCGTGGCGGTGTCGATGCTGTCGTTGATCGTGGTGAGGCAGTGGCGGGTCTGTTGGTCGTAGTGGCGAGGTGATCTGCCTCGGTAGAAGCTGTGCGCGCCGGCGATCGGGGCTGCGGTGGTGTCGCATTGTTGCAGGGCGCGGATGAATTCCGCGACGGAGACCGCGAATTCGGTCATGGTGTCGATGTGGGCTCGGTCGGCGGTGTCGCCGGGGATCCAGCGACGCACCGACCATGGAAACGGGTAGCCGAGGTCTGGGGCGCCGTCAGCGAGGATGGTAGGCACTGATATCGGTAGTGCGGGAGCCAGCCGCGGTAACCAGTGGCTTTCCTTGGCGATGGCGGTCGCGTAGCCGGCCGCGGTCGGCAGCCTGACGGTCATGTCGTCGCCCAAGCGGTAGGTGCGGTTGTCCCAGCCGTCGTGGTCGACCGGTGTGACCGGTAGGTGGCGCCATTGCGGAAACTGTGCCGCGAGCAGGCGTTCGACCAAGGCCGCGTCGATTCCGGCGCGACCGTCCGCTGAGTCAGCCATCGAGCCATCCTCGGTGTCACCGACTGTTCCTGACAAATGATTTCCGGTCGTGCAGTGCACCGATACCTCGAGTCGATGAGACTTCCCACATAGTCGATATCGAACGCTGCCTTGGTCAGATCCAGCGGTCGGTGTATCGGCGTCAGGGATCGGCCTGGGGTGACACCATGGGTCGTTGGCGCTGTCCAGCAAACATTGCGTATGGCTCAACTGCGCATGCGGGGGTGTGCGAGGGATCGCTCGTGCACGCGCCTGTCTCAGTTGTGCCGTTGCCGTGTGTCAGAGGGGCGAACGAACTTCTACTCGCGCACGCAGATGTGTCACCGATGACGGAAATATGTGCCGCGAGCGGCTTCGCTGTCGCATCTGTGCCACGGCTGACCGCTCGAGTGAGAGGAGAACGTGCGCGAGGAGGTGATCGAGCACGTATTTGCATCAAATTTGATGCAAATACGTGCTCGAGTAATGCGCGAGAGGGGAATCGATCACCGATCGGCAACAATATTTGTGCAAATGTGTGCACGAGTACGTCTATTGTGCGTCGCTAGAGCGTAGCACCGACTCTATGATCATGTTGCTCTGTCTCAATACTATTGAGCTGCAATAGCTTTCAATACTTCGTTGTAATTAGCTGAGTGGCGGAGGCTGGCGTAGGGTTCTGACGGTTGGTTCGGCTGCGGGGGTTTTCTGCTTCAAATGTGTTGTGGCGTGGGCAAAATTGTTGGTGGAAGCTGCCGCGGTTGGTGCCGGTCGTCTTTTGTGGCGACCGGCACCGTGGTGGTTAGAGTGCGTGTGGTGGCCTGCGTAGGCGCGGGCGGTGGCGTAACAGAGGTGCGTTCGACCCCGCGCGATGTTGGCCAGTGTGACCGCCTCGGCGTCATTCCAGCCCCGTCGGATCCCCGTGTCTCAACAGGTCCAAGACCCAAGCGAGAACGTGCAGCGCCCTACGATGAAGTCAACGCGGCTTGATGGCCTTGCTGCTGAGCTGTTTGCGATCCCAGCGCACCCGCACGGCGCCGGCATGTCGCAGACCTCGAAGGCTCCCGGAAGGTGAGGCGCCCGATCGTGGAGGCGGGCTCGAACCCGATCTATCCCAAGCGTTGACGGGTGTCCGGACCGCGGAAGACGCATCGTGCTAACCGGTTCCGGCCACCAGCACCCGGACTGCGCCCATGGTCTGTCGGAAGAGTTCGCGGCTCGGATGGGAACGGCGAGGTCGCCGTGCGAGATCGCTGGGCGGCCGTCCCGAAGCCCTGTCGCCATGTCTGCCAGTGCACCCCACGAAGGTCGCGGTGGCGGCGCCGGGCAAGACCGAATCCGGACTTCTGTTGGGGTTCATGTCCGAAGGGGACACGCGGGCTAACCGCACCTCTCGACCTGCGGAGACGGTGAATGCCTGCGTGCGTGCGGTTGGCGCGATACTTTCTGCGTCGAGTCGCCGAGCTCGGCCTGGCTGAATTCACGGCTGTCGGTGGAGCGGGTCGATCCAGTGGACGGTGTCGGGTTTCTCCACGGGTTCGATGTCGAGGTTGACGACGATTGCTTCGCTATCGCTGCGTACCAGAACGCATTCGAGGGGCTCGTCGGTGCTGGCGTTGATTTCTTGGTGCGGGACGTAGGGCGGTACGAAGATAAAATCGCCGGGCTCTGCCTCGGCAACGAACTCGAGCCGCTCGCCCCAGCGCATTCGAGCGCGTCCTCGGATGACATAGATGACGCTCTCCAGCGCACCGTGATGGTGCGCGCCGGTCTTGGCGTTCGGGTGGATCGTAACCGTGCCGGCCCAGATCTGCTGGGCACCGACTCGCGCGGCATTGATCGCCGCGGCGCGGTTCATTCCCGGCGTCTGCGAGGTATTCGTATCGAGTTGATCCGACTTGATGACACGCACCCCGGTATCGCGCCAGGTGCCGTCGGCCGACGAATTCGGTTGTGGTTCATTCGCTGTCACGTGCTGCCTTTGGGTCGGGATCGAGCTCGAATTCTATCGTCGACTCGATCGGATAGAGCTCGTCATTTCCGGGATTAGGCGGCACCTATCGGATAATTCGATCATTCCTGGGTTATCGGTGCACGCCGTGCTCGGAGATGATGAATGGCCGGTTCCCGTGGGGATCACATCACCGAATAGGAGCGCGTTCGATGTCTGTTTCGACCACCTGGACGGCGTCCATCTCCGGTGCCGTCTATGTCGGCGAGCACATACCGGTCGCCTACCGGAGCGACCGGTCCGGCTATGCGCCGTCGAGTGTGCCGGAGGTGCTGGTCGTCGCCGCAGACGTCGACGATGTGCGGCGGGCGGTGGTTCTCGCGGCCGAGGCCGGACTGACGGTGGTCGTACGGGGTGGTGGCAGTGGGTTGGCGGGTGGCGCGAGTGCCGGTGCGGGATCGTTGATTCTGGATGTGAGCCGTCTGGACGGCATACTCGAGATCGCAGCTGCCGATGAGCTCGCGGTGGTGCAGGCCGGTGTCAGCGCGGCGGAACTCGACGCCGAAGCCGGGCGGCGCGGCCTGCGCTACGTTCCCGATCCGGCCAGCGTCGCCATCTCTACTATCGGCGGCAATATCGCCACCAATGCTGGTGGTCTGCGCTGCGTCAAGTACGGCGTCACCGGTGATTCGGTGCTCGGGTTGAGCGTTGTCCTCGCCGATGGCCGACTGATCCACACAGGGCGGCGTACCGCGAAAGGTGTTGCGGGACTGGATCTGACCAGTTTGTTCACCGGATCGGAGGGCACGCTGGGCGTTATCGTCGAGGCGACGGTGCGGCTGCATCCGATTCCGGTGCGCACCGTGACTGTCGCGGCCTATTTCGAGGACGTCGAGCAAGCTGCCGCTGCAACGGCCGCGGTGCTGTCCGCGCGCGTGCGGCCGTCGCTGCTCGAGTTGCTCGATGAGCGGTCCCTGTGCGAAGCACAGGACTTCCTGGGTATTCGAGCGCAGTCGGCCGGTGCGTTCGTGGTCGCGCAGACCGACGGATTCGGCGCCGACGCGGAGGCCGGGATTATCGAATCCACCTTCGGGCAATTCACTTCCCGGGTTCTGGTCGGTGACGATCCTGACGTGGCCGACGAACTGCTCGTGGTGCGTCGTTCGGCGCTGCCCGCGCTGGAACGGCACGGCCGGGCGCTGATCGAGGATATCGCGGTGCCGCGGACTCGGATAGCGGATGCGGTTCGCCGTATCACCGACATCGCTGAGCGACACCGCAGTCGGATCTACACCTTCGGCCATGCGGGTGACGGCAATCTGCATCCGATCATCGTGGTACCGCCCGGGGATGCGGCGGCCGAGCGGCGCGCAGCCGCAGCCGCCGACGAAATATTCGCAACCGCACTGGAATTGGGCGGTACAATCACCGGCGAACACGGCGTCGGCGTGCTCAAGCGGCGCTGGTTGGAGCAGGAACTGGGGCCGGACGCATTGCGTGTGCAGCGTGCGGTGCGCGCCGCGCTCGACCCCTCGGGGCTGTTCAATCCGGGGAAGGTGGACTGACCGGTCAGGCGTGTGCCTGTGCCGCGCCGGTCGCGACCGGACGAGTGGGGTCCGTGCTCCACTCCGACCATGATCCAGGAAATAGTGCGGCGTCGATGCCGATGATCCGGAGTGCGGCGATATTCACCGCCGCGGTGATGCCGGACCCACAGTAGACGCCCGCCGCGGCCGCGTCGCGGACTCCGGCGGCGGTGAACAATGCGTCGAGTTCTGCTACGGGGCGGAAGAATCCGCGATCGTCGAGGAGTGCGCCGCTCGGTACGTTGCGCGCGCCGGGTATGTGTCCGGCGGCGAGGTCTACCGGTTCGGACTCCCCGCGGAATCGTTCGGGTGCGCGAGCGTCTATCAGCACGCCGCTGTTGATGATGGCGGAGGACTGCGCGGCGGTCAATGTCGGGAGCGCTCCGACGTACAGGTTTTCGTGTGGTACTTCGATATCACCGTCGTGTGGATGTTCGCCACCGGTCTCGAGTCCTCGGCCGGCCGCACGCCACGCGGCCAATCCACCGTCGAGAATCCGGACGTCGGTAATGCCCGCGGCCCGCAGCATCCACCAGGCCCGCGCCGAACCCACCCGATTCCAGTTGTCGTACAGCACGATCGGCACTCCGGTGCGCGCGCCCCAGCGCCGCGCGGCGGCCTGTAGGGCGGATCCGCTCGGGAGCGGATGTCGGCCACGTCCCTGCCGCGAATGATCGGACAACTCGGTTTCCAGATCGACGTCGACCGCGCCGGGAAGGTGGCCGTCCCCGTAGGCGAGGCGCCCGTCGGGCTGGTCCAGTTGCCAGCGCACATCCAGAATGGTGACTGGTTCGCCTGCGTCGATCCGTTCGGCCAGTTCCGCGACGGTGATCAGTGTGTCTGTGCGCGTACCCATTACGCGACTCCCCTCAGTTGACGTCCGGTCAGCGACCGGTAATGCGTGCTGGTCGCCTCGATGGCGGTCAGTTCGATATCGGGTCCCAGTCCACGTCGGGCTATCAGCCGTACGTCGATGCATCCCATCGGCGGCAGATCGGTCACTTCCGCGAGACCGCGCGGGATGGCCGCGTGGAACGGCAACAGCGCGATGCCCAGGCCTGCCTGCGCGGCGGCCAGAACACCGTCGAGGCCGGCGGATTCGGCGGCGACCGAGACGTCGTAGCCCAACTCGGCGAGGCGGTGCAGGGCACGTCTGCGCAAGCCGCACGGTTCATCGAAGGCCACCAGGGAAATCGGGCCACGGGTGGCGGCCAATTGCCAGCCCGGGGCGGCGACCCAGCGCAGTTGGAGTTCGCCGACCTCCGCGCCGACTGGTTCGGCATTGCCGCCGAGCACCACCGCGAGATCGAGCGCGCCTTTGGTCACCGATTCGGCGAGGCTGGTGGATCGGTCGATTCGAAAGTGCAGGTACACATCCGGATACGCGCTACGCAGCACACTGAGCAACTCCGGCAGCAGCCCATCGGCGGCGTGTTCGGTGGACCCGATGGTGATCCGATTCGGATCCACGACGACGAAGCGTTCGAGTAGCCGGTCGTGTGACGCGAGCAGCGTGCGGGCCTCGACCACGAATCGTTCGCCGTCGACGGTGAAACGTGAACCGCGGCCGTCTTTTTCGACGAGTGTCCGCTTCAGCCGCCGCTCCAGCAACCGCACATGCTGGCTGACGGTCGGCTGACTCAAATGCAGGGCGTCGGCCGCGCGTCGGAATCCGCCTGTGTCGGCGATGGCCACCAGGGTCTGTAGATGCACCAAGTCCAAGGGATCTGCCATTACACGCCCACCTGTCTCCGCCTCGACATTCGGATGACACAACGCAACTACATTCGGTCGCAATTGCGCACCCTTTGAATCTGTGAGATCGGAACGTCCTGGTAGCGGGGCCATTATGGCTATCGGTTCCGATCGGCGATATCGATCGAAAACCATGATCGAAACTCTGGTTTCGGCGACCACCGGCTTCCTACCATGACATTCACCGTCGAGCCCTAGCGAATTCGGTTCGGCCGCGCACCTGCGCAACGCCGACCGGGAAGGACCAGTATGACCCTCGATCCAGCCGGGGATTCGGTACCAGCCACTGCCGCGTCGAAGGTGGAGTTCATCAGCCTGACGCACCTGAACCCAGCTACCGAACTGAACCCGATACCCAGTCGCGGTATCGATCTGGCCTTCCTGCGCCGCTATGTCCGGGCGCTCGAGGACGGCGGTTTCGACCTGACATTGCTGCCTTACGCGTCGGCCAGTGCGGATTCTTTCGTACTCGCCTCTGCCGTCGGGCAGCTCAGCGAGCGGCTCAAACCCATTGTCGCGCTGCGTCCGAATACGGTATTCCCGACCGTCGCGGCACAACAGTTGGCCACGCTCGACCAGCTCACCGAGGGCCGCGCGTTGGTCCATCTGATTTCCGGCGGCTATACCGCCGAGCAAGCACGGCAAGGCGACTACCTCTCGAAGGAGCAGCGCTACGCCCGCACCGACGAGTACATCGACATCCTGCGCGACGCGTGGACCAAGACCGAACCGTTCTCGCACGACGGCGCGCATTACCGGTTCGACGGGTTCGGACCCGGATTCGCCCCCTACGCCGGATCAATTCCGATCTCGATCGGCGGTTCCTCCGACGCGTCGTTCGACATCGGCGGCCGGAAGGCGGATATCTTCAGCTTCTGGGGCGAACCGCTGGCCGACATCAAGAGCCAGATCGAACGGGTGCACGCCATCGCGGCCGCGGCCGGACGCACCGATCGCCCGCGGATCTGGGTGACGTTCCGTCCGATCATCGATCGGACCGACGAACTGGCTTGGGCGAAGGCCAACGACTACGTCGCCCGGATCGAGCACACCTTCCGGACCGGTGCGCTGCGCAGGCAGTACGCGGGAGCGAAACCGGAGAATGTCGGATCGCAGCGTCTGCTCGAATTCGCCAGTCGCAAAGATGTTTACGATCGCGCGCTGTGGACCCGCACGGCCGTGGCGACAAATGCTGCGGGCGCGTCCACGGCGTTGGTCGGCAGCCCGGAGACGGTGGCCGCCGCGATCGTGGACTACATCGACCTCGGCGCTGATCTCGTATCCATTCGCGGCTATGACACTCTCAATGACGTCATCGACTACGGCCGCTATGTATTGCCGCTGGTCCGCCAGGAATTGGTGCATCGCGCAGCGACAGGGCGGCGCGGCACCCTGCAGGCCGAGCATCCGGGTGCGCTGGCCGCGGCAGGTCGGTCGTGACCTCCGTACACGCCCGGCCGGTCACCCTGACCGTCCCCGATACCTCGCCTACCGCGCTGGCCGCGCTGACAGCCGAACTCGCCGCCACCGCAGCCGCCTATGACCGCAGTGGTGAGATCCCGGCCGCGGGTTTGGCGGCCGCGCACCGCGGCGGCTATCTCACCGCGACGGTGGCCGCGCGCTATGGCGGACCCGAGCTCGAACCGCTCGAGGTGGTGCGGATCCTGGTGGCACTCGGTGAGGGCGACCCGTCGGTCGCGCTGATCGCCGCGAATAATCTTGCGGCACATCGGATCCAGACTGTGGCCGGTAGCTGGCCAGAAGACGTGTATACCGAGTTGCTGCGCCGATCGGCCGAGGGACCCGCGCTGGTGAACGCGATCCGGGCCGAGCCCGAACTGGGCGCACCGGCTCGAGGCGGCTTGCCCGCCACCGTTGCCAGTCGCACCGAGTCCGGGTGGATTCTCAACGGTCACAAGACCTTCGCCACCGGCGGGCAGGCGCTCGCATATCACCTCGTGTGGGCCGTGACCGATGAAACTCCCTTGCGGGTAGGGCATTTCATCGTGCCCGCCGATGTGGACGGTATCGCCTGGCGCGATACCTGGGACCATCTGGGTCTGCGCGCCTCGAACACCCATGACGTCAGCTACACCGATGTCGCGCTACCAGACGGAAACTTTCTGGAGATACCGCAGCAGAACGGCGTCTACCGGGATCCGGCGGCAACCGCCGGTCCTTCGTCGTTCGGACATGCCGCACTCTATGTGGGTGTGGCTCGGGCGGCCCGCACCGCATTCGTCGACTATGCCCGAACCAGGGTGCCGACCGCGCTTGGCCGCCCGATCGCCGACACCGAACGCATCCAGGCCGTGGCCGGTGAGGTCGAAACACAGATCATTCAGGCCGAAACGCTGCTGTACGGCACGCTGTTGCGGCTGGCGGCCGATGAACCGGAGGTCGCGAGTCGACTGTCTCCGGTGAAGGTGCTGATCGCCAGATCGGCGATCGCGGCGGTCCAGACCGCCGTCGCCGCACTCGGCAATGCGGCCCTGACCCGCCGCAATCCGCTGGAGCGGCACCTACGCGACGTGCTGTGCGTGCGAGTGCACCCACCCCAGGAAGACGCCGCAGTGCTGACCGCGGGCCGGACCGTGCTGCGGCCGGGCGAGTAGATCGCCACACACCTACCAGATACCGAGCCGGGCACCGGTTTTCGGACCAACGATGAGGAATCACCCCACGATGTCGAAGATGTTCCATGCCGTGCGCGGCAGATCCGGTCGAGGCACGGCCGCAACCGCCGTCGCGGCGCTTACGCTGCTGATAGCGACGGCGTGCGGTGGGGGGAATCAGCAGAGCGGCCCATCCGGCGCGGGCCAGGACCCGGTGCGCGGCGGTACCCTCGATATCGCTTTCTGGCCCGATAACGCGGCCTTCGCGTGCATCGACCCATTCCAGGTCTATTGGATCGAACATCGCTCCCTGATCCGCAATTTCGCCGACTCGCTGACCGATCAGGATCCCGACACCGGCGAGATCGTGCCGTGGCTGGCCACCGGCTGGCAAGTGAGTCCGGACGGACGTGACTACACCTTCACTCTGCGCGACGGTGTCACCTTCGCCGACGGCGCGCTACTCGATGCCGCGGCGGTGAAGACGAATTTCGACGCATTCCTCGACTTGGTCCGCCGGACCGGCGGCAGTGCCTTCGGCGCCAGCTATATCGTCGGGCTCGAGTCGATCGAGGTCCTCGGCGCCAAGACCGCGAAATTCCATTTCACCCAGCCGAACTCGTCGTTCCTGCAGGCGACTTCGACGACCAATCTCGCACTACTCTCGCCCGCCTCCTTCCAGAAAACACCGCAGCAGCGGTGCCAAGGCGACATTGTCGGATCGGGGCTGTTCGTATTGGACAAGTACACCCCGGGACAAGGCGTTTCGCTGAGCAGACGGACCGGATACCAGTGGGGTTCGAAGCTGAGCAAGAATACCGGCGAGGCATACCTGGACAAAGTCCAGGTAACCTACGTGGCCGAGGACAGCGTCCGCACCGGCAATCTGGTCAGCGGTCAGATCGATATCGCCTGGCCGCGCAATCCGTTCACCGTTGAAGATCAGCGGCTCATCGAGCGATCCGGTGGATACATCCGCTCGCGCCCACTGCCGGGAGTGTCGTTCGCGCTGTTCCCCAATGTGTCGGAGGGGCATCCGCTCGCCGACGATCAGGTGCGCAAGGCGCTCTACCGTGCCACCGACGTAAAGACCTATGCGGCAACGGTATACGGAGCCGACTACCCGGTGGTCGGCGGCGGCTTCGACAGCACCACACCGTATTTCGTTTCGCAGGCGGGCAAACTGGGCTACGACCCGCAGGAAGCCGGGAGCATCCTCGATGCCGCGGGGTGGCGGCTCGCGCCCGGTGAGCAGTACCGCGCCAAGGACGGCAAGCGACTGACCTTATCGCTGCTGACCACCCAATCCGGGGCCGGAACGGAACTGTTCCAGGATCAGCTGCGCAAGGCCGGGATCGAGCTGAAGATCGATGTCGTAACCGCCGCCGAGCGGCCCGGTGCCATCACCGGCGGTCGCTACGATCTCGCCGAGACCTACTTCACCAGGGCTGATCCCGGTGCGCTGCAGTTCATTCTGGTCGAACAGCTGGCCAACTCGAAGGCGATGGCCCGCAACGCGCAGACACCGGCGACCGCGGCCCGGGTCCAGCAGCTGTTCAAGCAGGCCGTCGAGGCCACCGACAAGACCGAGAGCCAGCAGGCATACGGCGAACTGCAGAACCTCCTGATCGACGCGGGCGTGATGTTCCCGCTGTTCGAACGGCTGCAGTACGCCGGGATCAGTAACAAGGTCAACGGATTCCGGTTCACCTCGGAGAGCTTTCTCGCCCTGAACGACACCTGGATCCAGCCGTAGCCCTGGCCGGGCACTTTCGGAAGGAGGAACCGCGACGATGACCCGATATATCGCGGGCCGGGTCGCCCAGGCGATCCTGGTGCTCTGGGCCGCCTTCACTGTCACGTTCATCGTGCTGTACCTGTTGCCGAGTGACCCGGTCGCCATTCAACTCGGCGCTGCGGGCATCGAAACCGATTCGCTCACACCGCAGCAGTTGGCGGTGGCGAAGGCGAAGTACGGGCTCGACCGCCCGGCGCTCGAGCAATATTTCTCCCTGCTGTCCGGTGCGCTGCACGGTGATTTCGGCACCTCGATCGCCAAACAGGTGCCGGTCACGGACCTGATCGGAGCCCGGCTCGGCGGCACCTTGACCCTCAGCGCGCTCGCGGGTGTATTGGCCGTTCTGCTCGGCACCGGTCTGGCCTATGTGGCCGCGTTCGTGCGGAACCGGCCGCTGCGTATGCTGCTGGACCGGCTGCCCGCCCTTGGTGTCGCGGTGCCGTCATTCCTGGTGGGACTGGTCCTGATCCAGTATTTCGCCTTCGACCTCGGCTGGTTGCCGTCGATGGGCACCGGTGGCTGGCGACACCTCGTGCTGCCGGTGATCACGATGGCGATTCCGGCGGCCGCCCAACTCGCGCAGGTGCTGACGCGGAGTTTCCACGAAACGCTGCGTGAACAGTACATCGTCACCGCGCGAGCCAAGGGGCTCTCGCGCGGCGAGGTGCAGTTGCGCCATGCCTTCCGCAACGCTGCGCTGCCGGCGCTGACCATCTTCGGGCTGTTGGTCGGGGTGACGGTGACCAGTGCGATCGTCGTCGAGACTGTGTTCAACCGCAATGGCATCGGCAAGCTCGCCCAGGAAGCAGTGCTCGCCAAGGACGTTCCGGTGGTGCTCGCGATCGTGGTACTCGCGGCGACTGGATTCGTCGTCGTCAACCTGCTCATCGATCTGATCTATCCGTTGCTCGATCCGCGGATCACCCACACCACGAGAGCCGAGGTGAGCTGACATGGTGCAGACGCTGATCGAACCCAGTGACACCGCATCGATTCCGCCGAGCCCCGCGGTGGAATCGAACCGGTGGGCACCGCGGCGCGCGCGGGCCGTCAGGCTGATCCGCAGACCGCTGTTCGTGCTCGCGGGTGCCGTGGTGATGTTCGTGATCGCGGCCGCGTTCGCGCCGTCGATCTTCACGTCCTATGACCCGTACGCGACCTCGCCCCGCGAGCGACTGCAAGCGCCTAGTGGGACACACCTTTTCGGGACCGATGATGTGGGCCGAGATCTGTGGGCACGGACTCTCTACGGCTCGACACTGACCATTCAGGCGGCACTCATCGCGGTGGTCATCGCCCTCGTGGCAGGCTTGGCACTCGGCGTGCTCTCCGGATTCTTCGGTGGCGTGGCCGATTCGGTGATCATGCGCGCGGTCGATGTACTGCTGGCGATTCCCGCACTGCTGCTCGCGCTGGCGATCGTCACCGCGCTCGGTTTCGGGACCGTCCCGGTAGCGATCGCGGTCGGCATCGGGATCTTGCCCGGATTCGCGCGCACGACCCGTTCGGAGGTGCTGCGGGTGAAGACGCTGCCGTATGTGGAGGCCGCTCGGGCCGGTGGCGCGTCCTGGACGCGAGTTCTGCTGCGGCACATCCTGCCCAACTCGTGGGGACCGGTAATGGTGTTGGCGGTACTCGATTTCGGAACCGCGGTCATCGCCGTCGCGGCACTGAGCTTTCTCGGATTCGGCGCGGCCCCGCCACAGGCCGAATGGGGCACGCTCGTCGCCAACGGGCGCAACTTCCTGGTGACCGCTCCATGGGTGTCATTGATGCCGGGGGTGGTCGTCGCGACGACCGTGCTGTCGCTCAACCACCTCGCCAAAACCTTGCAGGAGCTGCGACGATGACCGCATCCGAAGCCATTGTCGACATCGATCACTTGACTGTGGGGTACTCCCGCGACGGTGTGGTGGTTCCGGCTGTCCGCGATCTGACGCTGCGCGTGCGGGCGGGCGAAATCGTCGCTCTGGTAGGGGAATCCGGCTCCGGAAAGACCACGACCGCCAACGCCATCATCGGGCTGCTGCCCGAGGCGGGACGCATCACCGGCGGCGTCATCCGGGTCGCGGGGGTCGAGATCGGCGGCGCGAGTGAGAAAGTCGTCCGTTCGTTGCGCGGATCGACGGTCGGCCTCATACCGCAGGATCCGATGGTCGGCCTCAACCCCACCCAGCGCATCGGCGTCCAGGTCGCCGAGGCGGTACGGCAGCGCGGAGTTCACGGCCCGCGGGTCGATGCGGAGGTGCTCGATATTCTGCGCACCGCCGGGCTCGACGATCCCGAACAGCGCGTCCGGCGGTATCCGCACGAATTGTCCGGCGGGCAACGTCAGCGGGTGCTGATCGCCATCGCGCTGGCCGGTCGGCCCGAGCTGATCATCGCCGACGAACCGACCAGCGCGCTCGATGTGACCGTACAGGCCCGCATTCTCGACCATCTCGAATCATTGGTGCGCGATACCGGAACCGCGCTTGTGATCATCACGCACGATCTGGCCGTGGCCGCTGATCGTGCCGACCGGGTCATCGTCATGCGCGAAGGCCGGATCGTCGAAGAAGGTTCTCCCACTGATATTCTCGTCGCGCCGGCAGACGACTACACGCGCCAGCTGATCGCCGCCGCGCCCGCACTGACCCACGGTGGTGTCATCGAGCCACGATTCGTGCTGTCACCCGATGCGGTCGAGGTGGACGATCCGATTCTCGAACTCGATTCGGTGACAAAGGTTTTCCGGTCCCGCAGTGGGGGGCGGCGGGAACGCTTCGTCGCGCTCGACAACGTCTCCCTCCGGGTTGCGAAGGGGCGCATGCACGCGCTCGTCGGCGAATCCGGTTCGGGGAAGACCACAACGCTGCGGATCGCCATGGCACTGACCGAACCTACCTCCGGCACAGTGCGTTTCGATGGCGCGGAGATCACCCGGCTCTCGTGGCGCGCCGTGCGACCGCTGCGGCGCAGATTCCAACTGGTACACCAGAATCCGTTCGCATCACTGGATCCGCGGTTCACAGTCCGCGAGAGCGTTACCGAGCCGCTGGTGTCGTTTCGGATCGGCACGAGGTCCAGCCGCTCGGCGCGGGCGATCGAATTGCTCGATCAGGTCGCACTGCCACGCACCTATCTCGATCGACTGCCCGCGGAACTGTCCGGCGGCCAACGCCAGCGGGTGGCGATCGCGCGGGCGATCGCGCTCGAACCCGAGTTGGTATTGCTCGATGAACCGGTTTCGGCGCTGGACGTATCGGTGCAGGAACAGATCCTGAACCTGCTCGGCGAACTTCAGGACAGGCTCGGGCTGACCTATCTTTTCGTTTCGCACGACCTGGCCGTTGTCGGGCGGATCGCGCATACGGTCTCGGTGTTCGACAAGGGGCGAGTGGTGGAATCAGGTTCGGCCGCAGCGGTTTTCCGTAATCCGCAGACCGCGTACACGCAACGTCTGCTCGATGCGATTCCGGGCCGTAGGTCCGCCGCGTCGATCGACCTCGCGGTCCGATGACGCGCTATGTAATCGTCGGCGCCGGGGCGGTCGGCGTGAGCCTGGCGGTGGAACTGGGCGCGCTCGGGCATCAGGTCTGCTTGATCGCTCGCGGCGACACGTTGCGCCACTTCGCGCTGAACCCGGTCGCGTATCGGACAGCAGCGGGCACGCGGTCGGTGAGGTTGCCGGTCGCGGCGATCACCGACGATCTCGAACTGGCTCGAGGCGATATCCTGGTACTCGCGTCGAAGACGCAGGATGTGCGCGATGCCGTGCGGGCGCTCGCCTGGCACGAGGTTCGCGATACGCGGGGCGAAGTAGTCGGCGTGGCCGCCGAGCATCTGCCTGTCGTCACGCTGCAGAACGGCCTCGATGCCGAGCGCACCGCGGCCAGATGGTTCACGACCGTTATCGGCGCCACGTTCCTGATCTCGGCCCACTACGTGCGGCTCGGCGAGGTGCAGGTCGGCGGGAGCCCCTATGTGGGGTGCGTGATCGCAGGCGTTGCAGCGGGTGCGCCGACAGCTGGCGAGCGCGCGTTGAAAACCTTCGCCGAGGACTTGCGGGATGCGCATTTCGTGGTCGAATCGGTTCCGGATATCGGGGCCTATAAGGCGGCGAAGATTCTGCTCAGCGTCAAGAACGGCCTCGAGGTGCTAGCCGGTGACCGTACGGTCAAGGATGCCGTAGGTGCCGCGTTGGTCGCGGAGACACGGGCTGTGCTCGCCGCGGCCGGGATCGCACACCAGGAGCCATCCGCGCTTGTCCGCATCGTGCAGCAGGCTGGTATCGAACAGGTCGGCGTATCGCGCGGCCAACAGTCCACGTGGCAGAGTTTCGCGCGCGGGGCCGGTTCGAACGAGGTCGACTACCTCAATGGTGAAATCGTCATGCTGGCGCGCCTGCACGGCATTTCGGCCCCGCTCAATACGCGGCTGCAGCGACTGCTCGGGCGCGCGGCGCGCGCGGGTGGCGGAATCGAATTGCCCGGTCTGGATTCGTTGGCGGGCCTCATGTAGGAATCTCGTTTCCCAATACGAATTCGGCCATTCGAAAGCAATCCGGAAGTGCCCGAAGGTCATGGGGCGCTCACTCGGCATGCCGGTATCGTCCACGTGGCCTGCATCCGGAATGGACGGCCCGGATCACCGCGATGGCCGAGGCCGCGGTGCCCCTTGACCAGCGCGGTCGGCAGATGGCGTTGCTCCAGTACTCGTTCACGGCGGCGCCGATCAGCGCGCCGCTGCTGGGCGGGCTGCTCGCATCGAATCCCACGCTGCCCTGGCTGATTCTGCTGGCAGCTTCGCTGTCGGCCTTGACGCTGCTGCGCTGGCTGACACCGCGTCTGGCAACGGCAGCCACCAGCGCCGGTGCAGCAGCGCCGCTGGCCGACTACTGAACCCGACCCTCACTGGCAGCACTGCACCGATCCGCAAGCCATCCCAAGTGCTAACCAGACACACCAGCCTTGACCATCCCGCACCTCTCCGGAAGAATGACGCATCTCGGCGATCAGCATATCGACCAGGCATGTGCCTGGTCGGGCTGTGCCGCTGGCTCCGTCGGTTGGACCCCGTGACGCCACCGGTGGTGCGACGCATCTTCAGTGAATATCTCTCTGGGCTCAGCATTTTCGCGATAGCCCAGGCTCGAACCGATCGAGCCTTCGACACTCAGAGCACCACCCTCGAAAACGCCCGCGCCGCCTGGACCGGCCTGCTCGCCGCCGGCCTGCTCATCACCGCCGCACTCGCACTGTTCGTCGTCGGAGGCCCCTCGCCCTCGAGCCATTCCGAAGCCCGAGTGCTCCGGCGAGACGATGTGGGGGTGTAGCGCTCACCGGCAGTGAGCGGGCCCTCTGGTTGCGCCGGCCTGCGCCACCAGAGGGCATGGCGATGGGCTACGTCTCACTTTCCCTGAAATGGGGAATTGATGGTCGTGAAGTACTGCGCCGCGGCCAGGATCGCGACCGGGGCGGTGACCAGCAGTTGCCCCGCCAGGGTGCCGAGCGCGCCCACCGCGACGATGCCGCCGAGACAGCCGACGACGGCGGCCGGGACGAACGGCCCGAACAGGCCGACGATGGTCGCCGCGGCGACGGTGGCGCCGGCGACACCGCCGAGCAGGCAGCCCACCGCTCCGCCGCTGAGGCCGCCGACCAGGGTGCCGATGGTGGCGCCCGCGCCGATGGTGCTGGTGAGCCGCGTCCAGGCGGCCTGCTCGCGGTCGTAGGGTGTCTTCCAGGGCGCCTGATCCTCATACGGCAGCGCGACCGGGCGATACAGCGCGTGCGCCAGATCGAATTCCGGGGTCAGTGTCGCGTTGCGGCCGGTGATGTCCGCCCGGATCGGGAAGACGAAATCGTCCACCCGGAAGGACAATTCGGTGCCCGCCAGCACCTTGCCCCGATCGGATCGCACCTCCAGGACGCCATCGTGGTCGGCCAGCGATCCGGAGTCGGTTTCGATGCTTACCCACGACGCCGTGGTGGTGGCCCGGTAGCCGACGTCGTGGTCCTCGTCGCCAGAATCGGCGTACGCACTACCGGAGCCGATGGTCAGTGCGGCAATCGAAATCGCCGCACCGGCTATCATTGCTTTGGTATCCATTTATATCTCCTCATCGTGCAATGTGCATTTACCACCATCGGGCACCGTGGTTGAGAATGCGATACCAAAAATCGTTCGGATTTAAAATCACCGATGACCGGAATTTGTTCGGACAAAGAATTACCCGGATCCGGGCACGACAAATTCCCGCCGTATGCGACGGGAATTGCCTGTTCGATATCCGGGGCTGCCGTTACTGGTGCACCACCACACGATCGGTGTCTGGTTCAGGAGTAAGTGCGGGCAGCGGGCGTAGTGGAGTCAGGAATGCCTCGCCCAGCCGTTCTCTTTTCTCCGGGTCGGTGACGCCCAGGCCGGTATGTGTAGCGAGTCCCAGCACCCCTACCTTGCCGACGTGGATATTTTTCTGCACGGAACGTACCGCCTCGGTCACATCGGCCAGGGGGTGCACCGCCGACAATGGTGGTGCGAGCTTTCCGAGATCGAACAGGCGTATCATCTCTGCCGCCTCTTTCAAATTCATCGCATGACTGCCGATGACGCGTTTCAAATTCATCCAGAGATAGCGATTGTCGTATTCGTGGCGATATCCGCTCGACGATCCGCAGGTGATGACCGTCCCGCCGCGGCGCACGACGATCACCGACATGCCGAAGGTGTCGCGACCGGTGTAGTCGAAGGCGACGTGCGGATCCTCACCGACCGCGGAACGGATGGCCCGGCCGAGTCGTTTGGCGGCCGCGATCGTCGCCTCCGCACCGCGATCACCGGTATCGAGCTCCAATTCGGTGCGATTGACCACGACCTCACATCCCAGCGTCCGCACCAACTGTGCCTTCTCCTCCGACGACACCACGCCGACCGGGATTCCGCCGGCATTGCGCACCAGCTGCGTCGCGAAGGCGCCGAGCCCACCGGCCGCACCCCAGATCAGCACGATGTCGCCCTGTTTGATCCGCGCGCCGTGCTCACCCACCAGCATCCGGTAGGCGGTACCGCCGCACAGATTGATACAGGCCGCCTCCTCCCAGGTCAGATGCGCCGGTTTGGGCAGCAGCTGACTGGCCCGCACGACGCAATAGTGCGCCAGCCCACCGAAATTGGTCTCATAACCCCATGCCGTCATGGCCGGATCGAGCATGGCGTCGTCATGTGCGGCGGCGTGCTGATCGTCGACGACGACGGGTGACACCGTGACATGGTCGCCGACCTTCCAATTACGCACCCCGGCGCCCGTGCGGACCACGACCCCGGCCGCATCCGAGCCGATAACCTGATAGTCGCGCCGGTGGCGGGACGCGAAACCGCCCGAGCGGGCGTAACGGTCGAGCATGTCGAAGGTGGATACCGGTTCGAAGATCGACGACCACACGGTGTTGAAGTTGATCGAACTGGCCATGACCGCCACCAGCGCCTCATCGGGCGCGAGTTCGGGCATGGGCACCTCGCCGAGATGGATTGACCGGCGTGGATCCTTGTCGGTCACGCCGTCGAATATGCCGACATCCTCGCGCCGCAGATGTGCCGCCGGATAGTGCGCGGGAACCTCCTGTGCGAGCAGCACTTCGGCGGGTGCGCCGTCGAGTACCGCCGCGGCGAGCCGATCCGTCATGATCGTGGTCCTTTCCCACCACGCGGTCTCATCGCGCGGGTAATCTACTGAGCTGCAACGCTGTTCGTCCTCCCGGCCGGGGTGGAGAATCGATCCTCACCGGAACGCTAAGGTCGGGCCGGGGTAACTGGCAGCCCCTAATGGCCCCCTAAACCCGGTCGGCGCGCGACGGTACGGGTAGGGGTGTCAGGGGCAGTCGTTTCCCGCGACGCTGATCGGTATGACAGCCGAACAGCGCACGCACGAGCCGTCATCGGCGGGCACCGGGAGACGCGAGGACCAGGCGGTCGCGATCGTCGGCATGGCGGTCCGGCTTCCCGGTGCGGACGATCTCGCGCAGTTCTGGCAGCTGCTCGCCCGCGGCGGCGACGCCGTCACCGTGAGCGACCGGCACCACCGGCCCGGCGGTTACCTGCGCGATGTGACCGGGATGGACACCGGCTTGTTCGCCGTGTCCGCCGGGGAGGCCGCCGCGATGGATCCGCAGCAGCGGCTGCTGCTGGAACTGGCGTGGGAAGCAGTGGAGGACAGCAGAACCTCCCCGTACGACCTGCGCGGAACGTCCGCCGGGGTGTACGTCGGCGCCATGCACGGCGACTACGAGATCCTCTCGCAGGCTGCGGATGCCACCCGGCACACCCTGACCGGACTGAGCCGCGGTATGCTCGCCAACCGGATCTCCCATGTCCTCGGTTTGCGCGGGCCTAGCCTGACCGTCGATTCCGGCCAGGCGTCGTCACTGGTGGCAGTGCATCTGGCCGTGCAGAGCATCCGGCGCGGCGAATGCACGGCGGCGCTGGCGGGCGGGGTCAATCTCGTACTGGGCGAGCACGAGACGGTGATCGCCGAGCGGTTCGGCGCACTGTCCCCAGATCACGCCTGCCGCCCCTTCGACGAGCGCGCCAACGGCTACGTCCGGGGTGAGGGCGGGGCGCTGATCGCATTGAAACCGCTCACCGCCGCACTGGCCGCGGGCGACCGGATCTACGCGGTGATCCATGGTTCGGCGGTCAACAACGACGGCGCGACCTCCGCCACCCTCACCGCGCCGAGTGCCGCCGCACAGGCCGAGGTGCTGCGCGCGGCACTCGCCGATGCGGGAGTCGAGCCGCAGCAGGTCGGCTATGTCGAAATGCACGGCACCGGAACGCCGGTCGGTGATCCGGTCGAGGCCACGGCACTCGGACGTGTGTACGGGACCGCGCGGGGTGGCGCCGCTGCACTGCGGGTCGGATCAGTCAAATCGAATATCGGCCATCTCGAGGGTGCGGCCGGGATCGCCGGACTGGTGAAGGCGGCGTTGACGGTGTACTGGGCCGAAATCCCGGCGACTCGCAACCATGACCGCCCCAATCCGCGAATCCCGTTGGCGGACCTCGGCTTACAGATCGTGACGGGGCACACGCCCTGGCCCGGAGCGGATCCGGTCGTCGCCGGTGTGAGCTCGTTCGGGATGGGCGGCGCCAACTGCCATATTGTCCTGGCCGCGGCCGCACCGGTGCCCCCAGAGGATATGCCCGCACCCGGCGACAGGCTTACACCGTTCGTACTCACCGGCGCGAGTGCGGGTGCACTGCGGGACCGCGCGCGGCAACTGAGCGAATTCCTCACGGCCGATACCGATCTCGGCGCGCTGGCCTACTCACTACACGCGACCCGGGCACGGCACGACCACCGGGCCGTGGTCCTGGCGCGTGATCGCGCCGATCTCACCGACGGCCTGGCCGCGGTCGCCTCGGGTTCGGTTGTGCCACAGGTGGTGTCGGGCCGGCGCACCCGGACAGATCGTGGTGCGGGCGGGCGGCTTGCGTTCGTATTTCCCGGCCAGGGTGCGCAGCGACCGGCCATGGCCCGCGCGCTGTACCGGACGCTGCCGGGTTTCGCCGAACACCTGGACGAGGTGGTCGCGCACTTCACCCCGTATCTGGATCTGGACCTGCGGCAACTGCTGATCGAGGAGGACGAGGCGAGCGCCGAGCTACTGGGCCGCACGCGCTATACCCAGCCCGCCCTCTTCGCGGTGGAGTACGCGCTGTACCGGGTGGTGCGGGAGCTGGGGATCCGGGCCGACTATCTGATCGGTCATTCCATCGGCGAGCTGGTCGCGACCACCGCCTCCGGCGCCTTCACAGTCCGGGACGCGGCGCGGCTGGTGGCCGAGCGCGGACGGTTGATGCAGGCCGCGCCCACGGGCGGTGCCATGCTCGCGATCGCGGTGTCCGAGAGCGAGATTCGCGACTATCGAGACCACGCCGGCGCCGACTTCGACATCGCCGCGGTGAACCATCGGCAGGCCACCGTCATTTCGGGTGCGGCTGCCGCGGTGGCGGCGGCCGGTGCCGACTTCGCCGGGCGCGGATATCGAACCACCCGGCTGACCGTGAGCCATGCCTTCCACTCCGCCCACATGGACCCGGTCCTCGGGGAATTCCGGGATGTAGTGGCGGGCACCGAGGTGCACCGCCTCGGCACACCGGTGGTGTCGAATACCACCGGGCAGCTGCTGACCGACGCACAGCTCGCCGACCCCGGCTACCTCACCTCTCAACTGCGCGGCACGGTGCGTTTCGGTGCCGGAATCGAGACCTTGCTCGAGCACGGAGTCACCACCTTCCTCGAACTCGGGCCGGGGGCGGGACTGTCGAGCATGATCCGTTCGGCACCCGGAATCGACGCTGGCGGCCGCACGATCGCGGCCGTCGCGGCACTGCGCGACGGCACCGTCGATGCCGACGGTCTGCTGCGGGTCCTCGCCGAACTCGAATGCGCAGGTGTCCCCGTCGACTGGGAGCGCCTGGTATCCGCCCGTCGGCGAATCGATCTGCCCTCCTATCCTTTTCAGCGCACTCCGCACTGGATCACGGACTCGAACCGGACCGTCGATGCCCGGCCGCCCGCCGAGATCCCCGCGAGCACACCCGAAATCCGCCGCGACTCGGATACGGCTCCCGATCCCGTTCACGCGGTGGTGACCGCGTTGACTCGCGCTTTGGACTCGGCCACCATCGGCGACGACGAATTGCGTAGTGCGTTCACCGCGTTGGGCATGGACTCACTGGGTTCGGTGCAGTTCCGCGATGTCGTCGCCGAACTGACCGGCCTGGCCCTGCCCGCATCCCTGGTCTACGACCACCCCACCCCGCGCGCGGTGATCGACCACCTCGGTGAACTGCTCGGCACCCGGGCGGTGTCGGCGAATACCATTGGTGTGCAGCGGATTCGAACCGATGACGACGAGGTGGTCATCGTCGCCGCGGCCGGGCGCTGGCCGGGTGGGCTGGACACACCGGAGGAATTCTGGGACGCGCTGCTGGCCGGGCGCGAGGTCACCGGCGCCTTCCCGGCCGATCGCGGATGGGACATCGATCCCCGGGCATCCGACCCGGCCCGCCGCGGCGGGTTCCTGTACGACGCAGCGGAATTCGACGCGGCGTTCTTCGGTATCGGCCCGCGTGAGGCGGAGGCGATGGACCCGCAGCAGCGGTTGCTGCTGGAATCGACCTGGACCTGCCTGCAACGCGCCGGAATCGCACCGAGTTCGCTGCGCGGAAGCAGCACGGGTGTGTATGTCGGTGCGGTACAACAGGAATACGGACCCCGCATGCACGAAGCTGTGTCCGGGGCCGCCGGGTATCTGCTGACCGGGACCACCAACAGTGTGATTTCCGGCAGGCTAGCCTACCATTTCGGCTTCGCCGGCCCGGCCGTCACCGTCGACACCGCCTGCTCCTCGTCGCTGGTCGCCTTGCATCTGGCGGTGCGCGGACTGCGTTCGGGCGAATGCGATCTCGCGGTGGTGGGCGGGGTGTGCGTGATGGCCACGCCCGGCATGTTCACCGAATTCGCCAAACAGGGTGGTCTCGCCGCGGACGGTCACTGCAAACCTTTCTCCGACGCCGCCGACGGTACCGTCTGGGCAGAGGCGGTCGCGACCCTGCTGGTCGAGCGGCGCTCGGATGCGATCCGGGCCGGGCACCGGATTCTCGCCGTCGTGCGCGGCACCGCGATCAATTCCGACGGTGCGACTAACGGCCTCACCGCGCCGAACGGCCTCGCGCAGCAGCGCGTCATCACCGCCGCCCTCGCGGACGCGCGGCTGTCGCCCGCCGATATCGATGTGGTCGAGGCGCACGGGACCGGTACCGCACTCGGCGATCCGATCGAGGCGCGGGCGCTGGGCGCGGTGTACGGCAGTGCGCACGGCGCGGACCGGCCGGTGCTGATCGGATCGGCGAAATCCAATATCGGACACACCCAGGCCGCGGCCGGTGTCACCGGTGTGATCAAGCTGATCGGTGCACTCGGCTCGGCGACGGTACCGGCGACGGTCAATGTCGCGACACCCAGCAGCCTGATCGACTGGTCCGCGGCCAATCTGTGGGTACCGGCTTCCGGACCGGTGCCGTGGCCCGAGACCGACCGGCCCCGCACCGCGGCGATCTCCTCGTTCGGGATCAGCGGCTCCAATGCGCATGTCATCCTGCAGGAGCCGGAACCAACCGCGCCGCGGGCAATTCCGGAATTCGCGGCGCCGATGGTGTTCTCGGCCCGCTCCGCCGCCGGTCTGCGCGCCCATGCCATGGCACTGGCCGCGGCGATCGATTCCGGCGGTGTGGTGGCGGCCGCAGGCGAATCGCACCGGGTGGACGAGGGTTTCGCCCATCGCGCGGTGGTCCGGCCGTCGGCGGATATTGGTGCCGCGCTGGCGGCGGTCGCGGCCGGTGCGCCACATCCCGATGCCTTGGTGGCCGGCCCGCCGGACCGGGTGGGGCCGCGCGCGTACGTCTTCTCCGGTCAGGGCAGTCAGCGAGTCGGGATGGGGGCGCGGCTCGCCGCGGCCGTACCGGGATTCGCTACGGAGCTGAACGCGGTAATCGCGCGGCTGGACCCGTATCTGCCGGTGCCGCTCGCGACGGTCCTGGCCGACGAGTCCGGGCTCGTCCATCGCACCCGCTACACCCAGCCCGCGCTCTTCGCCGTCGAGGTCGCACTGTTCCGCTGGCTCGAAACCATCGCCCCCGCACCGGATTTCGTGGCCGGGCATTCGGTGGGTGAACTGGCCGCCGCACATGTGGCCGGTGTGCTTGACCTCGACGACGCCTGCCGGCTGGTGACCGCCCGCGGCAGGCTGATGGACGAGATCGAAGCGGACGGGGCGATGGCCGCGCTGGCCGCCCCCGAGGCCGAGGTGGCGCAGGCGCTGCGGGCGTATACCGGGGTGGATATCGCCGCCGTCAACGGCCCGCACGCCACCGTGATCTCCGGTGACCGGGCAGCGGTCGAGACCCTGGCCGAGCAGTTCCGGTCCGGCCGGCGGAAGGTGCGGCTGCTCGACGTCTCGCACGCATTCCACTCGGGCCACATGGACGCGATGGTGGACGAGTTTCGGCAGGTGGCCGAGACCGTGCGTGCGGGAGCGCCGCGCATACCGCTGATATCGGGGCTGACCGGCGCAGCGATCGAAGCGGCGGCCGATCTCGGCGCAGACCACTGGGTGCGGCACGCACGGCACGCCGTCCGCTTCGCCGATCTGACACGCACGCTCTACGACGCGGGAGTGCGGACCTTCCTCGAGGTGGGGCCGGACGCGGTACTGCTGCCGATGATCACCAACTCGATCCCGGAACCGATCGTCATCGCCCCCACCCTGTCCCGCCGAACCGATGAAACCGACTCGGTCACAAAGGCATTGGAGACCCTGTACCTGGAGGGGGCCGACGTACGCTGGCCCGCGCTGCTGGGCACCCGGCCGGTCGACACCGCCCCGCTACCCGGATACGCCTTCACCCGGACCCGCTTCTGGAGCGCACCCGGCGGGGCGGATCGCCGCCATCCCTTCCTGGGTGCGGTGGCGCGTTCCGCGGACGGCGCGATACTGCTCACCGGCACGATCTCGCTGAACTCGACTCCGTGGCTGGCCGATCACGTCATCGGCGACGCGGCGATATTCCCCGGTACCGGATTCCTCGATCTGGCCCTGTACGCCGCCGCGCAGGCGGATCGGGAGCAGGTCGCCGAACTCGATCTGGTCGCGCCGATGGTCCTGGGTGAATCCGATCGCCTCGTGGAGGTTTCGGTCAGCGCCGAGGGCGAGGACCGGGAGGTGGCCATCCGGTCCCGCGCACCGGGCGAGCAGTGGGTGACCCACGCGACCGGGCGGCTGGCCCGCGAGATCGCCGGACCGGACGCGGTCACCGGGGAGCTGCCGGTACCGGATTCCGAACCGGAGGAGCTGTACCGGAGGCTCGCCGCCGACGGCTACCGCTACGGACCCGCCTTCCGCAACCTGCGCGGATTCGAGGATGTGACAACCGATTCCGTGCGGGTGCGCCTGGAACTGGATCGATCCACCCCGGCGGCCGCGGGTCACCGCGTCCACCCGGCACTGCTCGACGCCGCCCTGCATCCACTGGTAATCGCGCTCTCGCCGGACGACTCCGGGCCGGTGCTGCCCGCTCAGTTCCGCGGCGTCCGTGTCACCGCAGTGCCTTCCGGACCGGTCCTGGCCGAGGCCGCGCGCACCGGACAGTACCGGGCGGCACTGCGGGTGGATGCCCCGGACGGCCGGACTCTGGTCGAGATCGATGCCGTCACCTTCCTCTCGGCCACCCTGCCCGCCGCGACCGGCCCGGAGCTGCCGGGCCGGCTGGTGTGGCATCCGGGCGCACCGGCCGCTGCCGAGCCGGACGGCGATGTGGTGGTCGTCGGCGGTGCGAATGCCGATTTCGCGACACCGGAGGCGCTGCGGGCGGCCGTGCGCGACGGTCGCGCGGCCCCGGATCTGGTGCTCGCACTACCCAATTCCGCTGACGCCGGTGATATCGCGGCGGCGACGCATTCCGTTGTGGCCGAGACGATCACGGTGCTGCGGGACTGGGCCACCGACGACGCACTCGCCGAGACTCGCTTGGCGGTCGTGGTCGAGAATTCGGGCGCGGACTCGATCGCCTCGGTACCTGGGCAGGCGGTGGCCGGACTGGCGCGCAGTGCGCAGCACGAATGGCCCGGACGATTCCAGCTCGTGGAGACCGACAGCCTCGCCGAACCCCGGCGGATCGCGGCCGCCGTCGAAGCCGCCTCGGGACCCGAGATCGTGCTGCGGGACAACCATATTCAGCAGCCTGCGGTCGAAGCGGTCGCGACGCCGGCGGACGATCGGACCGCCGCCGCCCTGTCCGGCACGGTACTGGTCACCGGCGCCTCGGGTGCGCTGGCCGGAGTCGTGTGCCGGCATCTGGTCGCCGCGCGCGGGGTGCGGCGGCTGCTGCTGGTGAGCCGCGGCGGGGTCGCGGCGGAGACGGTCGCGCAGCTGCGGGAGCTGGGCGCGCACGTGCGCACCGAGATCTGCGATATCTCTGTGGCCGAACAGGTTCGGGATCTGATCGCCGGAATCGATCCGGCGGCACCGCTGTCGGCTGTCTTCCACCTCGCCGGAGTACTCGACGACGCCGCACTGACCACCGTGGCCCCCGAACAGATCGCCACCGTCCTGCGGCCGAAGGTCGACGGTGCGTGGAATCTGCATCGCTACACCGAGCGGCTACCGGAAGTCGGTGCGTTCGTGCTGTTCTCGTCGATGGTCGCGACCACCGGCAATCCGGGACAGAGCACATACGCCGCCGCTAACGGGTTCCTGGACGGGCTGGCCCGCGCACGTCACCACGCAGGTCTGCCCGCCACCGCCATCGGGTGGGGATTCTGGGAGGACGTCGACGGTATGGGCGCCGCGCTCGGCGGCGCCGAACTGGCGCGGCTGCGGCGTTCCGGCGTCGGTTCGCTGAGCGTCGATCGGGCGGTGCGCTATCTGGATGCCGCACTGACCTCGGGGGAACCCCATGTGCTGGCCACACCGGCCTGGCCTGCGGCGATCCGGGTCCGGTCGGTGCGTGCACCCGCCCCGCGGCCCGGCTCCGGACAGCGGGCCACCGCACCTGTGCGGGCCGAGAACCGCTGGGCGGCACTGTCTCCCGAGGAACGCGAACAGGCCGTGACCGCACTGGTCCGGGACGCGGTGGCGCAGTCGCTGGGCTATCCCGCCGGTACCGAGATCGATGCCCGGCGCGGATTCCTCGAAATGGGAGTGGACTCGCTGGCCGCTGTGGAGTTGCGCAATCAGCTGTCGCGGGCCTGCGGGGTCCGCCTGTCGGCGACCGCACTGCTCGACTATCCGACCGTGGAGCAGCTCGGTGACCATGTGACCGCGCTGCTCACCGAACAACTCGGCGGCACCGCGACACCCGCCGCCGTCGACATCGCCGCACTGATCGCGGAACTCGAACGCGTGCACCAGGATTCTGCCGAACTTGACGGCGGACACCGGGAACTGCTGCTGACCCAGCTGCGCCGGTTGACCGCGCCCGTGGGCGAAGCGGTCGCCGAGGACCGCGATCCGCGGGCGGCGACCGACGACGAACTATTCGATCTGATCGACAACGAGCTCGGGTTGAGCAGAGATGAGGCGCTGTGACGACGGTATCCGGCGATGCCCCGGCGGTATCGGGCGAGGACAAACTGCGGGCCTACCTGAAACGGGTCACCGCGGAACTCCAGCAGACGCGGCGGCAACTGACACAGGTCACCGCCCGCACCGATGAGCCGATCGCGATCGTGAGCATGGCCTGCCGCTATCCCGGCGGTGTGCGCGAACCCGAACAACTCTGGGATCTGGTGGCCGCCGGAACCGACGCGGTCGGCGCCTTCCCCGGCAACCGCGGCTGGCCCGCCGGACTCCACGACTCCGATCCGGACGCGGCCGGCCGGTCGCTGACCGATCAGGGCGGATTCCTCTACGACGCCGACCGTTTCGACGCCGGATTCTTCAATATCGGCAACCGGGAAGCGGTCGCGACCGATCCACAGCAGCGCCTGATGCTCGAACTGAGCTGGGAGCTGCTCGAGCGGGCCAATATCGTGCCGGAGAGCCTGCGCGGCAGCACCACCGGTGTGTTCACCGGCGTCATGTACTACGACTACGGCACCCAGCTGCCCACCGGATCGCCGCAGGACGGCTACCGGGTGATCGGCAGTGCCGCGAGTGTCGTCTCCGGGCGGATCGCCTATCACCTCGGGCTGACCGGGCCTGCCGTCACCGTCGATACCGCCTGCTCGTCGTCACTGGTGGCCATCGCGCAGGCCTGTGCGGCGCTGCGGCGCAGTGAGGCCGAACTGGCGCTGGCCGGTGGGGTGACGGTGATGTCCACGCCGACCACCTTCATCGATTTCAGCCGCCAACGGGCACTGTCGCCGGACGGCCGCTGCCGATCGTTCTCCGCCGCGGCCGACGGAACCGGGTGGGCCGAGGGCGCCGGACTGCTGCTGCTGGAACGCGAATCCGACGCCCGCCGCAACGGTCACCGCATCCACGCGCTCATCCGCTCGTGTGCGATCAATCAGGACGGTGCCAGCAGTCAGCTCACCGCGCCGAACGGTCCCGCACAGGAGCGCGTCATCGGCGCGGCGCTGGCTCAGGCGGGACTGCGGCCCGCCGACATCGACGTGATCGAGGCACACGGAACCGGAACGGTGCTGGGCGATCCGATCGAAATCGGTGCGCTCGCACGGGCATACGGGTCCGGACGGCGTCCCGACGATCCGATCCACGTGGGATCGCTGAAATCCAATATCGGGCACAGCCAGGCCGCGGCCGGAGTGGGTGCGGTCATCAAGATGGCGATGGCGATGGCACACGAACGCATGCCCAAATCGCTGTACGGCGACAATCCCACCTCGCACATCGACTGGGACGAGATTCCGCTGCGGCTGCTCGCCGAGGAACGGCCCTGGCCGCACCGTGACCGGCCGCGCCGGGCGGGTATCTCCTCGTTCGGGATCAGCGGTACCAACGCACATCTGATCCTGGAGCAGCCCGCGGAGGCGGACGAGATTGCGGTGGCTTCCGAGACCGGGGCCGCACCGTACGTGTGGGTGCTGTCGGCGTGCAGTGATCGCGCACTCGTCGCCCAGGCCGACCAGCTGTCGCAACGGCTACGCGCGGAACCGGCGCCGGAACCCGGTACGCTCGCCCGGACACTCGCGCTGGGCCGCACCGCATTCGAGTACCGGGCCGCGATCGTGGGCGACACGGTCGCCGATCTGCTGTCGGGCCTCGGCACTCTGGGGTCCGGCACCCCCGGACCCGGTATCCACATCGGACACGCGCGTCACCGCACGGTGACCTTCCTGTTCAGCGGACAGGGCAGTCAATTCCCGCGCATGGGACATGAACTGCGCGAACGGTTTCCGGTGTTCCGGGAGGTGTTCGACCGGATCTGCGACACCGTCGATGAACTGCTCGCCGGTACCGCGAGTCATTCACTGCGCGAGGCGATCGAGGGTGCGGCCGACGACAGTGACCGGCCCCTGCTGGACAGCACGCTCTACACCCAGACCTGCCTGTTCGCCGTCGAGGTCGCGCTGGCCACCCTGTTGCGGTCGTGGGATATCGTCCCGGCGCGGGTCATCGGCCATTCCGTCGGGGAACTCGCGGCCGCGCAGATCGCCGGCGTACTGTCGCTCGACGATGCCTGCCGGCTCGTAGCCGAGCGCGCCCGCCTGATGCAGGAGATCGACACCGCCGGAGCGATGATCGCGATCGAGGCCACCGCCGACGAGGTGCGGGCGGAGATCGCGCGGACCGCGATACCGGTCGATATAGCCGCGGTGAACGCACCGCGCTCGGTGGTGGTCTCCGGCAGCCCCGAGACCACCGATGAGCTGGCCGACCAGTTCCGGCAGCGCCGGCGCCGCACCAAGTGGCTCAACACCTCCCACGCATTCCACTCCGCCCAGATGGACGGGCTGCTCGCGGAATTCGAGGCCGTCGTGGCCCAGCTGACCTACCGGCCCGCGGCGGTGCCGATCGTCACCACCAGCGGCACCGTGGACGCGGGAACGATACTCGACGCCAGCTACTGGACCCGGCAGATCCGCGAACCGGTCCTGTTCGCACCGGCCGTCGAATTCGCCTACGCGGCAGGGGAGAACGCCTTCCTGGAGATCGGTCCGGGCGGGGTGCTCACCGCCCTCGCCGCGGAGACGGTCGCCGCGGCCGAGCCCGCCACCACCCGGCCCGAGCCGGTCGTGATCCCGACCCTGCGCCCGGACGTCGGCGCCGACGAATCGATCGCCGTGGCCGTCGCGCGACTGCACGTCGCGGGCCTGACACCGAATTGGGAACGGCTGCAACCGGAATCGCCGATGCTCGCACTGCCCACCTACGCCTTCGACCGCGAACGGCACTGGCCCGCGGCACCGGCCGAAAACGGCACCGGCGCCGACGGCGAGTTCTGGACCGCGGTGGCGGGGCAGGACGGCGCGGCACTGCGCCGGCTGATCGGCTACACGGGTGCGGACGAACATGTCGAGGCCCTGGTAGCGCCCCTGGCCGACTATCACCGGCGCACCACGCACGCCCAGCAGCGCGACCGCTGGACCTACGTGACCGAATTCGGTGATATCGGCGCACCTTCGGCCCCCGCCGATCCCGGCGACTGGGTGGTCGTCGGTCGCCGCGACGACGATCTCGGCGCGCGGGTGGCGCAGGCGCTGCGTGATTTCGGTGCCGCCGTCGCCGTGGTGGAACTCGACTCCGCCGAACTCGCACAGCCACAAGCATTTCCGGCGGCGTTGCGGGCCGCCGCACCGGACGCGCCCGCGGGGATCGTCTCGGTACTGCCGGCGGGGGCGGCCGAAACCGACCCCGCCCGGGGAGTCGAACGAGGGCTCGCACCGACCGTTGCACTCGCCCGGACCTGCGACGAACTCAGATGGCAGACCCGGCTGTGGACGCTGACATCCGGTGCGGTCGCCGCGGTCGACGGCGATACCGTGCCGGATCCGGCCGCGGCGACGGTGTGGGGATTCGGTGCGGTCGCCGCCGTCGAACTGCCACATCTGCGCGGCGGTCTGATCGATGTCGATGATCCCGGCGACCGGGCCGCGCTCGATATCGCGCTGGCTGCCGTCACCGATCGGCGTTCGGCCGAAACCGAGATCGCCGTCCGATCGGGACGGGCATTGTCCCGCAGGCTGATCCGGCACCGGACGCCTGACGCGCAGCCGTGGGCACCGGACCCCGCCACCACCGTTCTCATCACCGGTGGCCTGGGTGCGCTCGGACAGGCACTGGCCCGCAGACTGGTCGCCGACGGTGCCCGGCAGCTGCTGCTCACCAGCCGCGCCGGCATCGACGCGCCCAGCGCCAAGGAGTTCATCGCCGAACTCGCCGAACAGGGTGCGCGGGTGCGCGTCGCCCGCTGCGATGTCGCGGATCCGGAACAACTACGCGTGGTGGTGAATTCGGTGGCGGTGACCACCCCGCTGTCGGCGGTGTTCCACGCCGCGGCGGTACTCGACGACGCCTCGATAGCCGCGCTCGCCCCGGATCAGCTCCGTAACGCGCTGGCGGCCAAGGCGATCGGCGCGCACAACCTGCACGAGGTGACCCGGGCGCTGGAGTTGTCGGCCTTCGTCCTGTTCTCCTCGATCGCCGGACTGTGCGGGGTCGCCGGACAGGCCAACTACGCGCCGGCCAACGCCTATCTGGACGCGCTCGCGCGGCATCGGCACGCGGCCGGGTTGCCCGCCACCGCCGTGTCCTGGGGACTGTGGGCCGGCGACGGCATCATCGACGACGCCGGTGCGCGCCGTGCCGAATCCAACGGCTTCCTGCCGATGGATCCCGACCGCGCCCTGGACGTGCTGCCGTACGCGATCGCCGATCCGGCCGCCCATCTCGCGGTCGCCGATATGGACTGGGATCGGCTCGCGGCCCAGCAGTACAACGCGATCACCGGTGGTTTGACCGCCACCACGACTGACTCGGCCCCGGCGGCCACCGAGGCCGCACACGAGGCGTGGTGGCAGGAGCTGACCGAGCTGTCCGCCGAGGAGCGGCGGGCCCGGGTGATCGCACTCGTCCAGGAACACATCGCCGCCGTACAGGCTGTCGACTCGCCCACCCGGATCGATCCCGGGCGCAGCTTCAGCGATCAGGGCTTCGATTCGATCACCGCCGTCGAACTGCGCAACCGGCTGCGGGCACGCACCGGCCTGGCCCTGTCGCCCGCGGTGCTGTTCGACTACCCGACTGCCGCCGAACTCGCCGATCACCTGCTGGCGCTGCGTTACGCCGACACGGCCGAACCCGACATCTTCGGCCAGATCACTCGTCTGGGTGAGGCGCTGGCCGGACTGGACGGCGAGTTGGCCGGGCGGGCACGGACCGAATTGGCCGCCGTACTCGCCACTCTCGGCGACCGGCCCGCAGAGACGGGCGCGCCCGACCGGCTCGACGGCGCCACCGATGCCGAACTCGCCGAGTTCATCGAGAAGAACCTCGGAATCACCTGACCGACCCGGGTTCGCCGACCACTCCGCCCGATGTGACCAGTGAGGTAGATGAATGCAAGACGACCGGATTCGCGACCTGCTCAAGAAGGTCTCGCTCGAGTTGCAGCAATCGCGGCAGGATCTGGCCACGGTGGAGCAGCGGCGCCGCGAGCCGATCGCGATCGTCGGCATCGGCTGCCGCTTTCCGGGCGGCGCCGACTCACCCGAGCGCTTCTGGGACCTGCTGGCCGGGGAGCGCGACGCCATCGGAGAGTTCCCGGCCGACCGGGGTTGGGATCCGGGCGCGCTGTTCGACCCCGGACAGGGACCCGGGACCTCGACCACCCAGCAGGGCGGATTCCTCGACGGCACAGCCGATTTCGACGCCGGGCTGTTCGGGCTGTCCCCGCGCGAGGCGCTGGCCTCGGATCCGCAGCACCGGCTGCTGCTGGAGACGACCTGGCAGGCATTCGAGCACGCCGGTATCGATCCCACCGGAATCCGCGGCAGCCGGACCGGAGTGTTCATCGGCACCAACGGCAACGACTATCCGACGACACTGCACGGCTATCCGCCGGAGCTGGAGGGCTATCTTAGCGTCGGCAACGCCGCCAGCGTGGCCTCGGGCCGCATCTCCTACACCTTCGGTGTGGAGGGCCCGGCACTGACCGTGGACACGGCCTGCTCGTCCTCGCTGGTGGCCGCGCATCTCGCGGTGCGCTCACTGCGCGACCGGGAATGCGACAGCGCCGTGATCGGCGGAGTGACCCTGATGAGCTCACCGACCCTGTTCGTGGAGTTCTCCCGCCAGCGCGGCCTGGCACCGGACGGGCGCTGTAAAGCGTTCGGCGACGGTGCGAACGGTACCGGCTGGGCCGAGGGCGCCGGTGTCCTCATCGCCGAGCGGCTGTCGGACGCACTCGCGAACGGGCGCCGCATACTGGCCGTGATCTGCGGGTCCGCAGTGAATCAGGACGGCGCGTCCAACGGCCTCACCGCGCCGAACGGGCCCGCGCAGCAGCGGGTGATCGAGGACGCGCTGGCGGCGGCGGGATTGCTGGCCGCCGATGTGGACGCGGTGGAGGCACACGGCACCGGAACGGTACTCGGTGATCCGATCGAGGCCCATGCGCTGATGGCCACCTACGGCCGGCGGCGGGCGGGTGATCCGCTGTGGCTGGGCTCGGTGAAATCCAATATCGGGCACACCCAGGCCGCGGCCGGTATCGCCGGACTGATCAAGATGGTGCTCGCGCTGCGGCACGAGACCCTGCCGCGCACACTGCACGCCGAGAATCCGTCTTCGAAGATCGATTGGGATGCCGGGCAGGTGCGGATCCTCGACACCGCCCGGCCCTGGCCGCGCGGCGAGAAGGCGAGGCGCGCAGGTATTTCCGCCTTCGGCGTCAGCGGCACCAACGCGCATCTGATCGTGGCGGAGGCACCGGCGCAGGACATCCCTGCCGTTCTCGCGGCCGATCCGGTACCGGAACCGACGGCGTGGCTGCTGTCGGCGAACTCGGCGGCCGCACTGTCCGGGCAGGCCGCGCGACTGGCCGACGCTGTCGCCGAACCCACTGTCGCGGACATCAGCGCGGCATTGCGCAAGCGTGCACTGCTGGATCAGCGTGCGGTGGTGGTGGGTTCGGCCCGGGCAGAACTGCGGCACGCACTTGCCGCGCTGGCGGACGGTACGGCCGATGACAATCTGGTGCGCGGTGCCGCCACCACGGGACGCCGGGTGGTGTTCGTCTTTCCCGGACAGGGGTCGCAGTGGGCCGGTATGGCCGAGTCACTGTCGCGCACGCGCCCGGAGTTCGCCGGATATCTCGCCGAATGTGCTGATGCCCTGGCGCCTTTCGTGGACTGGTCACTGACCGATGTGCTTGCCGGAGCCCCGGACGCGCCGAGCCTCGAACGCGTCGATGTGGTGCAGCCCGTGCTGTGGGCGATGATGGTGTCGCTGGCCAAACTGTGGATCGATCTGGGTGTGCGGCCCGAAGCCGTCATCGGCCACTCCCAGGGGGAGATCGCCGCCGCGCATATCGCCGGGGCATTGAGTCTGAGCGATGCGGCGCGGGCAGTCGCGTTGCGCAGCAAGGCCATTACCGCACTGTCCGGTCGCGGCGCGATGCTCACAGTGGCACTGCCGGAGGATCGAGCCCGCGCGCGACTGGCCCGCTGGGAGGGCACTCTCGCCCTCGCCGCGATCAACGGACCGGCCGCCGTGCTGATTTCGGGGGACAGTGCCGCCGTCGACGAGTTCGCCGCGGAACTGGACGCCGACGATATCTGGAACCGGCGGGTGAATGTCGACTACGCCTCGCATTCGCACCACGTCGATGCCATCGAGACGGCGGTCCTGGACGGGCTCGCACCGATCACTCCGCGCCCGGCGTCGGTCCCCCTCATCTCCACCGTCAGTGGGGAGCCCATCGACACCAGCGTGATGGACGCGGGGTACTGGTTCGTCAATCTGCGTTCACCGGTGCAGTTCGAGCGGTCGCTACGCCGCGCACTGGCCGACGGGTACGACACCGTCGTCGAGGTCAGCGCACATTCGGTGCTGCGCCACACCATCGACGCCATCGCCGAATCCGCCGAGGCCGCCGACGTGATCTCCACCGGAACCCTGCGCCGCGATCGCTCCGGCAGCCACGAACTGCTCCTCGCCGCGGCTCGCCTGCACGTGCACGGTATCGAGGTGGATTGGCAGACCCTGCTGCCGCAGGCGACCTCGCGCTGGATCGACCTGCCCACCTACGCCTTCGACCGGCAGCGGTTCTGGGGCGCCGACGACTGCACCACCGGTGTCGCGGACGCGCAGCGGCTCGGTGTGCGGCCCGCCGGTCATCCGCTGCTGGCCGGGGCGGTGGAGATCTCCGCCTCCGATGCCACCCTGTTCGTCGGGCAGCTCACCCTCGCCGATCATCCGTGGCTGGCCGATCACGCGGTGGGGGAGACGGTGGTCGTACCAGGCGCGGCCTGTGTCGACATCGCCCTGTGGATCGGTGCCGAACTGGGCTGGCCGCTACTGGCGGAGCTGATCAACGAGCGGCCGATCGTGATCGGTGCGTCCGGCCGCGTCCGCATACAGGTCTATCTCGGCCCTGAACGCGATGGCGGGCGGGCGATCACGTTCTACCGCGCCGACGGCGACGACGCGTCCGGTGCGGACTGGCAGCAGTGCGCGACCGGCCTGCTGACCGCCGCCGATGCCGCGCCCACGCCGCACGCCGATTCCGGCCCGTCGCGAGATCCGGTCGATCGGGAGGCCGTCTACCGGGAGCTGAGCGAACTCGGACTGAACTACGGCCCGGCCTTCCGCGGACTCCGAACGATAACCAGCGTGGGCGATCCGATCCGGGCCACCGCCGAACTGCCCGAAAGCGCCGGTACCGCAGCGGAATTCAGTATTCATCCGGCGCTGCTGGATGCCGCGCTGCACGTATTGCCCTACACCGGTGGGGAATTGGCGCTGCCGTTC
This sequence comes from Nocardia sp. NPDC102475, assembly GCF_055584605.1. Taxonomy (NCBI): domain Bacteria; kingdom Bacillati; phylum Actinomycetota; class Actinomycetes; order Mycobacteriales; family Nocardiaceae; genus Nocardia; species Nocardia sp. NPDC102475. Next base: position 64,728 of record NZ_JBVJLS010000007.1, on the reverse strand, counting down.
AGCTGGTCCGGTGTGCGGCTGTGGGCTCGCGACGCCGGGGAACTGTCGGTGCGCGCGACGCGGCTCGGTGAACACGAGTTCGGTGTGGTCGGTGTCGACGCGGCCGGCGAGCCTGTGCTGAGTATCGACTCGGTAGCCCTGCGGCCCACCGGGAACGAACCGGTGGCCGCGACCTCGGCCACCACCTACCGGGTCGGCTGGAAGGAACTGCCCCGCGCGGAGGGAGCAGAGGTCTCCGCCGCGTTGTGGTCCGCGGATGGCGGCGAATCGGCCGAAATCGCTTGCGCGGCAGATTTGTCCGAGCTGTCCGGTGCCGATCTCGTACTGCTGGACACCGCGGGGTTCGATGCCGGGAGCGGGAATGTGCTCGCCGATCTGCACACGGTCACCGAGCGCACCCTGGAGCGGGTGCGGGAGTGGCTCGCCGACGGCAGTCCGCAGGCGCGGCTGGTCGTCCTCACCCGGCGCGCATACGCGGTGGCCGACGGGGAGGTTCCCGATCTGCGCGCCGGTGCGGTGCCCGGTCTCATCCGCTCCGCCCGCACCGAGAACCCGGGCCGCATCGTGCTGGTGGATCACGACGGATCCGCCGGTTACGCGGAACTCGCCGCCGTGGCGTCGGCGGTGATCGCCGCCGACGAATCGGAAGTGGCGGCCCGTGCTGGGCAACCGGCGGTGGTGCCGCGTCTCGAGCCGAAGCCTCCCACGATGGAAGAGCCTGTCGCTGCCGACGTCTCGGGAAACAGTGCCCAACCGGACGGGGCGTCGTTTCCGCCCTCGGAAACGGCCGTCGTGATCGGCGGACTCGGATTGCTCGGCCGGCTGTCGGCACGCACGCTGGCCAAGCAATCCGCGGTGTCCACGGTCGTGCTGGTGTCGCGGCGCGGACCGGCCGACGAACAGGCCGCCGCGGCGCGCCGCGAACTCGAGGCGGCCGGACTGGATGTCGAGATCGTCGCCTGCGATGCCACCGATCGCGCGCAACTCGCGGCCGTCTTCGATGCCGTGCCGGCGCGGCGGCCGGTGACCACCGTTGTTCACGCGGCGGGCATCCTGGCCGATCGGCCGGTACACAACCTCACCCCGGGGGCATTACACGAGGTGCTGCGCGGCAAGGCCGATATCGCCTGGCATCTGCACGAGCTGACCGCCGGGCTGAATCTGCGCGCGTTCATCCTGTTCTCCTCGGCGGCAGGCACTTTCGGTATCGCTGGCCAGTCCAACTACGCCGCGGCCAACACCTTCCTCGACGCCCTCGCCCAGCATCGCCGAGGGCACGGACTGCCCGCGACCTCGCTGGCATGGGGGCTGTGGGAGACCGCGAGCGGTATGACCGGTCACCTCGGCGGAGCCGACCGGCAACGCCTGGCCCGGCAGGGCGTGCGGCCGATAACCCCCGACGCCGGCGCCACCCTGCTGGAACACGGACTGCGCACGGGCGCGGGTGATCTGGTGCCGGTCGATCTGGTGACCGGCCCGTGGCAGGACGGAATGTCACCGATCCTGCGCGGTGCGCTGCGCTACCGGCCGCGGCTGCGGCGGGCCGCGACCGGTACCGAGGTGCGCGGCAGTGGCCTGGCCGCACTGCCCGAACGCGATCGCCTCGACGCGGTACGCGCCATCGTGCGCGAACAGGCCGCGGCGGTACTCGGCTACGATCGCGTCGACGCGATCGCGGCGAGCGTGACTTTTAAAGAGCTGGGTATGGATTCGCTCACCGCGGTGGAGTTGCGCAATCGGCTCGCCGGAACGCTCGGGGTGCGCCTGGCCGCCACCGTGGTCTTCGACCACCCGACCCCCGCGGCACTGGCCGCCGAGATCAGCGCGAAACTCGCCGGCACCGAACCGGCGCGGTCGCGGCCGGACGCGCCGGTGGCAGCGGTGAGTGAGCCGATCGCGGTGGTGGGGATGGGTTGCCGATATCCCGGCGGGGTGCGTTCGCCGGAGGAGTTGTGGGATCTGGTCGCCGACGGGGTGGATGCCATCGGCCCGTGGCCGAAGGATCGCGGCTGGGAGGTCGACGACACCCGGGCAGGGGCGACCGTCCGCGCTGGTGGGTTCGTCTCCGATATCGCGGATTTCGATGCGGGGTTGTTCGGTATGTCGCCGCGGGAGGCGTTGGCGACCGATCCGCAGCAGCGTCAGTTGCTGGAGGTGTCGTGGGAGGCGTTGGAGGGTGCGGGGATCGATCCGTTGTCGTTGCGGGGCAGTAACACCGGCGTCTACACCGGCATCATGTACAACGACTACGCGACAAGACTCGATTCGATCCCCGAGGATCTGGAGGCGTATCTGACCAACGGCAGCGCCGCTAGCGTGGCCTCGGGCCGGGTGGCGTACACGTTCGGTCTGGAGGGGCCGGCGGTGTCGGTGGATACGGCGTGTTCGTCGTCGCTGGTGTCGATCCATCTGGCGGTCTCGGCGTTGCATGCCGGTGAATGCGATCTGGCCCTCGCCGGTGGTGTCACCCTGCTGTCATCGCCCGCCAGCATCGTGTCGGCCGAACGGCTGGGTGCGCTGTCGCCGGATGGCCGGTGCCGTTCGTTCGGGTCGGGGGCGAACGGGACCGGCTGGGCCGAGGGGGTGGGAGTGGTTGTACTGCAACGACTGTCGGAGGCGCAGCGGTCGGGACGGCCGATTCTGGCGGTGATCCGTTCGACGGCGATCAATCAGGACGGTGCGTCCAATGGTCTGACCGCGCCCAACGGCGCCGCGCAACAGCGCGTGATCCGCCGTGCCCTGGCCGCGGCGCGATTGGAACCAGGCGATGTCGACGTCGTCGAGGCGCACGGCACCGGTACGGCGCTGGGCGATCCGATCGAGGCCACCGCGCTGCTCGAGACGTACGGTCGTGTCGCGCGCGAACATCCGCTGTATGTCGGATCGCTGAAATCCAATATCGGCCACAGTCAGGCGGCCGCCGGTGTGGGTGGGGTGATCAAGATGGTGCAGGCGTTGGGTCGTGGTGTGTTGCCGATGTCGTTGCATGCGGGTGTGCCGAGTGAGCATGTGGATTGGTCGCCCGGTTCGGTGCGGGTGTTGTCGGAGTCGGTGGTGTGGCCGGATACGGGTCGGCCGCGTCGGGTGGGTGTGTCGGCGTTCGGGGTGAGCGGAACCAACGCACACCTCATCCTCGAACAAGCGCCAGCTAGCGATTCCGGCACGGCGGCACCCTCGAGTTCCGACGGTTCGGACATCGGCACATCCGCTCCGGCGTCCGCCTGGTTGGTGAGTGCGAATTCCGATGCGGCACTGCGCCGTCAGGCCCGCCGCCTGGCCGCTCATGTCCGCGCCCGTCCCGATCTCGATATCGCCGCGGCGGCCACCGCATTGGCGACCGGGCGCGCCCGGCTCGGCCATCGCGCCGTCGTCATCGGACACACCGCGAGCGAACTCGCCGATCACCTGGAGGCATACGCCGATGACCGGCCCGACGAGACCACCGTCCACGGCCTCGCCGCGCCATGCCGGCGCATCGCCTTCGTCTATCCGGGCCACGGATCGCAATGGGCCGGGATGGCCACCAGTCTGCTACACACCTCGCCCGTGTTCGCGGACGCTGTTGCCCGCTGCGCCGAAGTGCTTGCCCCGCACCTCGAGTGGGATGTGGCCGAACTACTGCGCTCGGGTGCGGGCACCGTGCCCGGCCGGTCGAATGTGGAGGTCGATCAGCCCGCGCTGTGGACGGTGATGATGGGGCTCACCGCACTGTGGAAATCGGCCGGGATCACCCCTGATGTGGTGATCGGCCACAGTCAGGGCGAGGTCGCCGCGGCCTGTGCGGCCGGCATCCTGAGCCTGGCGGAGGGCGCGCGCATCGTCGCGGTGCGCAGTCGGCTGCTGGCCCGGCTGGTCGGGCGCGGTGCGATGGCCTCGCTGGCACTGCCGGAGGAACGGGCCCGGGAGCTGCTGCGCGAGGTGAACGGCGTCGATATCGCGACGGTGAACGGTACCGAAGCCGTGGTGGTCTCGGGCGACTCGGACGGCATCGACCGGCTGATCGCCGCCTGCGCCGCCGACGATATCCGGGCCCGGCGTCTGGATGCCGAACTGGCCGGACATTCACCGGTCATCGACGCCGTGCGGCAGGATCTGCTCACCGAACTCGGTGCGGTGCACCGGGAATCGGCGATGGTCCGGATGATATCGACGGTGACCGGTGCACCGGTGTCGGCCGACGACCTCGACGTCGCCTACTGGTACCGGAATCTGCGCGAGACGGTGCAGTTCCACACCGCCGCGGGCATCGCCATCGAGGGCGGCTGCGATGTTTTCGTGGAGGTGAGTCCGCATCCGGTGCTCGCCGGACCGTTGGCGGCCACCCTCGAGAACTCCGCCGCACCGGACGGGGTGACCACCGCGACGCTGCGGCGCGACGAGGGCGATCTGACTCGATTCCTGCAATCCGCGGCGGAGCTGGAGGTCGGCGGGGTCGCCGTCGACTGGTCGGCCCTCGCGCCCGCATCGGCGCCGATTCCGATGCCGTCCTACGACTTCGAACGACGCCGGTACTGGCTCGACGGCGCCGTGGGACTGCCGGAGGTCACCGCGGCCGCCAGCGACGACCTCGGCGGCGAAGACGAATCCCGCGGCGCGGCACTGGCCGCGCTACCGCAGGAGCAACGGCTCACGGCCGTGCGCGAACTCGTCGAAGCGCAGATCCGGGCGGTTCTGCGCCTGGACCCGGCCGACGAGCTGGCGGGCGAATCACCGCTCGAGCAACTGGGATTCGAATCGGTGTCGGCGGTGGATCTGACCAAACAGCTGAGCCGGGCGACCGGCCTGCGACTGCCCACGACCCTGGCCTTCGAACATCCCAGTCCCGAGGCCATCGCCGCGCACATCACCGCCGAACTCGGTGCGGTCGAGCGGCACGATATCGCGGATCTGGTCGACCGGCTCGAGGCCGCGCTGCGCGACGGACCAGCCGACGAATCGGCACTGCTGCGGCTGCGGGCTGTCCTCGCCGATACCGGAGCGCGTATCGAATCGGGGGACGACCTCGGCTCACCAGTCGACCTCGACCAAGCCAGTGACGACGAACTGTTCGACATCGTCGACGTCGGGAGGAATTCGTGACCACCGGACAGACCGCCCCGCCCGGCGAGCAGCCCGGCTCGCGGGAGGCGAAACTGCGCACGTACCTGAAGAAGGCGATTGCCGACACCCAGGACCTGCGCGCCGAACTCCAGCAGGTGCGCACCGCCGCGATCGAGCCGATCGCGGTGGTGGGCATGGGCTGCCGATATCCCGGCGGAGTGCGCTCGCCCGCCCAGCTGTGGGATCTGGTCGCGGACGGTGTGGACGCCATCGGGCCGTGGCCGGACGACCGCGGCTGGGATGCCGACGGACTCTTCGACGAGGATCCGAGGAGGGTCGGAACGTCGTATGTGCGTGCGGGTGGGTTCGTCTCCGATATCGCGGATTTCGATGCGGGGTTGTTCGGTATGTCGCCGCGGGAGGCGTTGGCGACCGATCCGCAGCAGCGTCAGTTGCTGGAGGTGTCGTGGGAGGCGTTGGAGGGTGCGGGGATCGATCCGTTGTCGTTGCGGGGCAGTAACACCGGCGTCTACACCGGCATCGTCGCCGACGATTACGCGGACGGTTACTGGTCGGCGGTGCCGCCGGAGCTGGAGGGGTATGTCGGTGTCGGAACCTCAGTGAGCGTGGCCTCGGGCCGGGTGGCGTACACGTTCGGTCTGGAGGGGCCGGCGGTGTCGGTGGATACGGCGTGTTCGTCGTCGCTGGTGTCGATCCATCTGGCGGTCTCGGCTTTGCGTGCCGGTGAATGCGATCTGGCCCTCGCCGGTGGTGTCACCCTACTGACCTCACCGGCCGGATTCATCGAATTCTCCCGGCAGCGGGGATTGTCGCCGGATGGCCGGTGCCGTTCGTTCGGGTCGGGGGCGAACGGGACCGGCTGGGCCGAGGGGGTGGGAGTGGTTGTACTGCAACGACTGTCGGAGGCGCAGCGGTCGGGACGGCCGATTCTGGCGGTGATCCGTTCGACGGCGATCAATCAGGACGGTGCGTCCAATGGTCTGACCGCACCCAACGGCGCCGCGCAACAGCGCGTGATCCGGCGGGCACTCGAGAACGCGGGACTGGATGCGGCCGATGTCGACGCCGTCGAAGCGCACGGCACCGGAACCACCCTCGGTGATCCGATCGAGGCGAATGCGCTGATCCAGACCTACGGCCGGGCCGATCGCCGCCACCCGCTCTACATCGGCTCCCTCAAATCCAATATCGGTCACACCGCCGCCGCGGCCGGTGTGGGTGGGGTGATCAAGATGGTGCAGGCGTTGGGTCGTGGTGTGTTGCCGATGTCGTTGCATGCGGGTGTGCCGAGTGAGCATGTGGATTGGTCGCCCGGTTCGGTGCGGGTGTTGTCGGAGTCGGTGGTGTGGCCGGATACGGGTCGGCCGCGTCGGGTGGGTGTGTCGGCGTTCGGGGTGAGCGGAACCAACGCACACCTCATCCTGGAACAAGCACCTGTCACCGATCCTGTACCGGGGCCAGAATCGACAGGTACCAGCGCAGCGAGGCATCCCGAAACGACGGCGTGGTTGTTGTCCGCGCACACGGATGCGGCAGTGCGCCGGCAGGCACGCAACCTCGCCGAGTACGTCCGCAGTCGTCCTCGGGTCGAGCCGGCGGAGATTGCCCGCGGCTTGATCACCGGCCGGGCGCGTCTGCCGCACCGTGCCGTGGTGATCGGTTCCGGTCCAACGGAATTCGAAGATCGGCTGACGGCCTTCGCCGACGGGCTCGAGACGATCACCACCGTATCCGGAAGTGCACGGCGCCGCGGTGTCGTGGGTTACCTGTTCACCGGCCAGGGCAGCCAGCGTCCGGGGATGGGAGCAGAACTGGCGCAACGCTTCCCGGTGTTCGCCGAGGTCTATCGGCAGACACTTGCGCTATTGGACGAGCGGCTGCGCGACCGGATCGAGGGCTCGCTCGCAACCATGGTCCTGGAGTCGAGCGAGCCGTCGGCGATGGAGCCGACCATCATCGCCCAGCCCGCACTGTTCGCCTTCGAGGTCGCACTGTTCCGGCTGCTCGAATCATGGGGTGCGCGTCCCGATTACGTCTGCGGTCACTCGATCGGCGAGATATCCGCCGCGCACACATCGGGTGTGCTCACCCTGGAGACCGCGGCCGACCTCGTGGCCGAGCGTGCCGCCCGCATGCAGGAACTGCCGCCGGTGGGCGCGATGCTCGCGGTGGAAATGTCGGTGGCGGAACTGGATTCGGCGGTGCCGGGCTGGCACGACGGGGCCGACCTCGCCGCCGTCAACGGACCCACGGCCATCGTCGTATCCGGGCCGGTCGATGCCGTCGAGAGGGTGCGCGAAACCGTGCCGGCCCACGGCCGCCGCGTACGTAGGCTCGATGTCAGCCACGCCTTCCATTCCCGCTGCCTGGACCCGATGCTCGACGGATTCGGAAAGGCCATCGCCGCACTGACATTCGATGAGCCGCGGATCCCGCTGCTGTCCACGGTGACCGCCAAGGTGGCCACCGCCGAGACGATCGCGACTCCGGAGTACTGGGTGCACCAGGTCCGGCAGCCGGTGCTGTTCCACGACACTGTGCGCGAACTGGTCCGGCTCGGGGTCACCGACCTGCTGGAAATCGGGCCCGATGCCAATCTCACGCCCTCGGCGAAGGCGACGGTGTCCACCACGGCCACCGGACCCACGGTGACGGCCACCGCGCGCCGCGACCGCTCCGAGGTCGACACCGTACTGGCCGCCGCCGCCCGAATGGAGTTGGCGGGCACCGCGATAGATTGGGCCGCAATCGCCGGGACCGGACCTGCGGCGACGGGGTTGCCCACCTACCCCTTCGAACACGAAACATACTGGCTAGCACCGGGACCCGCGCTCACCCCGGGCCGCGAACAGGCCACCGTTTCGGTGGACACGAACGAGACCGCGGGGCCGCCGCGCTCACCCGCGACCCCGGCATCCTCGGCTACCGGCGACTCGACTGGTTCGCCTGGCCACTGGGCACCGCAACCCGATCCGGAACCGCTGTCCGATGCCGATCTGCTCGCACTGGTTCGTCGCTCCGCCGCCGCGGTGCTCGGACTCGACAAGGTGGACCGGGTCGAGGCCGATACACCGTTCGCCGAACTCGGAATGACCTCACTCGCCGCGGTCGAGTTGACCGAGAAGCTCCATGCGCAAACAGGTATCACGCTGGCGGCGAGTGCGCCGATCGAACACCCCACCCCAGCGGCACTGGCCGGCCACCTGCGGGCGCACCGCACCGAAGACACCGCGGCAGCGGGCGTAAATTCGCTGCCCGCGCTGTATCTCGAATTGAATCGGGCGGGGGAGATCGAGGCCGCCGCGACCTTGATCACCGCAGCCTCGCACACCCGTCCACGATTCGGTCCCGGCGCCGTCCGGGAAGCCACACCGGCACCCGTCCGGCTCGCCGCCGACGGTGACGCACCGCCGATCATCTGCTTCCCGGCACTGACCGCGATGTCGGGACCGCACGAATTCGCCGGATTCGCGCGGGCTTTCGGCGACCGCCATCCGGTCTACGCCATGGACGCACCGGGCTTCCGCGCCGAATCGGCGGTGCCGCAGGATCTGCGCACCTATCTGCACGCGCAGGTGACGACCATCCTCGAGACCGTCGGCGATCGGGAATTCTTTCTGGTCGGCAGGTCCCTCGGCGGCTGTGTCGCACATGCGGTGGCCACCGAACTTGTCACCGCGGGACGGTCGCCGCGCGGACTGGCACTGATCGACACCTACCCGCTTGAGACACCGGCACTGCCGGACAAACTGTGGTGGATGCCCGCACTCATCGCCGGTATGGTGCGGCGCATCAACGAGCTGGGCCTCGAGCTGTCGGCGCACCGCCTCACCACGATGGGCGCCTACCTCCGCATTGCCGCAGAACTGACCGCGGAGCCGATTCCCGTACCGGCACTGCTGGTGCGTGCCCGGGATCCGTTGCCGGGCATGCCTGTCGACGATCTGGGCTGGCAGGCGGACTGGCCGCACGCCGACCACATCGTCGATGTCGCGGGCGACCACTATTCGGTGCTCGAGGATGAGTCCCCGGGAACGGCCGCCGCGATCGCCGGCTGGATCGCCACCCTGGACGGTGGGCGCTGATGGCGACACCGACCGTCGTCCTGCTCCGGGCCGGTGGCTGGCATCCGGGATCGGTGGTGGGCCGGGACTACTCGACGCGGTGCTGGGCCGAGGATACGGTCGCCCAGGCCGAGGCACTGCAGCGCGCGGCTTACCCACCGCAGTACGTCGGTATCGACAACGTGGCGCACGCGCACGGACACAGCGGCTGGCACCTGGTCGAGGTCGATGCCCTGTCGATCGCACGACAGCTCAGGACCGGCGGCCCGACGGCAACCCCGGTACCGGCCGTGACCGTCGCCGATCTCGGAGCCGACACCGCACGCGAATTCCTCGGTGCGGGTGGCGGATTCGATCTGCAGGTGCGGGTGACCAACCGCTACGTGGGCTCCGGGCCGATGCCGGCCCCCACACCACCGGATATCGATCTGACCGACCCGGAAGTTCTGCGCGGCATGGATATCCGATTCACGGAGGCGGCGCGGATCCTCGCCGCGGTGCGCGCGGTGTGGGCGGAGGCCGCCACCCGGCCGCGACTGTGGGCCCTGGCGCACATGGCGATTCCCTACCGGCTCGCGGCCGATACCTGCGATGACGTGGCACTTACACCCCGGACACCGGAGCACACCCGGGCTGTCCTGGCGGAAATGCGTGCCCTGGAATCCGAACGGCGTTGTCCGTTGCGGAAATTCGCCGATGTGACGGTGTGTATCGACAATACTCGCGGCGCCGCGGCACGGCGCATGGCCGAACTCGACCACCGGGCCGGAACACCGCTGCGCTCGGATGCGGCAGTGGTGGTCGGCACGGCCGCGGATCTGCTCGCGCGTTGCGACGAGTGGCTGGACGCGGGATTCGACGGCATCAGATTCCGGCCGTGCGGTGCACCCGATGCGCAATACCTCGCCGAAACGGTGCTGCCGCACCTCGCCCGAGGTCGACGCTCGGCTGCCGGATCCTGATTTCCGGCAGTACGTCGGGCGCCTGTCCAGCTACACCGGGCGAGCCTGGGCGGTCAAGTGCGGTCCACCCCTATTTCCGGCCTGCGGTACCGGTAGTGCACCGCGCTGCTTAGGGGTGATATGCGCGCGAACCGGTTGTTAGCGTCCGAACCATGAGCGAAAACGCAACCCCCGCAACGAAAACCGTGCTGATCACCGGCACCTCCTCCGGCGCCGGCCTCGCCGCCGCGGTCGCGGCCGCACAGGCCGGCTTCACCGTCGTCGCCACCGCGCGCAATCTCGACCGGACCGACGCCCTGCGCGAGGCGGCCCGCGCGGCCGGGGCGAAACTCGACATCCGCCGCCTCGACGTCACCGAACCGGACAGTATCGAGGAGGCGATCTCCGGTGTGCTCGACACCCACGGCCGGCTGGACGCGGTGGTGAACAATGCCGGGGTCGGCAGTATCGGCACCCTCGAACTGCTGAACCTGGACCAGATTCGCTACGGCATGGAGGTCAACTTCTTCGGTGTCCTCGCGGTGAGCCGGGCGGCACTGCCGCACCTGCGGGCCACCGGCGGCCGCCTGATCACCGTGGGCAGCGCCTACGGTGCGGTCGGGCAGCCGTTCAACGAGGCGTACTGCGCCGGAAAGGCCGCGACCGAAACATATATGGAGGCCTTGGCCGCGGTGGCGGCCGAAGTCGGAGTGACGGTATCGGTCGTGCAGCCGGGACCGATCGCATCCTCTTTCGGCGACAACATGCCCATCGACCGAGGGGCATTGCGGGCGGCGGCCGATGCCGGACCCTACAAGGCCGCCTACGCGAACTATCTGGCCTACCTGCCCGGCATGATCGCCGGCGCGGTGCAGACCTCCGCCGAGGTCGCCGAGTACGTGGTGTACGCGCTGAGCGACCCCGCACCTCCGTTCCGCATCCAGACCTCGGACTTCTCCCGGAATTTCGTGGCGGACAAACTCGCCGACGTCGACGGGTCGGCGGTGCAGGCGATCACGCGGCAGTGGTTGGTCCCGGCGGATACGGGTGTCAACCCCTAGCTTCCCCGGCGAAGCGGGCGGCATTTCTGGGGTAACCGGCGAAGAATTTCGTTGTTAATGTCCGATATGTGCGCTCGATTTCGCCGTTTCGGCTGGTGCTCCTTTCCATTGTCTCCGCCTTGTCCATTGCCGGATGTGCCGGGTCCGGTACCTCCGGGACGGCGCCGACGGCGCCGGTTTCCGGAGGTACGCTGACCTTCGGAATCAACGATGCCCCAGGCTGTTTCGATATTCACGTGACCTCTGCCGATGTCGCCGCGGAAATTCAGCGCAATGTCGTCGATTCCCTTGTTTCCGAAGATCCCGACCACAAATTCCGCCCCTGGCTGGCGACCGCGTGGACCATCGCCGACGATTTGCGCAGCTATACCTTCACACTGCGCAAGGATGTGACATTTACCGATGGCGCGCCGTTCACCGCGGCGGCCGTGAAAGCGAATTTCGATCACATCATGGCACCGGCCACCAAATCCCAATACGCCAAGAATCTGCTCGGACCGTACACCGGCACCGACGTACTCGATGACTACACCGTCCGGATCAATTTCTCGGCGTCGTTCGCGCCGTTCCTGCAGGCGGCGAGCACACCGTATCTGGGTTTCTACTCGCCACAGGCCCTCGCCACCAGCGCGGACAAATTGTGCGCGGGCGGACCGGTCGATGTCGGTTCCGGCCCATTCGTTTTCACCGAATACACCAAGGGCCAGAGTGCGGTGATGACCCGCAATCCGAATTACCGGTGGGCGCCCGAGGGGGCCGCGCACCAGGGCCCGGCCTATCTGGATTCGCTGATCTTCCGGATCCTGCCAGAGGACGCCACCAGGGTCGGCGCGCTCACCAGCGGCCAGGTCGATATCGCTAAGGCGATCCCGCCGATCCAGGTGCGGACCGTCGAGGCGGCGTCGAATCTGACGGTGACCCGGGTGGATCAGCCGGGCCTGACCTACGGCATCCACCTGAACACCGCCGCCGCACCACTGGACGACGAGCGGGTCCGCCGGGCGATCCAGCAGGGCGTCGATGTGGCCCAGGATGTGCAGACCGTCTACTTCGGCCAGTACAAGCGGGCCTGGGGACCGCTGTCGCCCACCACCGCGTCCTACGCCCGCGCGGTGGAGAACTCCTGGAACTACGATCCGCAGGCCGCGGGCCGGCTGCTGGACGAAGCGGGCTGGACCGGTCGCGACAGCGCGGGATTCCGGACCAAGAACGGTCAGCGGCTCAGCCTGTTCTGGCCTGCGCTACCCGAGGCGAGCACCCGTGACCAGCGCAACCTGCTGGATCAGGCGGTCCAGGCGGATCTGGCGAAAATCGGTGTGGAGGTACAACATCCGCATCTGACCGCCGGCGAATACAACGCCCGGGTCGCAAACGGCGGCTTCCAGCTGTTCTCGGTGAGCTGGGCGCGCTCGGAAGCCGATCTGCTCCGGTTGTTCTTCCACAGCGCCAACATCCCGCCCGCCGGGCAGAACGTCTCACATCTGCGCGATCCGCAGATCGACGACTGGACCGCGACCGGCGCGGCCACCACCGACCAGCACATCCGCGATCAGGTCTACCGCGACACCCAGGAGCGGGTGCTGCGGACCGGTGCGATGGTCCCGCTCTACGTCCTGGCCGCGATCGACGGATCCTCGCAGCGCGTACACGGGCAGAAATTCGATCCGAACGGCTGGCTGCAGTTCTACGACGTCTGGAAGGCCTGACCGTGCAAGTACTCAGCATGCCCGACGTCGTGGTCGGGGGCGCCGTCATCCGGGTGCTGACGGCGGTGGGCAAACGCCTGCTGGCCGCTGTCGCGGTGGTCTTCGGTGCCGCCACCCTCGGCTTCATCGCCCTGCAGATGCTGCCGGGTGATCCCGTGGACTGGCTGCTCGGCCCGAGTATGACCGCCTCACCCGGACTGCGGGCGCAGGTGCGGGCCGACTACGGCTTCGACCGGCCGGTGCTCGAGCAGTACCTGTCGTATCTGAACATGGTCCTGCACGGACAGCTCGGCACCTCCTATCAGCTGCAGCAGTCGGTGACGACGCTGATCGCGAATCAGCTCGCCCCCACCGCGGAACTGGCCGTCACGGCACTCGTGCTGGCGCTGGCGATCGCGATCGCCGCCGCCGTCGCGACCGCCGGGCGGCGGCCCCGGCTGCGCGCCGGAGTCTCCACCGCCGAACTCGTCGTCACCTCGGCGCCGCAGTACTGGGTGGGAATCCTGCTGCTGACGCAGTTCTCGTTCCAGCTGCGGGTGTTCCCCGTCGCGGGCGCGCAGACTCCGGCAGCGCTGGTGCTGCCGGCGATCACGCTCGCACTGTCCATCGCGGGGGTGCTGTCGCAGGTATTGCGCGAGGGGCTGGAGGCGGCCCTGACCCAGCCGTTCATCGTCACCGCGCGAGCGCGCGGGGCGAGCATGTCGGCGGTCCGGTTGCGACACGCCCTGCGGCATGCGGCGGCGCCACTGCTGACCCTCACAGGCTGGCTGACCGGAACCCTGCTCGGCGGTGTCGTCCCGGTGGAGACGGTCTTCGGGCGGCCGGGTATCGGATCGCTTGTGCTGCAGGCGGTCACGAGCCGGGACATGCCGGTCGTCATGGGCGTCATCCTGCTGTCCGCGGTGGTGTTCGTGGTGATCTCCACCCTCGTCGATCTGCTGCAACTCGCCCTCGATCCGCGTATCCGCACGAACGGAGACTGACCGTGACCGCCCCTGACATCGCCGTGCCGGAGACGGCGCTCGAGTCCCGGCTCCGGATGCCCCGACCGGCCGTCGTGACGGCCGCCGCGGTGCTGGGCCTGACCGTCGTCGTGGCGATCGCGCCGGGCCTGTTGACCGACTTCTCGCCGACCGCGACCGATATGAAGCAGGCACTCGTCGCCCCAGGCGGCGCGCACTGGTTCGGCACCGATCAACTGGGCCGCGACGTGTTCACGCGGGTGCTCTACGGCACCCGGCCCGCGATCCTGCTGGCGGTGACGGCGACCGCGCTGGCCGTCGCCATCGGCACCCTGACCGGACTGCTCGCGGCACTCGGCGGCCGATTCGCCGATCAGGTCCTCATGCACGGCGCGGATGTGCTGCTGGCGCTGCCGCCGCTGCTGCTCGCCCTGCTGGTCATCGCGGCGCTCGGACCGGGCACCGGCAATGTGGCGGTGGCCGTGGCGATCGCCTTCCTGCCGTTGTACGCGCGGCTGGTGCGCTCGGAGGCACTGCTGGTGCGCCGGTCCGGCTACGTGGAATCGGCTACCGGCCTGGGCATTCCGCGAGCGGTGGTGATCGTCCGGCACGTCGTTCCCAACGCGCTCGGACCGCTGCTGGTCATGGCGCCGCTCGGATTCGGCACATCGATGCTGTATTCGTCGGCACTGAGTTTCCTGGGGCTGGGCCTGCAGCCGCCGACGCCGGAGTGGGGCGCGATGCTGTCGGAGGGCAAGAGCATCCTGGCGGCCGCGTGGTGGGTCGGCGTCTTTCCCGGAATCGCGGTGACCTGCACCGTCATTGCGGTCAACGTCGTGGGTCGCGCGGTGCGCACCCGCTTCACCGGGCGAGGTGTGGCATGAGCGTCACAAACCAGCAGGACGTGAGCGAGCCTGCGGCCGAGACACTTTCGGCCGAGCCGCAGCTGATCGTCGATGGACTCGATGTCGTGTTCGGGTCGGGCCCAGGCCGGGTCCATGCGGTGCGGGATGTGTCGTTCGAGGTACATCCGGGCGAATGTCTCGCCGTCATCGGCGAATCCGGTTCCGGCAAGAGCGTCACCGCGCGCACCCTGATGGGGCTGACCGGTGACGACGCGACCGTCACCGCCCGCCGGCTCGATTTCGAGAACACCGATCTGCTCGCCCTCGACGAGCCTGGCTGGCGCACCCTGCGCGGGCGGCGCATCGCACTGGTACTGCAGGACGCGATGGTCGCGCTGGATCCGTTGCGCCGCACCGGCGCCGAGATCGCCGAGCCGCTGCGCATCCACACCGCGACCCGGCGCGGTTCCGTCGACGACATGGTGTTGTCACTGCTCACCGATGTGGGTGTGCCCGAACCCGAACGGCGCGCGCGCCAGTATCCGCACGAGCTCTCGGGGGGATTGCGTCAGCGCGCGCTGATCGCCTCGGCCATCGCCGCGGGCCCGGATCTACTGCTCGCCGACGAGCCGACCACCGCCCTGGACGCCACCGTCGCCGCCCAGGTCCTGGACCTGCTGCGCGAACTGCGCGCGGGCGGGATGTCGATCCTGCTGATCAGTCACGATCTGACCGTCGTGTCCCGGCTGGCGGACCGGGTCGCGGTGATGTTCGGCGGCCGCATCGTGGAATACGGTCCGGCCCAACGTATTCTGAGTGATCCGCGGCACCCGTACACACGTGCCCTGCTGGCCGCAGTGCCCACGGGCGACAGCCGAGGATTTTATCTGTCGGACAGCCGAAGTGGCTCCCCGTCGGAGACCGGGAGCAGCCTCCCGTCGGGCAGCAGCGACACAAGCGTGTCGAATGGTCAAGGCAGCTCCCTGCTGGGCAGCCGGAACGGCAGTGCGCCGAATGGTCGGGGCAGCGGTCAGTCGAGCAGCCCGGACAGCACCTTGTCGGAGGGCAGTAGCAGTCGGCCTCGGGCCGTTGCCGCGCCGCAGTCCGATGGTTGCCCGTACGCGGCCCGCTGTCCGCACGCCGACGAGCAGTGTGTGCGCGAACTGCCCGCTCTGGGTGCCTATTCCGCCCACGACAGTCACGGTGCCCACGACGGTCGTGAGGTACGCGACGGCCATGACGCGCGCGGTCGTCACGACCTCCACGACGGACCGGTTCACGATGTCCGCTGCTGGCATCCCGATGCCGTGGCCACCGCACCGCTGCGCATCCCCTCGGCCGCGCCCGCCACCGACACCGGCCATGTCTTGCTAGAGGTCGACTCCATCGGCAAGTCGTACCGCGTCCCGGGCGGGGGCCGTCACCACGCCGTGCGTGAGGTGTCGTTCCACCTCCGCTCGGGGGAGGTGCTCGGCGTCGTCGGTGAATCGGGTTCCGGCAAGACCACGACGGGACGGATCGTGCTCGGCCTGACCGGACCTGACACCGGCACCGTCCACTTCGACGGCCTGGCATGGAGTGAGCTGCGCGAACGCCGTCGCCGTCCGCACCGGCACCGGATCCAGGCGATCTATCAGGATGCGCTGGGCTCCTTCGATCCCCGGCTCACCGTCGCCGGGATCCTCGGCGCCGCCATCGCGCGCGGCGGCGTCCCGCGCGGTTCGGCCCGCCGGACCCGCGCCCTCGAGCTCCTCGATCAGGTCGGCCTCGCAGCGACCGCACTCGACCGCCGCCCACGCGAACTGTCCGGCGGTCAGCGGCAGCGGGTGGGTATCGCCCGCGCGCTGGCGCCGGGCCCGGAGATCCTCGTCTGCGACGAACCGGTTTCGGCACTGGACGTTTCGGTGCAGGCGCAGATCCTCGATCTGCTCACCGCCCTGCAGCACGAACTCGGCGTCGCCATGCTGTTCATCTCCCACGACCTGGGCGTCATCCACCATCTCAGCGACCGGATCCTCGTGATGAAGGACGGCCGGATCGTGGAGGACGGCGAGGCGACCCGCGTATTCGCCCATCCCCGAGACCCGTATACCAGGCAGCTGCTCGCTGCGACCGCGGTGCGTTCGGACGATCGGCAGATATCCGATCGGCCGGTGGCGCCGGTGCCGAGCTGATCCTGCGGAGGCTGCGCATGAATGAATCCGCCTCGCGGACCGTCGCCATCGTCGGTGCCGGGCCCAAGGGCATCGGCGTGCTGGAACGGATCTGCGCCGGTGCGCCGGAATTGCTGGGCGACCGGAATCTTGTGGTCCACCTGATCGATCCGTTTCCACCGGGCCCAGGACGCGTGTGGCGTCACGACCAGTCGCCGCTGCTGTTGATGAATTCCAAGGCCGCCGACGTCACCATGTTCACCGACGACAGTGTGCGCTGCGAGGGTCCGCCGAGACCCGGCCCCACCCTCGCCGAGTGGATCGAACACGTGCGCGACGGCACGCTCAGCGTCGAACTCGATCCGGGACTGCGTGATGAACTGGACCGCGCCACGCCCGCGACCTTCCACACCCGGCGCATGCAGAGCGCCTATCTGTCTTGGTGCTACCGCCGGATACTCGACACCCGGCCGGAGTCGGTCGAGGTTCGGGTACACGGTACCGAGGCGGTCGACCTGACCGAATCCGGCGAGGATCAGCTGGTGTGGCTGCGCGACGAGCCGCGGCCGCTGCGGGCCGATGTGGTCGTGCTGACCGTCGGCCACCTCGACGGTGAGACCGACGAATCCGGCAGTGCGCTCGGCGATTTCGCGCGTCGGCACGGCCACACCTACTTCCCGCCCGGCTATACCGCCGATACCGACCTGTCGCCGATCGCACCCGGTGAACCGGTGCTGGTGCGGGGATTCGGCCTCGCCTTCATCGATCTGCTGACGCTGCTGACCGAGGGCCGCGGCGGCAGCTACGCGACCGACGCCGACGGTGCCCTGGTCTACCGGCCCTCCGGCGCCGAGCCGACCCTGTACATCGGATCCCGTCGCGGGGTCCCGTACCGGCCCAAACCCGGTTACGGATTACTCGGTGCCGCAGCGGAATTGCCGCGATTCTTCGGTCCGGCCGAGATCGCCGCACTGGCCGCCCGGCCCGGCCCGATCCGGTTCCGGACGGACCTGTGGCCGCTGATCGCGAAGGAACTCGGCTGGGGCTACTACACCGAATTGTTCACCGCTCATCCCGAGCGGGTGCGGATGGAGTTCGCCGAATTCGCCGAGCGCTACCGCGAACTCGACTGGGACAGTGAGCAATTGCGCACATTGGTGGCCAAATCCGTTCCCGCCGCCGAGGACCGGTTCGACCCGGAGGAACTGGATCGCCCGCTGGCCGCGGTGACCGCCGCCGACGCGCCCGCACTGGCCGCACGGGTCCGCGAGCACATCGCCCGGGTGCTCGACCGCGGTGGGGACAGCACGTTCAGCGCCGACCTCGGTGCGGTCACCGCGATGCTCTCGGTGTTCCGGCAACTACCCACCGCCGTCGCCACCGGAAAACTCGATCCGGAATCGCAACTGTTCGATGTGGACGGGTGGTGGTTCGGCTTCTTCAGCTATATCGGTAGTGGGCCGCCCCGGGCGCGGCTCGAGGAATTGCTGGCCCTCGAACGCGCCGGGATCGTCACGTTCCTGGGACCCGAGATGTGGGTCGACACCGACGAGCAGGGGGGCCTGTTCCTGGGCGGCAGCCGCAAGGTCCCCGGCTCGGTCACCGCGACGACGCTGGTCGATGCCCGGCTGCCGCCACCGGATGTCACCCGCACGACCAACCCGATCGTGCGCGCCCTGCACGATCGCGGCCGACTGGGGGCGGAGCGACTCGTCGGCGAGTCGTCGATCCTCAGCACCGGCCGCATCCACACCTCCGGAATTGATGGACAGCTCTTCGATTCCGGCGGAGTCGCGCACCCGCGGCGCTTCGCCCTGGGGCCGCACACCAGCCTGCGCATCGCGGGCGCGTTCAGCAGACCGCGCACCAATGCGCTCGGCTTCCGCGAAAACGACAGTGTCGCACGCCAAGTGCTGCGGCTGGTCGGTGCCGAACGGCCGATCCGACCGGCCGCGACGATAGGAGAGCCATGACCCACCAGCCTCGTAAGACCTACGCCCGCGTCCTGACCGAGGATCTGAAGGACACCGTCGGGGTGCTGCGCGAACTCGTCGGCCGCGACCCCGATTTCGAGGTTACCTTCGGCCGCTTCGATATCGCGCTGATCGGCGATTTCTGCGTGGTGGCCGGAACCGAGGAGGCGCTGGCCCGCTACCGGGGCACGGTCGGCCCGGTGATCGTCGCGGATCTCGACGCCACGCTGACCCTGCTCGAGCGGGCCGGTGCGCAGATCACGGTGGCACCGTTCGACGGACCGGCCGGACGCAGTTCCCTGATCCGCCACTCCGACGGTGTCGAATTCGAGTACGTCCAGTTCCACCCCGGCCTGGATCGGCAGGTGTTCGGCTGAGATTTCGGGCGCACCCTTTTCCGCTCAGTGTGAACGGAATCGGAAAAGCGGAAAACCCCCTGTATTCCGGATATGAACCGACCGTTGCCCCGCAACGGCGGACTGCACGCGGTTGGGCGGTCGGTTACGATAGCAGTACGGTAATGCTTCGATTCGGCCGACCGCAATTCACTCTCAGCCGAGAAGTACGGCACGGTGCCGCATTTCCGTCAATGCCGTGCCCTTCGGTCTGAAAGATACGGGGCTGCCCCGCCGGGCCCCGTACCGCGGTGCCCCGGGGCAGAACGATGAGGTTCCTCGATCCCCGGCGCGTGGTCGCCAAGAGCGAGATGAGGGCGCCCCGTTGTTTGTCGAACGTCGATCACAGCTTGTCACTCTGGAGCGGATCCATCACCAATGTATTGCCGGTAAGGGTGGGATATCGCTGATTGCCGGTCCCGTCGGGAGCGGCAAGACGGAATTGCTCCAGATATTCGCGGAACAGTTGTCCGCGGAGGGCACCACAATCCTCGAGGCCGTCGGTTCGCCCCGAGAGTGCGATCAGGCATTCGGAATTCTTCAGCAACTGTTCGCGGGCCTGCGCGACCACGACGATTATGTGCGCATCCGGCAGTTGCTGTCCGACAGCGCATCCCGGCTCACCGGCGTGGCCGGTGACCGGGACGCGCAGGTTCTTCGCAATCACGCGAATCAGGAACTGTGGGCGATAGTGCTGCGGTTGTCGGCACAGGCACCGGTCGCCATCATCGTCGACGACCTCCAGTACGCGGATCTGGCCTCACTCCAGTCGCTGTTGTATTTCAGCGGCCGCCTCCGGTCGTCGCGGGTCATGATCATCGGAACCCGCACCGATCTCCCGACGTTCGCCGGTGACAAGCGCGCGGTGCCGATCACCGAATTGCTCCGCAGGCCCCGGTTCCACCTACTCCGCACTGGCCCGCTGACCGTCGACGGTGTCCGGGAGACGCTGGCCGAGCGCATCGGCGTACCGGTGGGGCCGGGTCTGGCGCAGTCCTGGCGCCGCCTCACCGGCGGCAGCCCGTTCCTGCTGCGCGCCCTGACCGAGGACAACGGATCGGCCGGACTCGCACTGGCACAACGACTTTCCGATCCGGTCGCCGGTGACGAGTTCGCCAAGGCCGCGCTGGCGTGCGTGCATCGCGGCTGCCGCCGATTCCTGCGTGCCGCCCGCTACCTGGCGGTGCTGGCGGAATCGGGATCGTTCGCACTGCTGCCCCAGCTGATCGGCGAGGACGAGGCCACCGCCGCGGCAATCGTGCTGGCGCTCACCGAGGCGGGCATCCTGGACGGGGAACGCTACCGTCATCCCGCGGCGCGGGCTGCCGTCCTGGGCGAACTCGGTATCGCCGAACGCGCCGAACTGCATCGCCGCGTCGCCGGACTGCTCTACGACGACGACCGCCGGCCCGATCGCATCGCGGTCCATCTAGTCGCGGCCGGAGCCGTGCACGAACCCTGGGCGCTCGAGATCCTGCTGGCCGCGGCGCGCGAGGCGTTACAGCGTGATGATTCCAAGTTCGCGGCCAAATGCCTGCGCACCGCCGAGCCCATGGTGACAACCGCGGAAGGGCAAGTGGCGCTGGCGATTCTGCGCATTCACGTGGACTCCCGCGGCAATCCGGACAACACCACCGAATCGGTGGCGACCGTTCTCGAGGCGGTGCGCGCGGGCCGGGTGCCCGTCGAGGAGATGGTCGGTCTGCTGAATCCGCTGCTGTGGCAAGGGCGTGGGGGCGCGACGACCGAGATTCTTGAGCGCATCGAACAGACCGACGCCGCACTCGACGATCGCTGCGCGGCCGATCTCACCTCGATCCGGACCTGGATGCGGTCGACCCACCCCGGCCTGCTGGCCGGTAGCGGCCGCTTCGGCGAACCGTCAAGCGGCGCCCGGGTGCGCATCATCGCCAACCGGTCGGTGCGCGGTCCCGGGCTGCTGGCCGACGTCCTCGAGATCGGCCCCACCGAGCACACCGTCCCGACGGCGGAATGGTTGTTGCAGACCACTCGGTTGTCGGGTTCGTCGCTGCGGTCGATCGTGTCCGCGCTGCTGGCCCTGGTACACGCCGATCGAGTCGATCTCGCCGAGCGCTGGTGTGATTCGCTGGTGCGCGAATCGGTCGCACAGGAGGCCGTGACCTGGCAGGCGCTGCTGACCGGCACGCGCGCCGAGATCGCCATCCGGCGCGGCGATATGGCCGCGGCCCGGCGCGACGGACTGGCGGCACTGGATCTGGTTCCACGGCAGGCGTGGGGGGTGGCGCTGGGCACCGTCGTCTCGCGGGTGCTGATCGCCGCGACCGCCCTGGGCGACTGGCAGACCGCCGGCGATTGCCTGATCCAGTTGCCCGACGCCGTTTTCGATACCCGCTACGGCGTGCAGTTCCTCTATGCCCGGGGCCGGCGGCTGCTGGTGGGCGATCGGCTGCGGGCGGCACTGGACGATCTGTCGACCTGCGGCAAGCTGATGGGCGAATGGGGCATCGACCAGCCCACTTTCCTGCCGTGGCGGGCCGACGCGGCGGCGGTGCTGCTGCGTCTGGGCCGGGAACGCCAGGCCACCGAGTTGGCCGCCGAACAGCTCGCCCGCACGAATCCGGGCCAACCCCGGGCGTACGGGATCGCGCTGCGCACCGTCGCGGCGACCGAACGCGACGACGGCGCGCGCCGCGATATCCTGCTGCGGGCCATCGAATCCCTGGAGAACTCGCTGGACCGAATGGAATTGGCGTATGCGCTCGCCGATCTGGGCGATGCGCAGGTGCGGCTCGGCGAGCCCCGCCACGCCCGGCAAACGGCCCAGCGTGCGACCCGGCTGGCCGAGGAACTGTCCCTGGAACCGCTGCTGCACCGGCTCGATATCGGCCGCCGGCCCATCGAATCGATTCTTCCGGTGCGGGCGGCCGGTCCTGAGGACGGTGACAGTGACGTCCTGAGCGCGGCCGAGCGGCGCGTGGTAATGCTCGCGGCCGGTGGTCGCACGAACAGGGAGATCGCCGCGGAGCTGTACATCACGGTCAGTACGGTCGAACAGCATCTGACCCGGGTGTACCGGAAGCTGCGGGTCAAGGGCCGCGGCGATCTGGCGGCCTATCTGCACGGCGGATTCACCCCACGTGGTGTGGGGGTCGAATTGCGGCCCCGGGCCGGCGGACAGGATCTGGGCCGCCGCGGCGCGGCATGAGAGAGCGCCACGGCCTCCGCTGCGGTCGGGCGGGGGAGGCCGCGGCGGAGGCTCACGGTGTCAGGCCGCCGGTTGCTTCGGTTCCTTGATCACGAACAGGCTGATCAACAGCGCTGCCGCCGCGAAGGCGACCGCCGCGATGACCGCCATGGACAGTCCGTGCGCCAACGCGTCGTGTGCGGTGGCGCCGGTGTGTTCGCGATCGGTGCGGGCGGCCTGGTAGATCGTGGTCAGGATGCCGACGCCCAGCGACAGGCCGATCTGCTGGGTGGCCTGCAGCAGACCGGACGCCGCACCCATGTCCCGCGGTTCCAGTCCGCCGAGCACGGTCATGTTCAAGGTGACGAAGGCCAGGCTCAGACCGGCGCCCAGCAGGACGAACGGCGCGAGAACTCCGGTGAAGTAGTTGCTCGAACCGGTGGTGGTGGTCAGCCAGACCGCTTCGGCCAGCATCAGGATCACGCCGGTCACCAGGACCTGTTTACGTCCGAACCGGGCGATGAGTTTCGACGCCCACTTCGCGACCGCGAACTGCACGACCGCCATGGGCAGGAAGGCGAGACCGGCCACCAGCGGGCTGAAGCCGAGCGCGTCCTGGATGTAGAGCGACAGCAGGATGTAGGTACCGGCCATGGTCGCCATCAACAGCACGAACGTCAGATAAGCCCCGGCCCGGATCCGGTTGCCGAGCAACCGCAACGGCATGATCGGTTGCTCGGCGTGGCGTTCGATGAAGACGAATCCGGCCACCAGCACCACCCCCACGACGAACGGGACCACGGTCGCGGCAGTGGTCCAGCCGTTGGTCACATTGGTCAGACCGTAGACGATGCCGACCATGCCCAGCGTGGACACGATCGCTCCGAGGAGATCGAAAGTGCCGCGGTGGCGCTCGGTTTCGTCGAGATAGCGCCGCGCCAGCAGGATGGTCACCAGGCCGATCGGCACATTGATGAAGAACACCAGACGCCAGCTGAACGTGGTGAGTACACCGCCGACGATGAGGCCGAGGGTTATCCCGAGCCCGGTGACCATCGAGAACACACCCAGTGCCCGGGTGCGCTGCGGTCCCTCGGGAAAGGTTGCCGCGATCATCGACAGCGCGGCCGGTCCGGCGAAGGCGAAACCGACGCCCTGCAGTGCCCGCGCGGCGATCAGCAGAGCGCCGTTCGGCGCGATACCGCCCAGGATCGAGGCCAGGACCAGCAGGCGCAGGCCCCAGGAGAACATGCGGCGCCGGCCGAGGATGTCACTGGCCCGCCCGCCCAGCAGCAGCAGTCCGCCGTAGGCCAGCGAATAGGCGCTGAACACCCAGGCCAGCGATTGCGCGGACATCCGGAGCCCGGATTGGATCTCCGGCAGCGCGATATTGACGACGTTGCTGTCCACCGCGACCATGAGCTGACAGGTCACGATGACGCCCAGCGCGATCGACAGCCTGCGATTGCGGGCGGTGGTGGCGGGGTCCGGCGGCGCGTCTGCGGCGGGAATTCTGGTGTCGGGCTGGATATCTCGGCTGGTCATCAACAGTCCGTTCGGGAAGGTTGGGGAAGAAGGCGGAGAGCGACCCCGCGGCGCTGCGCATCGGCTCCACGCTTGTAGACTCAGTTCAGCATAGAGCTGCAGAGCATTTTCGTCTACACATGTTGAGTGAGGTTGTCATGCCGGTTCACGAAATGGAGGCGCCGGTCCGGGAAACCGCGGCTCCGGCCAGCCGTGCCGAGCGTCGCCGCCAGACCAGGCAGCTGATTCTGGACGCGGCGCGCGAGTTGTTCGCTGAGCGCGGCTACATCGAGACCACCATCCGCGCCATCGCGCAGCGCGCCGAGGTCGACCCGGCGCTCGTGATGCAGCACTTCGGTACCAAGAGCGCGCTATTCGACGAGGTCGCGGGCATTCCGGAGACACTCGACGACGCACTCGAGGGTCCGCCCGAGGAATTGGGTGAACGGTTGCTCCGGCACGCCATGGCGGATGTGGACCGCAAGGAGGACCGGACCATGCCGGTGCTGCGCTCGATGCTCACCCATCCCGATGCGGCTCATGCCGTGCGCTGCGCCATCATGAATCCGGAGACCAGTCCGTGGACCCGGGTGTTGGTCGGCCCCGATGCTGAGCGGCGGTCGGTGCTGATCGGCACGCTGGTACTGGGCGTACTGATCGCCCGATACATGGTGCATCTGCCCGGCGTGGCCGACGCGCCGGCCGAACGCCTGGTCGAACTGCTCGGTCCGTGCCTGCGGCCGTTGGTGATGGGGGAGCCGGGCACCGAATCCGCGACCACGGCAGCCGGTTCGGCCCTCGATGCGCTGGCCGAGGCGGATGCGGCACGGCGGGCCGCGGCCGCGCGGGTCGACGACTGTGCTCATGCGGCACTGGCCGCCGGTGCGTCGTACGGCGACGTCGGTCGCCTGGTGGGAATCACCCGGCAGGCGGCGCGTAAGCGGTGGCCGCAGGGCGGGGATCCCCGGTAGCGCGGAGCGGCTGGATGCAGCGGAGATGCCGACGAAGCGCTGATGTCCGCAGATGACAACCTGAGTTGTCGCTCGGAGCCTCACGGCGGTGACTCGTCGGCGGGTCCGCCGTATCGACAACTGGAGTTGTCGAAATTGTGGCCGGCAACGATCTTGTGGTCTGCGATCTGCCTGCCTCCGGGCGACAACCCTGCCTGCCCGCCGTGCGATCCACGTCAGGTCCCGGGACGAACCCCTAAACCTCCAGGCCCCGCCGCCGCACGTTAGGGGACCGCCCCGCCCCGGATAGGGGTGCCGGTCCCGCCCCTGCCTTCCTAGGCTTTCCGGTGCGCAAACATGCTCGCCCGCAACAGATCCCGTGCATGATCGCGGCGAGTCGCCGAAACGGCCGACCGTGAAGGAGCCATTCCCTTGACCAGCCTCGACACCATCGATGTCTTCGATCAGGAGCGCTATCTGGACGGTCCGCCGTACGCCGATTTCGCGGTGCTGCGCCAGCAGGCTCCGGTCTACCATCACCGCGATCCCGAAGTGCCCGAGGGACATTGGGCCCTCACCCGCCACGCCGATATCGTCCATGTGGCCCGTCATCCGGAACTGTTCTCCTCCGAGCGCAAGGGTTCGCAGCCGCAGGAATTCGACGAGGTCGCCATCGATGTGCAGCGGCGCATGATGATCCACCAGGACCCGCCCCGGCACAGCCGCATCCGAGGTCTGGTCAATCGCGGCTTCACCCCCCGCGCGGTGGATCGCCTGCGGCCCCGGATCGCGCAGGAGTGCGCGGCGATCGTCGACAATGCCCTGGCCCAGGGCGAATTCGATCTGATCCCCACCTTGGCCGCCGAGCTGCCGCTGATCGTGATCGCCGAACTGATGGGTATCCCGCGCTCGGATCGTCATCTGATCTTCGAATGGTCACGTGCCATCGCCGGGCAGACCGATCACGAGCACGGCGGCGCGGAGGCGACCCGGGATGCGGTGATCGGCATGTCCGGCTATGCCGCCGAGCTGGGCGCCCAGCGCCGGCGCTGCCCGCTGGACGACACCGTGACCAAGATGGTCAGCCCTGACGACAAGGGAAATCAGCTGACCGACGAGGAATTCCAGGCGTTCTTCATCCTGATGACCGTGGCGGGCAACGAGACCACCCGCTACTCGATCGCCGGTGGTGTCGAGGCCTTCGCGCAGTTCCCGGATCAGTGGGCGCGGTTGCAACAGGATCCGGAACTGGCCCGCACCGCTGCCGAGGAGATCGTGCGCTGGGTCTCGCCGACCAAGGTGTTCCGGCGCACCGCGCTGGTCGATACCGAGGTCGGCGGGCAGACGATCCGTGCTGGTGACAAGGTGATGGCTCATCTGGTGTCGGCCAATCGCGACGAAACTGTGTTCGCCGATCCCGAGACCTTCGATATCGGCCGCGATCCCAATCCGCACCTCGGATTCGGTGGTGGCGGGCCGCATTTCTGCATCGGCAAACATCTGGCCGTGACCGAGATCGAGATCATGTTCGAGACCCTGGCGCGGAAGGTGGATCGCATCGAGATCACCGGACCCACACCGCGATTGCGGTCGTACCAGTTCACCGGCATCACCGCCATGCCGGTTCGCATCATCGCGGCCTGACCAGCCAGCCCGGCCGGGCGGCGCCGCGCGGCATCAGCGCCGTGCGGTACCGCCCGGGCGTGGCCGACATCGACACCTGGTCGGTGAGACCGCGATAGTGGCCCAGCGGCGTATCCGCGGTGAACATCTCCGGGGTCCGGCAGCTGTGCCGGTCACCGGTTCCGGCGATCTCGGCGGCGTAGTCCCGGTCGAAATACCCCATCCCGAGAATCCACAGCGCGACCCGCGTGAGGCCGACGTGGACCCGATAACTACCGCCTTCCACCGCGCGCCGGGCCAGCGCCTCCACGATGCCCGCGGTCAGCAGCCAGGCGACGATATAGTCGTTGACCACCGTGATCGGTGACAGTGCGGGCCGGTCGGGCGTGCCCTCCAGCAGCATGGCACCGGTCAGGCAGCCCGCCGACTGATCGAATCCCACCCGGTCGGCCCACGGCCCGCGCTCACCGTTCAGGGAGATCGTGGCGTGGACGATGCCGGGCCGCACCTGGGCGGCCTGCTCCGCGGTCAGCCCGATCCGGCCGAGATATCCGGGCCGCCGGTTGGCGAAGAACACGTCGGCGCCGGCGAGCAGAGCCCGCACCAGCCGGGCACCGTCGGCGTCGAAGGGATCGACGGTACTGGAGCGGATCCCGACATTCGCGGTCATGTACGTCACGTCGTGCTCGAAATCGCCCGGCCGCCAGAGGTTCAGGACATCGGCGCCGTGTAGGGCGAGTGCGCGCCCGGTACCGGCGCCGGCGATCACGTGCCCCATCCCGAGCGCACGCACGCCGTCGAGCGGCTGATCCGCGGTGGCGGGCAACGGTTCCGGTGCACTGTCAGCGACCCGGGTGATCTCGATCAAGGGCATATCGGCGAGCCCGTCGCGGAAATGCGGCTCGGCCGTCAGTTCCGCGAGGGTGCGCAACATCGGCAGCACCACCCCGGCGTGGGCCCCGTCGTCCTCGAGATCCCGTGCCCGTCTGCGCCGTATCGCCGCGGCCACCGCGTCCACGTCATCGGGCACACCGAGCAGTCGTTGTGCGGCGACCTTGATTCCCGGGTACGGATTCAGCGGCATCACCCAGCGGTCGTCGGCCGTGCGGTAGAACTCGAAACCGAATGCGGGAGAAGCGTTCACCGGCGCGGCGGGAGCGTAGCCGTTGAGCCGTTCCCAGCGGCCGCGGAACGGGGCCAGCCGGTGCACCGCGGTGCGCAGGTCCACGGCGATGTCCTGGTCCGCACCGCCGCGCATCCGTGACAGTTTCGCCACCGCGGCGGATTTGGTGGCGAGGCCGATCGCCCCCGCCGCGCCGAGTCGCAAGGTGCTCGGCACGATCGGATCCGCTCCGATGAACTCGACCCTGCCGCCAGTGTCGGCCGGGCGCATCCCGATGCCGGCGAGGACGTCGCCGAATTCGGCGTGCAGGTCGAAATCGTCGTCGGTGGCCGGGCTCGACACCGCGCCGAGCAGCCGGTCGGTCAGCGAAACTTCCGTGGGCATCATGTCTCGACGGTAGGACCGGCCGTTGCCCCTGACCACGACCGATCCGGACAGGTGCACATGACCGCAACGGTCGGATGACCGTAAGGTGGACAGGTGGAGATGCTGCACCTGCGCTACTTCATCGCCGTCGCCGAGGAGCTCAGTTTCACCCGTGCGGCAGCTCGCCTGCATCTGTCGCCGTCGCCGCTGAGCCGGCGGATCCGCGATCTCGAGCGTGAACTCGGCCGCGACTTGTTCATCCGCGGACATCACCATATCGAGCTCACCGCCGCCGGTACGAGCCTGCTGCCCGCAGCACGCGAGATCATGCGGCGGGTCGACGCGGTACCGGCACTCGTGCGCGAGGCCACCGGCGCGTGCCCGCACACCCTCACCCTCGGGATCGCGCCCGAAGTGTCGGCAGCGGTGCGGACCGCGGTGCTGTCCGCCCTGTCCGCCCATCCCGATATCGCGGTCCGCCTGCATCCGGCCGAGAGCGCGCGGCTGATGCACGCACTGCAGACCGGTGCGGTGGATGTGGCACTGGTCATCGAACCGGCCGCCGCGCCGGGAGTCGGTCGTGCGCGCCTGGAATGCCAGCCGATCGGGGCCGTGGTCGCCGCGGGTATCGGATTCGACGAGCGCACCTCGGTCCGGCTCGACGAACTCGCCCATCTCCCTTATGTTCCCCTGGGTTTCGGTGCCGGGCCGACCCCGCTGGAATCAGTGGAGGAGGCGATTCGGCGCCGCGGTGCGCGCCGGTGCGCCGCGGCCGGGGCGCTGAGCCCGGACGGTATCGCGCACGTGGTGGCCAGCGGTCAGGCGTTCACCATCGCGGGGCGCTGCACCGGAGCCGGGAAGGTCTTCGCCGACGAACGGGTGCACGTTCTGCCCCTGGAGGGAATCGACGGCTCGATCACCACGGTCGCCGCGTGGCGCGAGGACCGGCTGCGGCCCGGCGGCGCACTCGTCGGCCCGGTCGCGACACTGCGCCGACTGGCCGCCGAGCGGATCCGGTCCGCCCAGCACTCGCGCCCGGCACCGCACCCGTCCGGCGGTCGCCGAATCGTCCGATAGTGGTGCCCGCGGCCGGTACAGGGGTGTTCGGCGGTGCGGGATCCGGGTTGCATCCTCTGTGACGCAACCGATCGCAGGACGAGGAGCCCCCGGTGAGCTGGGATGTTATCGTGGCCGGTGCGGGTCCGGCCGGACTGATGCTGGCCTGCGAGGCGCGATTGCAAGGTGCGTCGGTGGTCGTGCTGGAGCGGCTGCCCGAGCCAGACACCACGATCAAATAACTCGCCATCAACGCCATGACGGTCGAGGCGTTCCGGCGCCGCGGCCTGTACCCGGAATTACAGCAGGCCTGGGACCGGATGCTGGTGCGGATGGCACCACTGCGCCGGCTACCCGGCGAATAGGAACCCGATCTGGACACCATGCGCAGCCGGACCCGCCATCTCGGTGGGCATTTCGCGGGGATCTCCACCCTTGAACCCGGCCGCGTGGACCGCACCGATCCCGACTTCGCCGGTGCGGAACGGGCATTGATGCTGATTCCGCAGGCAGGGATCGAACGCATCCTGCTCGCCCGGGCCGAACAACTCGGCGTCCGAGTGGTACGCGCGGCCACGGTGTCCGGATCCGAGGCCGGTGCGCACGGCGTCACCGTGCGGCTCACCAGGGGTGACTGCGAGCGTGATTGGCCGCCGCTTGTCGCGGAGTCGAATCAGTGCGCGAATCACGAGCGCCAGCCCCAAGGCATTGCTGATCATCGTCGCCAGCTTGATCGGCATCATCGCCGGTCTGCTCGCTTACTTCGGTGGCGGGCACATCACCGACGCGATCCGCGACGGTGGTGGCATCAGCTTCACCGCCACCACCGCGTTCGTTCTGGTGGTGATGACCTACCTCGGTGCCCTGTGAAAACCCAGGCAGTTTCCTGGTGTTGAGGTCGTCGAACAGATTCGGCCGTCCGGCCACCATGATGCCGCCGAGACGGGTGGGCAGCGGGTCAACTGAGCAGGCACGGAGGACTGGCTCCCGCCGACCGGCGGTGGGCTCACGCGCTAGCAAGAATGCCGTCAAGAACATCAATCTGTGGGAGCGTCTGGACGAACTGATCCGTTAGCTCGCTGTGCCGCGACGGCGGATGACTTGGCGCAGTGCGGATTCGCCATGCCGGTGACTTCCTCGGTTCGGCCAGTTCGCGGCGGCCCTCACCGACGTCGGCCTCCGTGGGGGCTGGTCCGCCCAGCCGTGGGGCGTGTGGCCCGGCCGTGATGGCTGCCGGAGCGTCAGCAAACATCGGATCGTCTCGAGTGAGCTGGGCGGCACGTGTGCGAGGGATCGCTCGCGCACGCGTCCGTCTCAGTTGTGCCGTTGCCGAGTGTCAAAGGGGTGAGCGAACTTCTACTCGCGCACGCAGAGGTGTGACGAGTGACGGAAATGTGTGCTGCGAGTGGCGTTGCTGTCCCACCTCGGCCACGTCCGACGGCTCGAGCAAGGGGAGAACGTGTGCGAGGAGGTGGTCGAGCACCGATTTGCGTCATATTTGACGCAAATCGGTGCTCGAGTAATGCGCGAGAGGGGACTTGAACCCCTACGTCCGTGGACACCAGAACCTAAATCTGGCGCGTCTGCCAATTTCGCCACTCGCGCTTGATGGTACGACCGTCCAAACTCTACCGGGCTTGACCGACATCGCGAAGCGCAGCCCCGGCATGTCGTACTCGCCAGTAACCCCACCTGGCATTATAACGATTCGATAACGGTCAACGTGAGGAGTGCTCATGTTTCGTACGTGTTGGTAACCGGGTGGACCAGCGGCTTTGAACATGAGGGAGGGTCATGTTTCTGAGTATTCTGGTACGAGAGTACGGAAATACCTGGCGGTAAGCGGCGATCCTGAGAGCAAACGTGAGGATTTCCTCATGATTTTCTGGAATCCTTGCAGTCATCAGGGCTCATTGGTGAGGAACACCTGCGCACCGGAGGGAGCGGCGTGTCTCGACGGCATGTCGCCAGAGAAGGAAGTCGAAGCGTCTTGACGATCAATGAGAGCACTGCGGCCGGAACCGGACAGAGCCCGAAAGTGGTTGGGGCGCCACAGCAAGGGGGGTCGAGGGCCCCGCTGCTGGATCGACTGCTGGGCGGAACGCCCTACGCGCTGGCCTTCGGTGGGCAGGGTGCGCGTTGGCTCGGTGAGTTGGAGGAGATCGGGCGCGATGCCGCACTGGAGCCCGAGCTGACCGCATTGGTCAATGAAGCGGCGACGCTGCTGGAACCCGTTGCGGCACAACTACTTGTAGTGCGACCGGTCGGTTTCGACCCGATCGGCTGGATGCTCGAGAACGAGCTCGCCGACGGTGACGAGGCGGAGGTTTCCGCCGCGCCTTCGGAGCAGGTGCTCCGCTCGGCCGTAGTGTCGATGCCGGGTGTATTCCTGACGCAGGTGGCCGCCGTGCGCGCGCTGCGGCTGCAGGGTCTGGATGCCAACGAGCACGCGCCGGTCGCGGTTGTCGGTCACTCGCAGGGGCGCCTCGCCGCGACCTCGGTGCAGGCCGGTGGACAGCGTGACGCCGAACTGCTCGCCATCGCCCAAATGATCGGCGCCGCAGCGGGTTTGGTTGCCCGCCGGCGCGGCCTCATGCCGGTGGGCGAGCGTTCGTCGATGGTCGCGGTATCGAATGTCGATCCCGAACATCTGCGCACGGTGGTGGCCGAGGTGTCCGCGGGCGTGGACCCCGCCGCGGCCGCGGTGGTTTCGATTCGCAACGGTCGGCGGCGTGTGGTGCTTTCCGGTACGCCGACCCAGTTGGAGCGGGTGCGTCAGCGTTGCGCCCAGATCCATGACGAGCAGACTCGCGAGCGCGATGCGAAGTCGCGCGGTGGCGCGGTGTTCGCGCCGGTCTTCGAGGACCTGGCCGTCGATGTCGCCTTCCATCACCCCGCGCTCGCCGACACGGTCGACATCGTGAGCGGCTGGGCCTCCCAGTGTGGTCTGGATGCGGAGCTTGCGGGTTCGCTGGCCAAGGAGATCCTCGTCGACCCGATCGACTGGGTCGAGGAGGTCGACGGCGTCGTCGCCGCGGGCGCGCAGTGGATTCTCGATCTGGGCCCCGGCGATCTGCTCAGCCGGCTCACCAGCGGCTCACTCAAGGGCACCGGGGTCGGCATCCTCGCGGCCGCGACCCGCGCGGGTCAGCGCAGCCTGCTGACTCCCGGCGCCTCGCCCGAGGTGGCTCAGCCGTGGTCGGCCTTCGCGCCGCGTCCGGTGCGTCTGCCGAGCGGACGCGTCGTGGTCGAGACCTCGTTCACCAAGCTGACGGGTCGTTCGCCGATCCTGCTCGCGGGTATGACCCCGACCACCGTCGACGCGAAAATCGTTGCGGCGGCGGCGAATGCGGGCCACTGGGCGGAGCTGGCCGGTGGTGGTCAGGTCACCGAGCAGATCTTCGCCGACCGGGTTGCCGAGCTGAAGACGCTGCTGCACCCGGGCCGCGCGGTGCAGTTCAACTCGCTGTTCCTCGACCCGTACCTGTGGAAGCTGCAGCTCGGCGGTAAGCGCCTGGTGCAGAAGGCCCGTACGGCGGGTGCGCCGTTCGACGGTGTCGTCGTCACCGCGGGCATTCCGGAGCTGGAAGAGGCCGTCGCGCTGATCGCGGAGCTGACCGAGGTCGGTATCACGCATGTGGCGTTCAAGCCGGGCACCGTCGCCCAGATCCGCGCGGTGCTGCGCATCGCCGACGAGGTGCCGGACTACCCGGTGATCATGCACATCGAGGGCGGCCGGGCCGGCGGACACCACTCCTGGGAGGACCTGGACGACCTGCTGCTGGAGACCTACGCCGAGCTGCGTAACCGCGACAATGTGGTGGTCTGCGTCGGCGGCGGCATCGGTACCCCGGAGCGTGCGACCGAATACCTGACCGGTGAATGGGCTGTGCCGCACGGCTATCCGGTGATGCCCCTCGATGGCGTACTGGTCGGCACCGCCGCCATGGCGACGCTCGAGGCCACCACCGCACCCGAGGTCAAGCAGCTGCTCGTCGACACCCCCGGTACCCCGGACTGGGTCGGCGCGGGCACCGCGACCGGCGGAATGGCTTCCGGGCGTAGCCAATTGGGCGCCGATATCCACGAGATCGACAATGCGGCCTCGCGCACCGGCCGCCTGCTCGACGAGGTCGCCGGTGACGCCGACGCGGTCGCCGAGCGTCGCGACGAGATCATCGCCGCGCTGAATGCCACCGCCAAGCCGTACTTCGGCGATGTCACGACCATGACCTACCTCGAGTGGCTGGAACGCTACGTCGAGCTGGCCGTCGGCCTGGACCGCCCCAAGGACTTCGACTGCGGCAGCGACCTGGGCGACGCCATCCTGGACGCCACCCGTTCGGTCTGGCTCGACATCACCTGGCGGGACCGGTTCGCGGAGATGATGCGCCGCACCGAATCCCGGCTGCATCCGGCCGACCGCGGCGAGATCCCGACGCTGTTCGAATCCGACGCGGTCTTCGAGAACCCGGTCGAGGCGCTGTGCACGCTGAAGCAGCAGTACCCGGCGGCCGAGCAGACCCTGCTGCACCCGGCGGATGTGCCGTTCTTCGTCAGCCTGTGCAAGACCCCGGGTAAGCCGGTCAACTTCGTGCCCGTGGTGGACGGTGACGTGCGCCGCTGGTGGCGTTCGGATTCGCTGTGGCAGGCCCATGATCCGCGTTATTCGGCCGATCAGGTCTGTGTCATTCCGGGCACGGTCTCGGTCGCCGGTATCACCCGCGTCGACGAGCCCGTCGGTGAATTGCTCGATCGCTTCGAGCAGGACACGGCGTACGCGCTGGTTCGCGCCGGTGTGTCGCCGGTCGCGGTCGACGCGCGCCGCTCCGCCGGCGTCACCGAGGGACCGGTCGACGCGGTGCTGGCCGCGCCGGATGTCGAATGGTCCGGCCGCACCACGGTCAACCCGATCCACCGCCTCGGCGACCTCGCCAAATGGACTGTCGACGACAAGGGCGCCGTCCATCCGCCGACCGGTGCGACGATTACCGAAACCACCGGCCCGGATGCCGATCACGCCTACGTCGAGCTCACGGTGCCGCTGTTCGGCGGTGACGCTGTGCGGATCCGCCTGCGCATCACCGTGCCGACCTCTCTCTACAACGGCGGCGCGCCGGTCATCACCGAAACCGATGCCGACACCGCCATGTCCGCACTGCTCGCGGTCGCCGCGGGCCAGGCGCTGCCGGAGGTGAAGGGCAAGGTCGCACACCTCAATGTCGCCTGGACCCCGGACCTCATCGCCGATCACGCGGGCGTCACCGGTTCGGGCCTGCCCGGCGCACTGAGCACGCTCGGGCGCAGCGTGCCCGATGTGCTCGTCGGTGCGTGCTGGCCCGCCGTCTTCGCGGTGCTCGGCGCCGCGCGCAGCGCCGACGGCGACAGTGTCATCGAAGGCATGCTGGATCTGGTCCACCTCGATCACCAGATCGCACTCGAGCGCGACCTGCCGCACGACACCAGCATTCTCGTTGTCCGCGCCGAATCGGGTGACGTTGTCGACACCGACCTGGGACGCGTCGTCGAGGTGCGGGTGTCCGTCGGCGAGATGCGGGATCAGGGCCTCGACGTGGTGCCGCTGGCGACGCTGACCGAACGCTTCGCCATCCGCGGCCGCAACGGCGCGGGCGAGCTGACCGATCCACCGCGCGCGGCGGGTGTGGTCTCCGATGCCGCCACCGACACCCCGCGTCGCCGCCGTCGTGACGTCACCATGCTGGCGCCGCGCACCATGCGTGCCTTCGCCTCGGTCTCCGGTGACTACAACCCGATCCACACCAGTGATTCGGCCGCCAAGCTGGCCGGTCTCGGCAGCCCGATCGTGCACGGCATGTGGCTCTCGGCCGCCGCGCAGCACGCGGTGTCCGCGGTGGATCCCGAAAGTTCCACTCCGGCAAGGACTTTGACGGCGTGGACCACCCGCTTCCTCGGCATGGTCCGCCCGGGCGCGGAGATCGACGTGCGGGTCGAGCGGATCGCGGTCGACGCGGGTAGCGAGATCGTCGAGGTCTCCTGCCGTGCCGACGGCGATCTGGTGATGACCGCGACCGGTCGCACCGCCGCCCTGAAGACCGTCTACGCCTTCCCGGGCCAGGGCATTCAGCGCAAGGGCATGGGCCTGGACGCCCGCGCCCGCTCCAAGGCCGCCAAGGAGATCTGGGAGCGCGCCGATAAGCACACCCGTGCGGCACTCGGCTTTTCGATCCTGGCCGTGGTGCGGGACAACCCGACCTACCTCAAGGCGCGCGGTGTCGAACACCGGCACCCGGACGGCGTGCTGCATCTGACCCAGTTCACCCAGGTCGCCATGGCGGTGCTCGGTGTGGCCCAGGTCGCCGAGTTGCGCGAGGCAGGTGCCTACGTCGAGGGCGCCATGCTGGCCGGACATTCGGTCGGTGAGTACAACGCGCTCGCGGCCGTCGCCGGTGTGCTGCCGCTGGAGGCGGTGCTGGAGGTCGTCTTCCAGCGCGGTTCCGCCATGCACGAGCTGGTGCCCCGGGATGCGCAGGGTCGCAGCGACTACCGGATGGCCGCCATCCGGCCGTCGCAGATCGGTCTGCCCGATGACGAGGTCATCGACTTCGTCAAGGGTGTGGGCGAGAGCGTCGGGGAATTCCTCGAGGTCGTCAACCTGAACCTGCGCGGTTCGCAGTACGCGATCGCGGGCACGGTCAAGGGCCTCGATGCGCTGGAGACCGAAATCGACCGCCGCCGTGCCGAATTCGGCGGCAAGCGGGCCTTCATCCTGGTCCCGGGCATCGATGTGCCGTTCCACTCCACCGTGCTGCGCGAGGGTGTGCCGGAGTTCCGGCAGAAGCTCGAACAGCTGCTGCCCGCGGACCTGCACCCGGAAATCCTGGTCGGACGCTACATTCCGAACCTGGTGCCCAAGCCGTTCTCGCTGGAGCGCGCGTTCATCCAGGAGATCGCCGATCTGGTGCCCTCGGAGCCGCTGGCCACCGTGCTCGCCGACTTCGACAACTGGACCGCACGCCCGACCGAACTGTGCCGCGTGGTGCTGATCGAGCTGCTGGCCTGGCAGTTCGCCAGCCCGGTGCGCTGGATCGAGACCCAGGATCTGCTGTTCGCCGATGCCGCCGACGGTGGGCTCGGGGTACAGCGTTTCGTCGAAATCGGTTTGGGCGCAACGCCGACCGTGGCGAACCTGGCCAGCCAGACGTTGAAGCTGCCCGCCTTCGGCACGGTCACCGTCGAGGTGCTGAATATCGAGCGCGAGGCCGCGGTCGTCTACTCGACCGATACCGATCCCGCGCCGGTCGACGAGCCCGCCCACGAGCCGGTCGAAACCGTCTCGGCCGCAGCGCCGGTCGCGGCGGCCGCCCCGGTGGTCGCGAGCTCGGGCGGTCCGCGTCCGGATGACATCGCGTTCACCGCCGCCGACGCCACCCGCGTACTGATCGCGCTGTGGACCAAGCTGCGGCTGGATCAGATCGGCCCGGTCGACACCATCGAGGGCCTCTGCGACGGTGTCTCGTCGCGGCGCAATCAGCTGCTCGTCGACCTCGGCTCGGAGCTGTCGCTCGGTGCGATCGACGGTGCCGCCGACGCGGATATGGGTGCGCTCTCGGCCACCGTCGAGCGACTTGCCCGTACCTACAAGCCTTTTGGTTCGGTGCTCTCCGATGCCATCGGCGATCACCTGCGCAAGGTCTTCGGTCCGTCCGGTAAGCGGCCCGCCGCGATCGCCGAGCGGGTCAAGAAGGTCTGGGAGCTGGGCGACGGCTGGGCCAACCATGTCACCGCCGAGGTTTCACTCGGCACCCGCGAGGGTGTCAGCGTGCGCGGTGGCGATCTCGGCGGGCTGGTCGCGAGTGTGAGCGACGCCGCCTCGGTCGATGCGGCCATCGACGCCGCCGTGCAGGCCGTCGCGGCCCGTCGCGGTGTCGCGGTATCGCTGCCGAGCGCGGGCGGCGGTGGCGGCGCCACCGTGGACGCCGCGGCGCTGGGTGAGTTCACCGAACAGATCACCGGTCGCGACGGCGTGCTGGCTACGGCCGCCCGCGTGGTGCTCGAACAGCTCGGCCTGACCGAGCAGGCCTCCGCGCCGGAGGCCTCGGATGACACCCTGGTCGATCTCGTCTCGGCCGAATTGGGTTCGGACTGGCCGCGTTTGGTCGCGCCTGCCTTCGACGGCCGCAAAGCCGTGCTGATCGACGACCGCTGGGCGACCGCACGCGAGGATCTGGCCAAGCTCTGGCTCGATGACATCGGCTCCGGCGAGGAGTCGGTGGACGGCTTCCTGGGTGCCGGTGAAGCCGTTGCGGCACAGGCGAACTGGTGGCGTGAGAAGGCCAAGCACGAGGCCCGCTCGGTACTCGCGGGCCTGTACGAGCGCATCGCCGAGGCGGCGCTGAACACCGAAGAGTCCGGCCTGTGGTCCTCGGATGTCGCCGTGATCACCGGTGCCAGTAAGGGTTCCATCGCGGCGGCGGCCACCGGTCGACTGCTCGGCGGCGGCGCTACGGTGGTGGTCACCACCTCGAGCCTCAACGACGAGCGGCTCGGCTTCTACCGCAAGCTCTACCGCGAGAACGCGCGCCACGGTGCCGCGCTGTGGGTCGTCCCGGCGAATATGGCTTCCTACCAGGACATCGACGCGCTGATCGACTGGGTCGGCAGCGAGCAGGTCGACAATGCGGGCGGTGCGAAGGTCAAGATCAAGGACGCGATGACCCCGACCCTGCTGCTGCCGTTCGCGGCGCCGCGGGTCGCCGGTGATCTCGCCGACGCCGGCGCCCGCGCCGAAATGGAGATGCGGGTGCTGCTCTGGTCGGTCGAGCGGCTGATCGGTGGGCTGTCCAAGATCGGCATCGATCACGATGTCGACGCGAAACTGCATGTGGTGCTTCCGGGTTCGCCCAACCGCGGCATGTTCGGCGGCGACGGCGCCTACGGTGAGTCCAAGGCCGCACTCGACGCGGTGGTCGGCAAGTGGCGGGCCGAGAAGTCGTGGTCGAGCCGCGTCACCCTGGTACACGCCCTCATCGGCTGGGTGCGCGGCACCGGGCTCATGGGCCACAACGATCCGATGGTGACCGCGGTCGAGCAGGCCGGTGTGCACACCTGGTCCACCGCCGAGATGGCCGATGAGCTGCTCAAGTGGTGCACCTCGCGGGCCCGTCAGGTGACCGCCACCGGACCGCAGCAGATCGACCTGACCGGCGGACTCGCCAGGGTCAAGCTCGATCTGCCCGCACTGGCCAAGCAGGCCCAGGAGGCCGTCGCGGCCGAGCCCGAGGAAGCCGTTGCGGCGGGGACGATTTCGGCGCTGCCCGCACCGCCGACCATGAGCTCGGCACTGCCGGTGCCCGAATGGGGTTCGGTGACCGCCGATCTCGCCGATATGGTCGTTATCGTCGGTGCCGGTGAGCTCGGCCCGTACGGTTCGGCGCGCACCCGGTTCGAGATGGAGGTCTCCGACGAGCTGTCGGCCGCTGGTGTGCTCGAACTCGCCTGGACGACTGGCTTGGTCGCTTGGGAGAACGAGCCCAAGCCCGGCTGGTACGACGCCGAATCCGGTGACTATGTCCCCGAACACGAGCTGGCCGAGAAGTATCACGACGCGGTCGTCGCGCGTTGCGGTGTGCGCCGCTACGAGGACGACGGCGCCATGATCGACAATG
Source organism: Nocardia sp. NPDC102475 (assembly GCF_055584605.1). Classification (NCBI taxonomy): domain Bacteria; kingdom Bacillati; phylum Actinomycetota; class Actinomycetes; order Mycobacteriales; family Nocardiaceae; genus Nocardia; species Nocardia sp. NPDC102475. The sequence goes on along the minus strand of NZ_JBVJLS010000007.1, from coordinate 26,112 downwards.
CCGCACCGCTGATGACCTCGGTCTTCCTGGATCAGGATCTGACCTTCACGGTCGGCGGCGAAGCCGAAGCGCGCGCCTTCTACGCCGCGGATCCGGAGCACACGGTGATCACCCCGGTCGCCGATTCCGGTGACTGGCAGGTGATCCGCAAGGCGGGCACCGAGATTCGGGTACCGCGCAAGGCCAAGCTGTCGCGCACCGTCGGCGGTCAGATCCCGACCGGCTGGGATCCCACTATCTGGGGCATCTCCGCCGATATGGCGGCCTCGGTGGACCGGGTCGCGCTGTGGAATATCGTCTGCACCGTCGACGCGTTCATCAGCTCCGGGTTCAGCCCGGCCGAGCTGATGAGCTGGGTGCACCCGAGCCTGGTCGCCAACACCCAGGGCACGGGGATGGGCGGCATGTCCTCGATGCGCTCGCTCTACATCGACAACCTGCTCGGTGAGTCGCGCCCGAACGACATCCTGCAGGAGGCGCTGCCGAACGTCGCGCTCGCGCATGTGGTGCAGTCCTACGTCGGCAGCTACGGTGCGATGGTGCATCCGGTGGCGGCCTGCGCGACTGCTGCGGTGTCGGTCGAGGAGGGCGTCGACAAGATCCGTTTGGGCAAGGCCGATTTGGTGGTCGCCGGTGGCTTCGACGATCTCGGTATCGAGGGCATCGTCGGCTTCGGTGATATGTCGGCCACCGCGGATTCGGCGGCCATGAGCGCCAAGGGCATCAGCGACCGGTACTTCTCCCGCGCCAACGACCGCCGTCGCGGCGGCTTCGTGGAATCGCAGGGTGGCGGCACCGTCCTGCTGGCGCGCGGCGACGTGGCGGTGGAAATGGGCCTGCCGGTGCTCGGTGTGGTCGCCTTCGCGCAGTCCTTCGCCGACGGTGTGCACACCTCCATCCCGGCGCCCGGCCTGGGCGCGCTCGGTGCGGGGCGTGGCGGTCGCGAATCCAAATTCGCCGCCGAACTGCGCAAACTCGGTGTGGCGCCGGACGATATCGCGGTCATCTCCAAGCACGACACCTCGACCGCGGCCAACGATCCGAACGAGTCGGAACTGCACGAGCGGTTGGCCACGGCCGTCGGACGCTCCGAAGGCGCGCCGCTGTTCGTGGTTTCGCAGAAGAGCCTGACCGGACACGCCAAGGGCGGCGCGGCCGCCTTCCAGCTCATCGGCCTGTGCCAGGTGCTGGAAAACGGTGTGGTGCCGCCGAATCGGAGCCTGGACTGCGTCGACGACAAGATGCGGGCCTACCCGCATCTGGTCTGGGCGCGCGAACCGCTGCGGTTCGGTGAGCGGTTCCCGCTCAAGGCCGGTCTGCTGACCTCGCTCGGCTTCGGCCACGTCTCGGGTCTGCTCGCGGTGGTGCATCCGGAGGCGTTCATCCAGGCGATCGAGCCGGGTCGGCGCGAGGAGTACCAGCGCCGGGCACAGCAGCGTCAGCTCGCCGGACGGCAGCGGTTCACCGAGGCCATGTGCGGTGGCGCCCCGCTGTACGAGCGGCCGGCTGATCGGCGCCTCGGTGCCGACGGCACACCGTCGGAGCAGAAGCGGCAGCTGGAGGCGGACGTGCTGCTCTCGCCGGAGGCGCGGCTGTCCGGCAACGGCACCTACCGGGCCGACGGCGCGGGTTGTGGCACCGGGGCAGTGATTCTCGGGCAACTCGATGCCGGTGGCTCTATGGCATAGCGGCTTCGGCCATTACCGTGCAGAGTGCGGTCGCTACGGCGGCCGCATTCTGACTTTTCATTGAGCTCGAAGGCTGAGGAGCGGCGACGCATTGACCATCCTGGGTATCGGCTTGGACTTGGTGACCATCTCCGAGTTCGCCGAACAGTTGCAACGGTCCGGAACCACTATGCTCCGGGAGAGTTTCACCGCCGGTGAGCGGCGCTACTGTCAGAGCAAGGGCACCGACCCGGCGCGCAGTTACGCGGCGCGCTGGGCGGCCAAAGAGGCAGTGTTGAAGGCTTGGGCGTCTTCGCGTTTCGCGCGCCGCCCGCAGATCGGCGACAACCCTTACCCCCTCATCGAGGTGGTCAACGACGCATGGGGTCGCCCGAGCATCAAACTGCACGGCTTGGCCGCCGAATTCCTGCCCCGCGCAAGGGTTCACCTGTCCCTGACGCACGACGGCGACACCGCCGCCGCCATGGTCGTGCTCGAGGATCCGGGCGAACTCGCCGACCTGATCGAAGGTCGCGAGGCGCAGTAGCCGACCGATGTTCGAACCGGGCACCCCGTACACAGGATGCCCGGCTCGAACGCGGATTGCTGAAGGTTAGCGCTGGCCGCCGGTTCGGGATTCCTTTTCAGCAACCATTAGGTATGCCACCATCAGCCGTTTGAGTTCGGAGACCGCTTCGGTGTTGCTCTGGTCGTCTTGCACGGAGAAGTTCAGCATCGAGTAGACGACGTGCACCAGGACTTCGGCCATCATGGTGCGGCGCGCGCGGGGGGTGCGCGGGGTCAGCGGACGCAGCATTTGCGAGACGACCTCGGCGAACTCCTTTTCGTGGATCGCGCCGGTGGCTCGGGTGGACGGGGTGGACTGCATTGCCAGCCACACCTCGCGCCGGGACGGGTCGGTCATCCACAGATTCGCCAGATGGTCGACGAACTGGTTCATATGCCGCAACCAGTCCAATGATGGGATTTCGCCGTGGAAATCGGCGAGTTCCTGGGAAACCGCAACCAGGTCTTGGCGATTCAGCTCGCAGACGATGACATATTTGTTGGCGAAGAACTGATACAGCGTGCCGATCGGCACTTCCGCCCGTGCCGCCACCTCTTCACAGGTGAACGATTCGAACCCGACCTCGACGAGCAATTCCCGGGACGCCTGCAACAGGGCATCGAACTTGCGCTTACTGCGTTCCTGAGTCGGCCTGCGCCGCGGCATGAGCTCCTGCGGGTCGTCCTGCAGGTCCAACGCAGGGTCCAGACGTCGCTGCTTCGACCTGGCCTCCGTGCGTACATCCACGTATCAAGGCTAGCGGTATCGACACATCTGCGACACGCGCACCGTATCTGCGTGTTAAGGACTGTCACATTTCATCACCCATCCAAGCCCGAGATGGCACCGAACACATAACCGAGCGTGCGTGCATCTCAACGCACGTTTCGTGCCGGGGAATCCAAGGGGCTCAGGGGTTTCGGCAAGCTCGTGAGCTCGGCAATTGCACTGGGAAGGCGTGATCAGTGGGAGCTCGATCCGTGGTATCTCTAGGCGTTTCCACCGAACGCGGTGCCGTTCACGCGGTAGCCCTCGCCGACGGCGGCGAGAAGCTATCCGAGCGGCTGCTGCTGCAGCGGGTGGTGAAAACTCGAGGCGATTCGAAGGCGGACCTGGCGGTTGCGGTCCAGACGGCGATGGACACACTAGCGGCGGAGCTGGAGTCCGAGCGGGATATCGTGGGTGCGGCGGTCACCTACCGCGATGCCGCCGAGCGGCGTGCCATCGTCACCAAATTGGCGTCCGGCCCGTGGCATACCGCCTCGCTGGTATCGGCCAAGTCGGCACATCTGAGTGTGGCCGGGGTCATGACCTGGGTCGATGAATTCGACGATCTGCTCATCTGCGAAGTGGTCCCGGGGCATCAGGCGTTCACGCTGATCGACCGCAAGCGCAGTCGGGTGCTGGCCGCGACGAGTCATTCCGGCAGTGCGACCGCCGAGGCGCTCGACGTCGCGGTGTCGGATGCGTGGGACCAGTTCGAAGCGGCAATGGTTCGGCCGGATGCGGTGGTGCTGATCGGCTCGGCCGCGGACGGCGCGGTGGTGGCCACGGCGATGGACGGCTTCGGCGCGCCGGTGCTGCCGTGCAAGATCGCGACCTCCGCCTCGGCGGTCGGTGCCGCGCTGTTCGCGATGAGCGACGTGACCGGTGTGAGTAATGAGCCGGTCGAGCGGGTGCGAAGTACGCGCGGTCACACGGCTATGTTCGCAGCGGCCAGTGTGCTGGCGGGCGGACTGGTCGCGGGCGGTTTGTATGTGACAACGCGTACGGGGGCCGTCGTCGCGGACGCGCGGGTCACCGCGGACGCCCGCGTTGTCGACGGTGATACCGGATCGGCGAGCGGCTCCACCGCGGGCTCCTCGGTGCAGCCGAATATCAGCCCGTTCGATCATCCGGAGGCCAGGCAACCCGCGGCCGCCGGAAACACCGCCGGCTCGACGGTCACCGACTTCGATCTGAACAACCTTCCGCAGTACAACGAACACTGGGGCGCTCTGCCATTGGCTGCTCCGGATGCACACGAGCACGGAAACGAGGCGGCCGGATCGCCTCAGCAGCTCCCGGGCACCGGAACCCCGGGGCAGACCACCAAAGTCGGTGCTCCGAACGACGCCATGCTCTTTCCGGGTGAGGCTCCGCCGCCGGCGGCCTTCACCCCCGAGTTCTACCACTGGTGGGACAACCACGTCCGCCTGCTCGTGCAATGGGCGGCCCAGCAGTTGCAGCCCACCTAGGAGAAAATCTTCGAGAGGTCCGGTGCCCCAGTGGCTCCGGACCTTTCGTTTCATGCGCCTTCGAGCTGGACGAATCCCGTTGGGCGCAAGCCGATCTGCGGTTCGGTCTACACCGACAGGTCGCGACGGAGTTTGGCTACGTGGCCGGTGGCGCGGACGTTGTATTGCGCCACTTCGATTTCGCCTTTTTCGTCGACCAGGAATGTGGAGCGGATAACACCGGTGACGGTCTTGCCGTACATGGTCTTCTCGCCGAACGCACCCCATGCGGTAAGGACGGATTTGTCCGGATCCGACAGAAGCGGGAAGGTGAGCTTTTCGTTGTCGCGGAACTTGGCCAATTTGGCGGGCTTATCGGGCGAGATGCCGATGACCTCGATGCCCGCCCCCTCGAGGTCGGCGAGGTTGTCGCGGAAATCGCAGGCCTGTTTGGTGCAGCCGGGGGTGCTCGCGGCGGGGTAGAAGTAGACGATCACCTTGCGGCCGCGGTAGCCGGACAGCGACACGTCCTTGCCGTCGGCGTCGGGCAGAGTGAAATCGGGGGCGGCATCGCCGGGGGAGAGTCGTTGGTTGTCGGTCACCTCTTGCACGGTAATCGAACGGCCCGACAATGCGGCCGCACCGACGCAGCCCGGCTGGTTAGACTCGTCGGCAGCGCGGTTCGCGGCATATTGAATACAGGAGGATATACGTGGCTAGGGATACCGAGCGGATCGAACGGGAGATCGAGGCCGCACGGACACGGCTCGCGAGCACGCTCGACGAAATCGCCGTACGGGCCGATCCGCAGCGCATCGCCGATGACACCAAGCACATAGTGCTGGCGAAGCTCAACCAGCCGAAGGTGAAGTACAGCCTGATCGGCGCGGCCGCGGTGGTCGTCGGGTTGGTGCTGGTCAAGATCTTCCGCTGAGCCGAAAACGTAGAACACCCGGTGTGGCTGGCCACACCGGGTGTTCTACGTTCAGGACTATCAGACCGTCGGGCAGGCGAAACCGTCGCCGTCCGGATCCAAGTGCGGGCCGTAGCCCGGTTCTCCGCGGAACAGCGGTGCCCGACCCGCCGCGCGGGCCTCGTCGCAGTTTGCGAATGCGCCACCGGCCGAGCCGGTCTGGGACATGCCTGCCGAACCGGTCGCGGCCGATCCGGTATCGATGGCGGATGAGCCCGTTCCCGCGGAACCGGTGGGGACATCGGCCAGGGCTGCGGGCGCCGCTAGGAAGGCGAGTGCCGCGGCGGCAACGCTGACGGTGAGCCGGCGAACGTTCATATATTCCTCTGTTTGTGTGCTGCGGTGGAGTAGCGTCCAGGGGGAGACGCCGCATCCACTGTTGTGACGGGCCGCGTACTTGTCAACCGCGCAGCAAAACAATAGGGGCATTAGGGGACAACGCCCATTCTTCCGCTATTCACCCAAACGCCTGCCAGCCAGATGTTCGGCCGGGATATTACCCATGCGTCCGGCCTGGTAGTCCTCTATGGCGTGGATGATTTCGGCGCGGGTGTTCATGACGAACGGACCGTATTGCACCACAGGCTCTTTGATCGGCAGGCCGCCGAGCAGCAGCACCTCCAGGTCGCCGGTTCGGTTGTGTTGCAATGCGTCCGCGGTGACGGTGATCGAGTCGCCTGGGCCGAATACCGCGAGTTGGCCGTCGCCGATCGGTCGGCGCTCTGCGCCCACTGTTCCGCTGCCGGACAGTACGTATGCCATCGCGGTAAACCGTTGCGGCCATGGGGTTTCCAGCTGGCCGCTCGGGGTGATGGAGGCGTGTGCGTAGGCGATCGGGGTGTAGGTCGAACCCGGCCCCTCGAAGCCGCCCATCTCGCCCGCGATAATGCGCACCAGTGCGCCGCCGTCGTGCGAACTGACCAGCGTCAATTCACTGCCGCGCAGATCTTGATAGCGCGGTGCGGCCATTTTCTGCGCGCGCGGCAGATTGACCCACAGTTGGATGCCGTGGAACCAGCCGCCCGCGATGACCAATTCCTCGGCGGGCAGTTCATCGTGCAGGATGCCGGAACCGGCCGTCATCCACTGGGTATCGCCTTCGCTGATGACGCCGCCGCCGCCATTGGAATCGTGATGCACCATGGTGCCGTCCATGACGTAGGTGACGGTCTCGAAGCCGCGATGCGGATGCCACGGCGCACCCTTGGCCTCGTACGGCTCGTAGGCGACCGGACCCATCTGGTCGAGCAGGATGAATGGATCTGCCGAGCGAAGATCCATGCTCGGAAACGGCCTGCGCACCTCGAAGCCCGCGCCTTCGCGCTGCTGATGTGCGGTGCTGATGCTGCTCACCTTGCGTTCCCGCGTCGAATCCGTGGGTCGAGGGAGTCGCGGCAGCACCATGATGTCGGGGACGGTGATGGCCGGCATGGGCACCTCCTGAATAGTTGGTGTCCATGTCAACCAATCGCTGGCTAGGATCATTCCCGTGGTGCGTTGGTTGAGCGATGACGAGCAGCAGACCTGGCAGGCCTTCATCCGGCTGCGCCAGCGCCTGGATGCGGCGCTATCGGCCGGTCTGGCCCAGGACGGCCTGTCCACCGCCGACTACGAGCTCCTGGTGCCGTTGTCTGCCGCGCCCGGCGGCTGTCTGCGCGCCAAGGAATTGGCCGCCGAGGTCTGCTGGGAGAAGAGCAGGCTCTCGAAACACTTGGCGCGCATGGCCGCTCGCGGACTCGTCGACCGTCGCCCGGCCGAGGACGACGCCAGGGGGATTCTGGTCGAACTCACACCGGAGGGACGCAAGGTGCTCGAGAAGGCGGCCCCGAACCATGTCGAACTGGTGCGCCGGATCTTCATCGATCCGATGACGCCCGCCGAGGTGCGGGCGCTGCGCTCGCTGGCCGACAAGGTGGTCGTCGAGGCCGAGACCGAGTCCGAGCTCGGTTACTGAATCACCACGGGGTGATCGGCGGCTTCACCCACAGCAGCTTCTCGTCGCTGTTATTGCGCTGTGCCGCAGGATGATTCGGATGCCGAGCGGCCCAGGTGTCCTTTTCGTCGAGCAGCTTTGCCACAGTCGTCCACGTCTCGTCGGTGCTCGGCGGATTCGTCTCGGCCGCGCGCGCCAGCTTCCGGCGGACCGCCGCAGGCATATCCAGCAGTTCCGTTCCGGTGATGGCGCGATCCCAGATAAAGGTGGCGAGGCGGCGCGCCTTCTCGGCGCGACTCTTCGACGCATGGTCGGAGTGGGCGTAATCGGTCATGGCGGAATCCGCATCGGTGGTGGTCGGTCCTGGTCGACCCTACGACAATGCCTCCCCGCCATCGGGCGGGGAGGCATTGTTCGCGAAGTCGTGGATCAGTACGCCGAGTTGACGTTATCCATCGAGCCGTAGCGGTGGGCCGCGTAGTTGCAGGCCGCGGTGATGTTGGCGACCGGGTCCCAGATGTCCCAGGCGGTGCCTTCGACGTGGTAGGCGTTGAAGGTCGGGTCGATCACCTGGAGCAGACCCTTGGACGGGATGCCGGCGGCGGCATTGGAGTCCCAGAGGTTGATGGCCTGGGGGTTGCCGCCCGATTCGCGCATGATGTTGCGGTAGATGCCGTTGTAGCTACCCGGGATGCCGTTCGCCGTCATGATGTCGAGGGCGTGGTGGATCCAGCCGTCGAGGTTGTCCTCGTAGACCGGGGCCGGGGGCGGCGGCAGGGGCAGGCCGGGGACCTGCGGCAGTTCCGGCAGCGCGGGCAGACCGGGGACGAGCGGGGCATCGACCGGCGTGGCCGCCGCATCGACCGCCGGCGCGGCAGCGGGGGCGGCAGCGGGGGCGGGCTGCTCCTCGGCGACCATAGCAATGCGCGACGGAACGCTGTCGTCGGCCAGCGCGACTACGGAGGAGGTGCCGACGGCGATAATACCGGCCGCGGCCACGGCGAGGGTGACACTGTCACGCAGCGATAGGCGGCGGAAAGAGGTGAGGCGTTTGTCGAGCATTTCGAAATCAGTTCCTTGATCGTGTCCAGAGAGGGGATCCGGCCCGGTTGAGGCAGCGCGGATCTCCGACGGGGCACCCGGTGGGAAGCCCGCCTGAATCGGTTCCGTATGCTGTTTTCGGGTTTTGTTGTGAAGGCCAGGCGAGCCCTGGCGCGCGACGCGGTGTAAGCCACCCGGGGTCGGTTCCCGGCGGGTGCCGCTGTCGAGCGGGGAGATTGCGGTCACGGGCTGTGATGCCGCTGATATCTCCAGCGACCGCGGCGGGTGAAACCCATCTGCCGTTGCGGTCGTTTTCCGACTGTGTGTGGATTGCTCCACGGTGTAACCAAACTGTAGGTCTGTTCGTGACCTGATATCAGCTTGGTCACGGTCGGTTAACGCAACATGAACGAGCGGTGAATGGCAGGGGTTGCCGATCTTGGAAAGCCCAGGTCGGGCTTCTCGAAACCCCCTACATGCTGGGAGTTTGCTGTCAAACCTAATGTGATGCAGGTCACGGAAATTTCAGGGTAACGCAGGCCACTTTGTCTCGATTTGGTCACCAAGAGGCCGGCCGGACCCTTCCGGGGGTCACCACGCGGGTCAAAGTGTTACGCAATTGGGCCACCGTTGAATCGCCCAAAACGGACGCCCACTGGTCGGCGAATTCGGCCGCGGCGGCATCGGCCGCGCGCGTGCAGGCCCACCCCTTCGCGGTCAGTGTGATCAACCGTGCACGCGCGTCGTGCGGATGCGCGTTGCGCTCGGCGTAACCCTTGCGCACGAGTTCGTCCACCAACTGACTGGCCGCCTGTTTGGTCACTCCCAGATGTTCGGCCAACTCGCCGACCGTCGCTCCGTTCGGTGACAGCCGCGCGAATGCGAACCCATGCGTCGGCCGCACATCGGCGAACCCGGCTGCGACCACCCCGGCGTGAATGGCGTCGGTGGCAGCCGCACCCGCGGCGAGCAACAGCAGCGCGAGATCCTGGCCGGGTCGCAGCGTCGAAGCGGGTTTCAGATTCGACATGACTGACATCTTGACACAGATAGGCAAGCTGCTTGACTATATAGTCAAGCTGCTTGACCAAATGAAGGATTTAAGAGACATGCCAGTAACCCGCGCCGCCGATGCCGAAGTCCACGAAATGCACGGCACCCGATTCACCTCCTACATCCGTCCCGGCACCGGCAGCGCCGAACTCTGCGTCTGGCAGATCCAGGTGTCGGCCGAGACAGAAGGCGTGCCGCACAAGGTGTTGCGCGAGGAGGCATTCGTGGTGATCCAGGGAGCGGTGACGATCACGATCGATGGGCAGGCGGAGGCGCTGGTGGCCGGTGACGCCGCGGTGGCGCCTGCGAATTCGATGATCTCCCTGACGAATTCGGCCGCGGAGCCGGCCGTGCTCGTCGTGACAGTCCCGGTCGGATTCCGGGGTGAGCTGTCCGATGGAACGGTCATCAACCCGCCATGGGTCGCCTGATGGCATAGGTGACGAACAGCACACCCGGCGTTACCGCTTCGATGGCCGTGCGCAACCGGATTGATGAAATGAAAAAAATCCCCCGTCGGCGGTTCTGCCTCCGACGGGGGGATTTTGCTGCTGTGCGGTTTGTGCGGTCCTATTCCAATCCCAACGCCCCGGGTCAGGCGATTTCAGCCCTGTTGGAGGAAGCCCGGACCGAGGTAGAACGTGGCGTAGATCGACCAATCCTGACCCTGCCAGTACGAGCTCGGCGGCTCTCAGACCAGGAGCGGGCCATCGCCCTGCTCGACCATGACCCAGCGCGCCTGCTCGCCACTGCCGCGGCATTCGATTCGGCCCACTGCCGCTATCAGCGAGCCCGAACCCTGAGTCTGGCCGGTGACGCCTCGACCGTCATCGGCGCCGACGCGTACACCGACCTCGGAACACCGCCTCGGTGCGGTCACGACGACGCCTGCGGTGCCGAGGATCAGCTCACCGATCGCGACGTCGACAGCGACCGAAGTGGGTGTGTGGGTCGTCGACTACGCACGCAGTCGCTGAGCGAACTCGGTGGCCCAGTAGGTGAGGACGATCCGCGCCCCGGCCCGGCGGATCGCGATGAGGCTCTCCTCGATGGCCCGCTCGCGCTGCACCATCCCGTGCTGCGCTGCCGTCTCGATCGCGGCGTACTCCCCCGACACCTGGTAGGCGGCAACCGGCACGTTCACGGCGTCGGCCACTCGGCGCACCACGTCGAGATAGAGGCCTGCGGGTTTGACCATGACCAGGTCGGCGCCCTCCTCGACGTCGAGCAGTACCTCGCGCATCGCCTCCCGGAGGTTGGCGGGGTCCTGTTGATGAGTGGATCTGGCTCCGGTGAACGAGGATTCGACAGCCGTGCGGAACGGACCGTAGAAGGCGGAGTCGTATTTAGCGGCATACGCGAGAATGGCGACGCGCTCGTGTCCGGCGGCGTCGAGTCCGGCACGGATGGCGGCGACCTGACCGTCCATCATTCCACTCGGCGCCACCAGGTGGGCTCCGGCGCAGGCCTGCGCCAACGCGACTCGGGCGTAGGCGTCGAGCGTGGCGTCGTTATCCACGTCACCGTCATCGTCGAGGAGCCCGACCTGGCCGTGATCGGTGTATTCGTCGAGATTGACATCACCGATCACCACGGTCGTGTCGCCCACCTCGGCCGCGACGTCGCGGATCGCGAGCTGCGCGATGCCGCGCTCATCCCACGCGCCACGTCCGTCCGGGTGCCTGTGCTCGGGCACACCGAAGATCATGATGCCGCCGACGCCTGCCTGCGCGGCCGCCGCAGCCGCCTTGCGCAGACTCTCGCGCGTGTGCTGGACCTGGCCGGGCATGGCTGGGATCGGCCTCGGCTCGTCGATGCCCTCGCGCACGAACATGGGCTGAACGAGGTCCGACGGGTGTAGCCGATGCTCGGCTACCAGCGCTCGCAGCGCGGCGGTGCGGCGCAGTCGCCGCGGGCGGTCGGCGGGGAAGCTCATGCCCTGAACTCCAAGATCTGCTCGATGTGCGCCAGGAGGTCCGGGGATGGCCGCCGATGCCAGTATCCGGTCATGGCCTTGGCCGTGATGCCGAGAGCGCGGAGTCCTACCAGGTGCTCGGCGGTCTTGATCGCCAATCCGCCGGGGTCGATGACCGGCACTCCGCACAGCTCCTGGATCTCCAAGTGGACGAGGAGCTCGTTGGGTATGCCTTCTGCGGGCACCAACCACTGCGCGCCTGCGGCCGCCGCCCGCTCGGCGGCGACGGTGTAGGCCCGTACGAATGGTTCGAAGTCGCCGGCCAGCGCACGAGAGATGACGGCCGCGCCATCCTCGATCAACTGATAAGAGGCCAACGTGGCGCCCGCGGCGGCGATGTTGTCGGTAATCGGCTCGACCAGATGTGGAATGAAGCCGATCAGGCCGAGCCGATGACGCTCCTGTCTGGCGGTCTGCCAAGTGACATCGCCGTACCCGACGACGGGAATAGTGGCGCGCACCCGTGCGGCGACCAGCCCCGGGTCCTGGCCGGCGCCGCTGATCCAAGCCGCACAGCCGTCGCGTTCGGCGACGACGGCGGTGCGCGCGAAATAGTCTGCGAAAAGCAGCCCGATCGTCCCGTACCCGACCAAGTCCTCGGGTAGCTCGGTCGAGTAGAGCAGCGGCGGCAGGGTATGAATCTCGACCTCGGTGGTGGGCTCTGAGACCTTTGCCAGATGGTCCGCGTAGAGCTTGTCGAGCAGCTGCGAACGCCCCTCGACGGCATGTTTCTGGAACCGAATTCGCATGTCAGTTTTCCCTTATCGGTAGCGGGGCGGTGTCGAGCATGGCGGCGTTCACGAGGTAGTTCCTGGTGGCCTCGCGATCGGCGGCGATGGCTGTGAGCTCGGCGACAGCGGCGCGGAGCCGCGCGCTGTCGCCGTCCTGAACGCCGGCGACCCTGGCCTCACTGGCCGGGACGACATGATCGACCAGGACCGCGCGGCGTCGCCGCGACCACTCCGCCAGCGCGTCCGGTGCGGCCTGTCCCGCCAGCACGCCGGCGAGTGTCCGGCCGAGATCGACCGCATCGTGGATACCGGCGTTCATATTGAGACCGCCTGCGGTGGAGGTGACGTGGGCGGCGTCGCCCGCGAACAACACCCGGCCGTGGCGGAAAGCGTCGAGTACGCCACGCGCCAAGCTGTAGCGGTGCATATCGAAGATGTCCAAGGTGTTCAGTTCCAGCCCGGCCACGCACCGCGGCACGGGCTCGTCGGGGGCGAGCCGGAGAATGAGCCGCCAGTGGTCGGGCAACCGCAACAAGCTGCACGACTGAATCGGGTCACGCACATAGGTCACCGACGCCAAGCCCGGAAGCAGTTCGTCCAGTGGTGCGCGGGTGAAGATCCGCAACGCGTGCGTCGGATAGACGGACAGCGGCAATGCCGCAGCGAGCGAGGCCCGGACGGTGCTGTGCGCGCCGTCCGCAGCGATGAGGTACCTGGCCCGGCACCAGGCGCCCGCGGCGCGGACACGCACGGATGCGCCTGTGTCGGTGACCGTTTGCACCGCGGCGCCGAATCGGACATCGACCGCCGTATGCGCTTCGAGGGCGGCGAGCAGCAGCGCGACGAGCTCCGACTGGTCCACGTGCAGTCGAAAGGGATACCTGGTCAGCTCACTCAAGGTGGCCATCGCCATCTCGGCAAGTACCGCTCCGGACAGGTCGCGCCACTGTAGGCGGTTCACGACGACGCCGCGCGCCACCAGGGCCGCGGCCACGCCCTGCTCGTCGAGCAGTTCGAGTGTGGCCGGATGAAAGGTGGCGGCGCGCGAACGTGTCGCGGGCCGTGGCTCTCGTTCCAGCACCGTCACCGACACCCCGGCCCTGGCCAGGGTGAGGGCCGCAACCAAACCGACTGGCCCGGCGCCCGCGACAATCACCTCGGGGCTCATGTCGCGACCGACTCGGCCGGCGTCTGGGGCGCGGTGCGTCCCCAGCAGGCGGGCAGGCCCGCGCTGTTCAGTGCCCACCAGACGCTGCACAGGTTGGCGGTCAGAACGATCCGCTCAGCACGCGAGGTCAGCAGGTCGATCGCGCGCAGCGTGCGCATGCCGGTGCCGGTCAGCAGCAGCGCCGTGTCCCGTGGCGGCGCGGCCTGCTCGAGCTGCGCAACAAGCTCGTCCGTTGTCACCTCGTAGGGAGCGAAACGCGTCCCGGCCTGCACCGCGACCACTTGGGCGATTCGGATGCCCGCCGCCGCCCAGAACCGCTCGGCGCATGCGGTCAGCCACGGCTGGTAGGGCGAGACCAAGGCGACTTCGTCGACGCCGAGGTGTGCCAGCGCGCACCTGATGGCTTCGGTGGCGGAGGCGACTGGCAGGCCGAACTCTGCGCTCAGCTCGGCGCACTGGCGACGATCGTCGGCCGGGCCGAGCAGATAACGCGAGCCACTGCACGCGATGACCAGAGCGTCGAGCGACAGATCGCCGAACGAACGGATCATGTCGGGCAACGCGTCGTTGTAGGCGTCCAAACGCTCCGCCAGCGGGCGGCCTGGCCGTACCGGAAAGCGGGTGACATGCAGATCCGCCCGCGCGTCGAGCAGGCGCGCGAACTCCGGCTCCACCGCCGGATTGGCCGGTGGCACTACCACACCCACTCTGGTCACGGTTTGCCTCCCGGGCGGTCGAATACGAAAAAGGTCCGAAGCGCGTCGACGAGTCCGGCATCGCGGGCCACCCGCGATCCGAGGTCGCCGAGGAGGCCATCGACCACCCGCTGGATGGCGTGGGCCACTTCGGCGCGTGCGTCGGCGTCGAGCCTGGGTGCACGGGAGTCCAGGCGACGCAGCTCCGCCTCACACACGGCCCCAACCCAGTTCCGCAGCAACGACAACGTCTCCGTGGTGCGACGGTTCGCCGGCCGGTCGTCGGCATTGGTCTCGATCGGCTCCATCTGGGCGCTCCGTACGACGACAGGACCTGACAATGCCGCGCTCATCGGCGGTCCGGCCGCGACGCCGTACACCAGAGGTCAGCATGGATGGGTTTCACAGCGCACGTCCTCCGGTCTCGGCTTCCGCAGCTCGCCGAGATTTCGTCGGTCAGACGTTCGACGCCACTGCCACAACAAGTTTCGGATACCGTCGGACAGCGAAGGTAGTAGGGAAACCCCTCAAATCGGTTACCGGTCGAGTCGCGGCCGATGCCGGACACCGGCGACGATGGCGGCCAGTTCGGCGCGAGACGAGACGCCGAGCTTGGCAAACAGGCGGGTGAGATGGGCTTCGACCGACTTCTCGCTCAGGAACAGTTCCTCGGATATCCGACGATTCGTGTGCCCCGACGCCACCCGGCGGACGATCTCGATTTGCCGCGCGGTCAGATCACCGAGTTCGCCGACAGCAGCATGCGACCGACTCGATCGACCCGTCCCGCTTCGGTCCATTTTCCGCATCGCCCGGCGCGCACGTTCGGCAAGACCGGCCGCGCCGCAGAGCTCGAAGGTGGCGAGCGCGGCGTCGAACTCGCGCCCTGCCGCGGTCATCTCGCCTGCGCCGACCAGCGCCTTACCCGCCAGCAGACGCGCCCGGGCCGCGTCCACCCGGGTTCCACTCGTTTCGTACTCGGCGACGGCGCGCTGCGCACTGCGCAGCGCGGCGGATACCTCGTTTCGGGCCAGCAGCACTCCACTGCGCGCAAAGTGAGCGTCGCCGATGCGCATGTGCAGCTCGGGGGTCGCGTCGGCGATGGCCTCGATGCGAGAAGTGGTTTCCTCGGCGGCGTCGAGACGTCCAAGGGCCAGCTCGGCATCGACCAGAAATCGGTAGAAGTGCGGAAGGATGCTGGGATAGACCTCGCTCAGCGCAGCGTCGCCACCGGCCGTGACGATCTCCCGGCGACCACGCCGCCACTGCCCCGCGTCGACAAGCGTTGAGCCGTAGACCAATTGAGCGTGCCAGGCGTAGATGGCCTGCGGCGTACGGCCGCCCAGCTCGATGCTGTGTATTCCGGCGGCCAGTGCGTCGTTGGTGCGGCCGAGCAAACCGAGCACCCAGCAACGGGTCGCGCCGGTCAAGGCCACCAGCGGATCATTGTCCAACAGCAGCGCCGTCTCGACGGCGGCGTCGATCGTGCGTAGCGCTTCGCCGAGTCGGCCGCGCATCATCAGCGCGACCGACTGCAGGTGCATGATCTCAGCCAGGTGAGTTCCGTGACCGGTGCTGCGGCACAGTCGGATTCCGCGGTCTCCGTGCTCGATCGCCGAATCCCATCGCTCGAAGCAGACCTCTGCGTAGACCACATTGGTCAGCCCATCCAGCAACGTTGGTGCGACTTCGCTGTCGGTGAGCGCGTCGAGCGCCGCGGCGGCTTCGTCGAGGTCGGCCAACGCCTCGATGAGCGGGGCACCACACTGCATCTGTCCCAGGTACGCGCTGGTGGCGGTCGCGATGAGATACAACCGCCGGTCGTTGTTCCGACGCGCCACGACTCGGGCATCGGTCGCCGTGCGCGCTGCCTCGACCCAGTCACCCATCATCACATGGTTTTTGGCAAGTACGAGCTGCAGCGCCGCTGTCTCCACGGTGCCGGAGGCGGCATCCGCCAGGGCCGCGGTGAGGAGTCGTCGGGCTTCCACGGCATTGCCGAGTTCCTGTTCGATCCGCGCGATCAATGCCGTGAACCGGCCGCGGGCCGCCACGGCATCGGACGGAAGCAGATCCAGCGCCTGCCGTAGTACCGTGCCGCTCTCGCCGAGTCGACCCGCGGCAGCCAACGCTTCCGCGAGAGCCAGCGACAGCGACGGTCGCCGTTCCTCCGCGGCGCCGCCGGGCAGCAATGTCAGCGCGGCGCGGAACCACTGCGCGGCGGTCATCGGGGCACGGGGTGCGGCCTCCGCGCCTGCGTCGATGAGCAGAGCGATCGCCGGTTCGTCCCCGATGTCGGCACACTGTGCCACGTGATGCGCGCGCACCCCGAGGGCCGCGCCGCGCCGCGCCAGCGCCACCTCCGCTCGCCGATGCGCCGAACGCTGCCATTGCGGTCCGGCCTGATCGTAGATGGCGCGACGAACGATCGGGTGGCGAAAAACCAGGTGCCCGGGGATCCCCGAGTCGCGGACCAGGCCCGACTCGAGCGACTCGTCCACCGCAGGCCATGCCATCGCTTCGTCGAGTTCGGCGATCTCCGCCGCGAGCTTCAGCTCGAACGGCTCTCCGGCGATGGCCCCGGCCTGCAATAGCTGTCGGGAGGTCGAGGACAGCGCCCGCAGCTCCTGCTCCAGCGCGGCCCGGACGGCCGCCGGAACGTCGGCCGACCCGGGAGGGGCCATCTGCTGCGTAGCAGGTGCCTCGAACCGAACCGATGCCCGCGCAAGCTCCTGCAGATAAAATGGATTGCCGCCGCATTCGCGGTACAGATCGGCCATATCAGTACGGTCACGCAGCAAGTCGGCGGCCTCCCCCGGGGTCAGTGGCCCCAGTTCAAGCGAGACCAGCGCACCGTCCCGTGCCGCCCGAGCCAGCACCACCGCCTGGGCATCGGGCGTCTGGTGCGGGCGCTGGGTCATGACCAGCATCACCCGTGGCCCCCGGTGTCGGATGAGATGCGCGATCAACTCGATCGACGCGTGGTCCGCCCAGTGGACGTCGTCGATTGCGACCAGCAACGGCCGTCGAGCTGCCACCCGGTCCAGTGCCATGCGCACCGCCCGATGCAGCCGATGCCGTTCGACCTCGAGTCGCGTCGTCAACGGCGCCGCCCCATCCGCGAGGGTTGGCAACAGCATGCCGAGCTCGGACCGTACATCGGCACCGAGTGCATCGAGATCCTCGTGTCGCACGAGACCAAGCGGCTTGTTCAATGCCTCGATCAGCGCGCCATGCGGGATCTCCCGTTCCAGTTCGGTCCCGCGACCGCGGCCGACCTCGAATCCCTGCCGCACCGCCTGTTCGCATACTTCCTCGAGGAGGCGGGTCTTGCCGATGCCTGGCTCACCGGTCACCATGACCGTCACGCTTTCGCCACGCTTGGCCGCGGCGAGAGCCTCGCTCAGGGTATGCATCTCCCCGATCCGCCCGACCAGTTCGTGGGCGTCGTCCTCCGGTGGTGCCACCGACACGTCAACTCCGGGTATTGGTCCTGCTCGTGGCGAGGGCGGCTAGCTCCGCCCGCGACGAGACGCCGGTCTTGGCGAACAGACGGGCGAGGTGGGCCTCGACGGTTTTCTCGCTCAGGCGCAGCTCCGCGGCGATCTGTCGGTTCGTCTTGCCGAGCGCGACCCTGTTGACGATGTCGGCCTGGCGTTCGGTGAGATCGCCGAGCGCGCCGACAGCGGCATGCGACCGACGCCATTTTCCTGGTCGGCTCCGACCCACTTGCTGCAAGGCCAGCCGCGCACGGTCGGCCAGGCGGGCTGCCCCGCAGGAATCGAATACCGTATAGGCGGAATCGAATTCGCGCCTGGCGGCGGCAACATCGGCGTCCAGGAGCGCCTCGCCGAGCACGAGACGGGCCTGAGCCACATCGAGATGAGAGCGGCTCGACTCGTATTCGGCCACGGCGTATTCGGCGCTACGCATTGCCGCCCGCACCTCCCCGCAGGCGAGCAACACTCGTGCACGGGCATAGTGTGCATCGCCGACGCGGGTGTGCAGCATCGGCACCGTCTGCGCGATCTTCTCGATCCGGCGGGTCGAATCCTCGGCCGCGTCGATGCGCCCCAGGGCCAATTCCGCGTCGACGAGGTACCGGTGGTAACGGGGTCGGCTGACCGGGAAGATCCCGCTGAGCTCGACACCGCCACCGGCCGCGATGATCTCGTGGCGGCCACGTCGGTACTGACCGGCATCGATGAGCACGGAGCCGTAGAGCATTCGAGCGAACCACGCGCTCGGGGCGTGCGGGGTGTGCTCACACGCAGCCACGCCGCGCGCACCCGCGGCAAGCGCGGCCTCGGTTCGGCCGAGCAGCCCGAGCACCCAGCAGCGATCGGCCTCACTCAGCGCCACGATGGGCTCGTTGCCGAGCAACAGCGCCGTCTCGGTGGCGGAATCGATCGTGCGCAGGGCGTCGTCCAGTCGACCGAGCACAATGAGCGCGACCACCCGCAAGTGCATGATCTCCACCAGCTGCGTGCCGTGACCGGTGGCGCGGCTCAGTCGAATGCCTCGATCGGCGTGCTCGACCACGGCGTCCCACCGTTCGAAGCACACCTCCGTGTGAACCACCTTGGTCAACGCGTCCAACAGCCCGGGCGCGACATCGTCGTCGCTGAGCGCATCGAGAGCAGGGGCGGCTTCGTCGAGGTCGGCGAGCGCGCCGGCAAGCGACTTCGCAGGCATCAGGCCCAGGTATGCACTGGTTGCGGTGGCGACGAGGGACAACCGCCGGTCGTTGTTGTTGCGTCGCGCTATCGCGCGGACATCTGCCGCCGTCCGCGCTGCCTCGACCCAATCCCGCATCATCATGTGGTTCTTTGCAAGCAATAGTTGCAGTTCGGCGCATTCCGCACCGTCTGGGCCGGTCTGTGCCAGCGCCGCGGACAACAACCGTCTGGCTTCCGACGCGTTGCCGAGGCCCTGCTCGATCCGGACGATCATGGCCGTGATCCGGCGGCGGTCCCGCGCGGCGGCGGGCAGCAGGTCAAGCGCGCGACGCAGCACCGCACCGCCGTCGCGGAGCCGGCCGGTCGTGGTCAGCGCCTCGGCGAGATCGAGCGACAGCGACACCCGTCGCTCGCTCGGCTCGTCGGGAAGCAGTCGCAGGGCCGCCTCGAACCACCGCGCGGCGGCCACCGGAGCACGCGCCGCCGCCGCCCTTCCTGCCTCGGCAAATAGGGTGATCGCCTCCTCGTCGCCGACGTCGGCGCACTGTTCCAGATGGTGGGCCCGCACCGACAGTCCCGCACGCCTGGTGGCCTGCGCCGCGGCAGCCCGCCCATGCGCCAGCCTGCGCCAGCTGTACCTGGCGCCGTCGTAGATCGCGTAGCGGACAATCGGATGACGGAAGACCAGTCGGCCAGGGGCATCGGAATCACGGACGAGGTCCGCGCGAATCAATTCATCCACGGCCGAATGCACCTCGGCCGCGTCGAGTTCGGCGATCTCGGCGGCCAGGTCGAGATCGAACGGTTCCCCGGCGACGGCGGCCGAACGGAGCAGGTTCTGCGCCGCGGGCGACAACGCGCGCACCTCGTGCTCGAGCGCCGCAAGAACGGTGGCGGGGATGCCGGACCGGTCGCTGGTGGCGGTGCGCATGAGCGCAAGTCCCTGCCTACCCCGATAGGAGACCCGGGCGAGCTCCTGCAGATAGAACGGATTGCCCCCACACTCACGATGCAGTGCGTCGAGCTCAGGCCCGGCCACGTGATCGCGCAATAGCTCGGCTACCTGCGCATGCGATAGTGGCCCGAGCCCGATCGTCGTGAGAGTGCCGTCGGCCGTAGCGCGTGCCAGCGCCGTCGCGAATATCGTCGGTGTCTGGCGCGGTCGGTGGGCCAGCAACACCATCATCCGAGGCACCGCGTTCCGCAGCAAATACGCGATCACCTCGATCGAAGCATGGTCGGCCCAATGAACATCGTCCAGAACCAGTAGCAGCGGCCGCCGGACGGCGAGCAGATCCAACGCCAACCGCACGGCCCGGTGGCAGCGGTGCCGCTCCACCTGCAAGGGCGTCGCCAAGGGACCTGCCCAGTCGCCCAGCGACGGCAGCAGCCTGCCCAGTTCGGATCGTCCCTCGTCGGATAGCATCCGCAACTCGAACCGACGTAGCGAACCCAGCATTCGATCCAGCGCATCGACTACGGCGGCGTAGGGAATCTCGCGTTCCAGTTCGGACCCGCGACCGTGCAGGACTCCGAAGCCCATCGTTGCTGCCTCGGCACACACTTCCTGGATCAGCCGGGTCTTGCCGATCCCGGGTTCACCTGTCACCGATACCGCGGCAGTTCCGCCCGAACGCACCGCCGCGAGCGACTCGGTCAACGTTCGCATCTCCTCGACACGGCCGACCAGACCTTGCGTCACGCCCCCGGCTCTCGGGACCGACATGCCACCTCCGCACACCTGACTTGCGGTCTCGCCAAGGCCTCGACCGGGATGTTTCCGCCGCATTTTAAACAGGGGCAGCACGCTGCGGGCCGCAAACCGACGCACCCATTCGGAAAGGCTACAAATGAGCCACCGGTCGCAAGCTATCCAGCATGATTTTCACGGGAGACTGCTGCACGATCAGCTGCCGGGTAAAGGTTCCCGTGTACGAGCCAACGTCAATCTGTCTGTCGGGGTTCGCAATACACTCCCGAGCCATGCACATCGGCTACGGGCGGGTCTCCACCCGCGATCAGCACCCCGAAAGCCCAGCACGACGCACTTGCTGCGGCCGGATGCGAACAGAGCGCCGTCGGCCGCATGTTCTTCCAAATCCTCGGCGCGATAGCCGAATTCGAGCACGCGCTGATGTCCGAGCGCACTCGCGGCGGGCTCGCCGCCGCCCGCGCCCGCGGACGCCCGACGGCCAGAAACCCAAACTCGGCCCCCGCCAGGTCCAACTGGGCCGGCAGATGTACGACGAACACGGCAAGCGGCGCTCGCTCGGCGACCGCGCTCGCCGAGCGATAACCCACCCGGCACATCACTCGATGGTCATCGACACCGGACCGGCGCCGATGACCATCGAGGGGCGCTCACTGAGCTGGGCCATCACGGGATATCGCGGCTGTGGAGGTCAGTGGGTCGGGGTGGTGTCGTCCGGTGTGGAGTACCAGCGGCGGATGTCGTCGGGGGTCGAGGTGGCGGAGTAGTTGAAGACAAATCGGCAGCCGGGTTGCAGGGTGTGAGCGGCGTTGACGATCGCTTCGAAGAGCACCGTGTTGCTGGCGACCCGGCGGATACCGGCACCGATGAGCACGGCGTCATAGTGCTTGGCCGCAAGCCACTTTCGGGCCTTTTCGGCACCGGCGTCACCGAGGTCGATGAGGCAGTTGTCGACCTCGTAGCCGGCGGCGCGCAGTCCGGCGACATTGTCGTCGTTGGCCTTGGATAGGACGTCCTTGGTCAGACCGGGGAATTGAGTGAAGTCGGGGGAGGTGTAATCGATGACGTCGGGGTGCAGGCCGATCTGGATCGCGGTCACGGTCATGGGAATGCTCCTTTCGACGGGGTTGGGGTTCAACTCTTTTGGGTCCAGAAGGCTAGGGTGTCGCGCCAGCCGTGGTCGGCGGCGGTGCGTCCGGCCCAGGCGATGTAGCCGTCGGGACGCACCAGCAGGGCGGGGCCGGTGTCGGTGCGTTCGGCTTGGATGAGATTCGTTGCGACGGGGGCGGCGCCGCGTTCCCGGATGACGACGAAGCCGGGTGTGCGCTGTAGCACGGTGAGCCGGTCTCCCCGCAGGGGAGTCTCCGTGGCGCGGGTTCCGACCAGCGGGGACTGGCCGCGGCCGGACGGGTAGCGCAGGGTAACTCCGGCGAAGCTGCCCGCGATCGCGTCCGAGATCGGGCCGAAGCCAAGCACTTTCGGGGCAATTCGGTCCCGCATCCAGCGCGCGACGCGCGGTTTCACCGTGACCGCGCGCATCATCGCGCCGCTCTGCCGCAGGACGCGGCGGCCGATAGGGTGGCGTTCGGCGTGGTAGGAGTCGAGCACCGCGTCGTTCGCGCCGCCGAGGACGGTGTCCAGCTTCCAAGCGAGATCGGCGGCATCCTGGATGCCGGTGTTCATGCCCTGCCCGCCCATCGGAGAGTGTATGTGTGCGGCGTCGCCTGCGAAAAACACACGTCCGGAACGGTATTCGTGGATCTGGCGCTCATCGCAGTGGAAGCGGGAACGCCAGCTGATCTCGGCCACGCCGACATCACGTCCCATCGCCCGTGTGAGCACGTCCACCACCTCGCGCTCGTCCACCGGCTCGGAGTCCGGCAGCTGGTTGCGGCGATCCCAGGTCATCGACCGGTACCAGCGGGAGCCGGAACCGTCGCCGTAGGGGACGAGGAATCCGAAGCAGTCGCGGGTGTCGCAGAGCGTCAAGCCACACCGGCTGGTCCATTGGTGAGCAGCACATCGGCCAGCACCACCGAGGACAACACCGACTTGCCCGCGAATTCCACCCCGAGCAGGGTTCGGATGGTGCTGTGGGCACCGTCGGCGGCCACCAGATACGTTGCGCGCCAACGGGTTGTCTCGGTGTCCACCGGTGCGTCCTTGTGGTGGGTCGTCACCGTGACACCGTCGCGGTCCTGCACTAGGCCGACGACCTCGACACCGCGATGGATATTTGCTCCCTGTGCTTCGGCATAGCGGGCCAGGGCCTGGTCGACATTGGTCTGCGGCGTGATCAGCGCGTAGCGGTACCGCGAGGGCAGGTGAGTCAGATCGACCTTCGCGCCCGCGAACAGGTTCACCGCCGGTGTGGTGCCGCCCTGTGCGAGTAGATCCTCGGCCAGACCGCGGGCGTCGAGGACTTCCAGGGTGCGAGCCATGGTCGCGAATGCCCGGCTGGCTGGGTTGATCTGCGGCCATCGCTCCAGCACGTTCACCGACCGTCCGGCGCGAGCGAGATCACCGGCGGCCGTCATGCCGGTGGGGCCACCACCCACCACGATGACATCTGCAGAATTCACAGGCGTGTCCACGACTGCTTCTCGACCGCGGCGATTCCGTGGCAGGCCATCGGCTCGATCAACCGCGGGAACGCCTCTTGGACGATGTCTTCGGCGTCAGCCGCCGAACCGAGCATTCGATACGCCAGACCGGGCAATCGTGCCCGATGCCGCTCGAACATTTCGACCGTCCCTGCCGCCATACAGCAAGCATGACAGGGGCGCAGCCAGTCATACGCCAGCTTTACGCACCTCACCGCCGATCTCGACCCCGAGGCCACCGTGCACGCCGACGCAGCACACGTCGACCCCGATGGCCTCGGTAGAACTTGATGTTCTCGCCGTCGGCTGTCGAACTGCAATTGGACCGGCCGCTTTTGCAGGTAGCAGGAATACCGGCCCGGGGGGAGAATAGATTCTTGAACCCTTTGCGCCCTTTTTCGATGGAATACGGGCAGCCCGCCGAAATCTCGGCCTCGATATCCGATTCGTGACCAGGGGACTCGATGAAACCCACGGTAACGACCAGCCCGGAATCTGCGGAGGGAGCTGACCTCGGGCCGCCGCCACGTACTGGAGCGTCCATGGGCGATACCACCGCTTCGGTCACCGAAAAGCCGAGCCAGGCTAGGCCGCATCGCTGGGGCTTCGGCATCGACGTGGGCGGTACCGGCGTGAAGGGCGGCGTCGTCGATCTCGGCACCGGGCAGCTGATCGGCGACCGCTTCAAACTCCCGACCCCGCGGCCGGCTACTCCGGAGACTCTCGCCGACACGATCCGCGAGGTGGTGAAGCACTTTCAGTGGGAGGCGCCGCTTGGCGTCACCTATCCGGGTGTGGTCAGCGGCGGCGTAGCCCGTACCGCCGCGCACCT
This sequence comes from Nocardia sp. NPDC102475, assembly GCF_055584605.1. Classification (NCBI taxonomy): domain Bacteria; kingdom Bacillati; phylum Actinomycetota; class Actinomycetes; order Mycobacteriales; family Nocardiaceae; genus Nocardia; species Nocardia sp. NPDC102475. Next base: position 2,267 of record NZ_JBVJLS010000007.1, on the reverse strand, counting down.
CGACAAGTCTTGGATCGGAGTGAACGCCCAGGAGGTGATCAGCGCCGAACTCGGCGGACAGCCGGTGACCCTGCTCAACGACGCCGACGCGGCGGGATTGGCCGAAGTCGAGTTCGGTGCCGGCAAGGACAACGACGGCGTCATTGTGCTGTTGACGTTCGGCACCGGCATCGGTTCGGCGGTGATCCATAACGGTGTGTTGTTGCCCAACACTGAATTCGGTCACATCGAGGTCGGCGGAATGGAGGCCGAGCGTCGGGGCGCGGCGTCGGTCAAGGAAAGGCACGCCTGGAGCTATAAGCGGTGGGCCCCGGAGGTGACGAAGGTGCTGGTCGCCATCGAAAACGCGATCTCGCCCGACCTGTTCATCGCCGGTGGCGGGGTCAGTCGCAAGGGCGACAAATGGATTCCGTTGCTGAAGAACCGCACGCCGGTGGTGGCCGCCGCGTTGCAGAACACTGCGGGGATCGTAGGGGCAGCAGTGGCTGCGTGTGCCGATCCAACGTGCGCAACCAGCCCGCTCGGCGGCAGCGGTCGTCTTCGCTGATCAGCGGGGCCCGGCCGTGGTGGCGGCGGATGTTGAACCCGAGAAAGTCACATCCTTGCCCCTGACGGTGGATGGGTACCGAAGGTCAGAACTGGACGGTGGCGTGCATTTCCCAGACCAGGATCTCGGCGGGCTCGCTCGCGGTGACCTGCTGGCCGCCGGTGGCGGTCAAGCGCACCGCGTCGCCGGTATGCAGCGGGCCAGTACCCTCCAGCGTCACCGCGCCGCGGGCCACGAACATGTGCAGGAACGGCGCGTCGGGCAGGTGCACCGACTGTCCTGGGGCGAGCCGCGCGGCGTACAGGGCCGCGTGCGAGTTCCGGATCCGGATCGCGGCGTGGCCATCATGTTTGCGCATACCCGAGGCAACCGGCAGCAGACCACCGGACAGCAGTTCCGCCTCGATCTCCAGCTGCTCGTAACCGGGGGTGATACCAGCCTCGTCGGGCGCCACCCACATCTGCACGAAGTGCACCGGGTCCTGGTGGACGTCGCCGCTGAGCCGCCAAGAGTCGTTCTTCTCCGAGTGCAGGATGCCGGTGCCGGCGCTCATGCGCTGGGCCAGGCCGGGGTAGATCACGCCGTTGTGGCCGGTGGAGTCCTGGTGGACCAGCGAGCCCTCCAGTACCCACGTGACGATCTCCATGTCACGGTGTGGATGTGTGTCGAACCCCGTACCGGGATCGACGATGTCGTCGTTGTTGACCAGCAGCAGCCCATGATGAGTGTTGGCCTGGTCGAAATGGTGGCCGAAGGAGAACGAGTGCTTGGAATCCAGCCAGCCGAAGTCGGACTTGAACCGGTCCTCGGCGCGGCGGATGTCGACGGTGGGAGTCAAGTCGATGGTGTTCATGAGGTGCCCTCCTCCAAGATCGGTGCGGCCTGATCGCCGACCGGCAATTTGGTTTCCATGGAAACTAACGCGCGTCGGAGCGAAACCATTCCGCCATCGATCATGTGGGCGAGAACAGGACTGGATCGGCTACGAGAGGACCAGCCCTGCAGCCCCTCCCGATCGAATTCCAGGCCGGAACCGAGAACCTGCTCTGGCTCGGGTCAGCAGAGCTTCAGCAGGTGCAGGTCGTCGATGTACTTGTGGGTGAGGGCGGGCCACCATGGCGCTGCTGCACCGCGCCGGACGCTACGACCGAGCCACCGACGACGTCGAGAAGATCACGGGACAGCCGCCATCCACGGTTGGGCGGGTACATAGCCGAACACTCGGAACTGTTCTCATAATGCTCGTGAGGTGCGGCCTCGTGAGGATGCTCGGCACACCATCTTCAACGGCACAGCGCTGAGCCGGGCGTAGCGTGTTCGGGGTCACAAACCGAGCTAGCGACGGGAGTAACAGCATGGATCTACATCTGTCGGGCAAGACCGCCGTGGTTACCGGCGCCAGCAAAGGTATCGGGCTCGCGATCACCCAGGCGCTGGTGGACGCCGGCGCCCACGTCGTGGCCGGATCACGCAGCCGAGGGCCCGGTCTCGGGACGCTGGAGGAGGTCGGGAAAGTGACCTTTGTATCCGCCGATTTGTCGCAACCCGGCGGTGCGGATGACCTGATCGCGGCTGCGGCAGACCGCGGTGGCATCGATGTACTGGTGAACAACGTCGGCGCGGTTACCGTGCAACCGGGTGGAATCGCGCGCGTTACCGACGACCAGTGGCAGGCATCCTGGGATCTCAATGTGATGGGGACGGTGCGGCCGACCCGGGC
>NZ_JBVJLS010000006.1:353500-402395 GCF_055584605.1 Nocardia sp. NPDC102475 | reverse complement strand
CAGTCGAAATGCGGCACGACACGGCCCGCGGCACCGCCATATGACTGCGCTCGACGGATCTCGATACCTCAGAAGCCAGCTGGACGCGGCACTAGTTCCGGACAATTGATCACCATGCGCTGGTGCGGGCAATCGTCGAGAAGGCCTCTCCACCAGTGCATTCTCACGACTTCGCCAGGTATTCCAGGCGTTCGGCGTCTACGGCGGCGTGCATCATGGTGGCCAGGCCTGGGTGGTGGTGCAGGCCAGGGTCGGATTCGACTAGTTGGCGGGCGAGGTCTTGGGCGGCGGTGATGACTTCGAGGTCGTCGAGTAGGGAGAGCAGGCGCAGGGAGCGGGCGGTGCCGGATTGGGCGGCGCCGAGGACGTCACCTTCGCGGCGTTGGCGCAGGTCGAGGACGGCGAGTTCGAAGCCGTCGGTGGTGGCGGCGACGGCGTCGAGGCGGGCCATGGCGGTGCCGGTGGGGCCCGCGTCGGTGATGAGCAGGCACAGGCCGGGGTGTTTGCCGCGGCCGATGCGGCCGCGCAACTGATGCAGCTGGGAGACACCGAAGCGGTCCGCGTCCACGATGACCATGACGGTCGCATTCGGCACGTCGACACCGACCTCCACGACCGTGGTGCAGACGAGCACATCGATGTCGCCATCGTTGAATGCGCGCATCACCTGGTCTTTTTCATCGGTCGGGAGCCTGCCGTGCAGCAGGCCGACCCGGACGCTCGCGAGCGGACCGGTGCGCAGCATGTCGAAGACCTCGAGGGCGGCGGCCGTGGTCGGGCCTTCCTTCTCCTCTGCCTTACCGGACTTCTTGCCGCTGCGGGCCTTGCCATTCTCCTCGTCGTCGCCGATGCGCGAGCACACCACATAGGCTTGTCGACCGGCGCCGACCTCCTCGAGTATGCGCTCCCAGGCCCGATCGACCCAGTTCGGATGCTGTTTGCGCGGCACCACCTTCGACACGATCGGCGAGCGACCGCGGGGCAGCTGGGTGAGGGTTGAGGTCTCCAGATCGCCGAGGGTGGTCATGGCGATGGTGCGGGGAATCGGGGTCGCGGTCATGACGAGCAGATGGGGACTGGTGCCGGATTTCGCCTTGGCGCGCAACGCATCCCGCTGTTCGACACCGAACCGATGCTGTTCGTCGACGATCACCATGCCGAGATCGAAGAACTCCACCGCGTCCTGGATGAGCGCGTGGGTGCCGATCACAATGCCCGCTTCGCCGGTGACCGCATCCAGTAGCGCGGCCTTCTTCGCCGACGCCGACATCGAGCCGGTCACCAGCACGACCTTGGTCGCGTTGTCGGCAGCGCCGAGTTCACCGGCGGTGCCGAGATCGCCCAGCATCGTGCGCAGTGACCGATAGTGTTGGGCGGCAAGTACTTCCGTGGGGGCGAGCAGCGCGCACTGCTGACCGGCGTCGACCACCTGCAGCATGGCGTGCAGTGCGACGATGGTCTTGCCCGAACCCACCTCACCCTGCAGTAGCCGGTGCATCGGATGACTGCGCGCGAGATCGTCGGAGATCTCCGCGATCACCTGCTGCTGCCCCTCGGTCAGTTCGAAGGGCAGGCGGGTATCGAAAGCCGCTGCGATACCGTCGGATCGGGGCGGACACGGCCGGGCCGCTCGGGCCTCCGCGTCGTGTCGCCGCTCGGCGAGGACCAGTTGCAGGGCCAGCGCCTCGTCGAAACGCAAACGCTCCCTGGCCTGTTCGATATCGGACTTGCGTTCGGGCAGGTGGATCAGGCGCAGCGCGTCGGAGATCTTCATCAGCGCGCGGTCGTCGCGCAGATCGCTCGGCAGCGGATCGTCGATCGGGTCGAGCTGATCGAGTACCTGCCGGACGCAGGCGAGCAGATCCCAGCTCTGCACTTTCGCGGTCGCGGGGTAAACCGGGATGTACTCCCGTTCGAAGAACGAGACATCCACTCCCCCTTTATCTTTCGCGCTCTGCGCCAATCCGCGCAAGGCACCGCCGCCGCGCACCGAGGTGAGGTTCTCGATGGAATCCTCTTCCTTCTCGGGCAGGATCAGATAGTCGGGATGCGAGAGGTTCCAGCGGTCCGGACGCCACCAGTGCACGGTGCCCGACATCATGGCCCGGACTCCTTCGCGGACAAGGTAACTCACCTTGTCTCCGTTGAAGAAGGTGATATCGATCGGGGCGACCGAACCGGTGTCGAGGGCGACCTTGAGCAGTCGCCCCCTGCGGTTCTTCATCGGGCGCAGTTCGGTTTTCGTCACCCGGCCGATGACGGTGATGTGCGCGCCCTCTTCCGGCTGCTCCTGGGTGAGCGGTTGGCCCTGAGTGGCATAGCGCAATGGGTAGTGCCGCAACAGATCCTCGACGGTGTGCATGTCGAAGGCATCGGCGAGCGGCTCCGCCGCCTTCACGCCGAGCAGGTGGTCCAGCCGATCGCTGAGTGTCGCCATATCCCTATTCCACCCCTATCTGCACCAGATCCGCTTGCTGCCCACCTGAATACACACTCACCTCGACGCCGGGGAAGCCGTTCGCGATATGCGCGGCCAGTTCGTCCGCGAGTTCGCCGGGGGCCGCCACACCCATCAGCAGGGTGACCAGCTCACCGCCGAAGGCGAGCATCCGGTCGAGCAGGGTCCGGCCCGCGGTCGGCACATCCCGGTCGATCACCACGACATCGTGACCGACCAGCCCCAGCCCATCACCGGCCTCGCAGGTGCCGACCATGGTGAGCGCCCGTTCTGTCGCGGCACGCAATGACCCCCAGCGAGTAGCGGCCGCCGCTTCCGACATGGCGAACGCATCGTCCACCGCGATCCGGCCGCAATCGTGCACTGCCAGCGCCGCCAACCCCTGCGCCATGGACCCGCTCGGCAACAACAACACGTCCCGATGCGCGTCACGCGCCGCAACACCGACCGCAACCAACTCGTGCGCGGGCAGCGCACCATTCGGCAGCACCAACACCTCCCGATTCGGCAGCTGCCGAATCGCCGCGAGCAGCGCCGCACTGGTCACCGGCCCGTCACCGCCGAGCACCACCGCACCTCCGGCCTCGAACAGCGCCGCCGCGCCATCGCCCGACACAACAGCCAGCACGGCGCGGTCTGCGGGACCGTCGTGATCGGGACCGATGCGCGCGGTTGTGCCGGATCCGACGGTCGTGCCGGGAGCTTCAGCACGCGCGGGCGCATCAGTGCGACTAACGCCTCCAGGCTGCACGGCGGCATCAGCATGACCCGCAGCAATACGCGTGGTCGCGTCAGTGCGTCCAGGCTGCCCGACGACATCAGCGCGACCCGCAACATCGGCGGGGGCTGCGTCTGGGTGCCCGACGCCCTCAGCGTGGTCGGCAAAGTCGGCGTGCGGGAATTTGCCCGAGTGCGCAGCAGCATCGCAGGGCGCGGGTGTCGGGCGGGCGGTGATGGTGAAGCTTTCGATGCGGATTGCACTGAGGGTGCCGGTGGCGATTCCTGCTTCCACGGCGGCGCCCGCATCGGCGCAGTGGACGTGCGCCGACCAGGAGCCCGCGCCGTCGCCGACGACCACCACCGAGTCGCCGAGGTCGGCGAGGCGATCGCGGAGGCGGGCGATTCGTCGGTCGTCGGTGCCGGAGAGGAGGTACATCACCTCGAAGTGGGGTTCGGCACTGTTCAGAGGTTCGGCACAGGTGCCGCGCGGTTCGGCGTCGGCTCGCGGTGCGGCAACGGCATGCGGTGCGGCCCTGACACGCTCAACTCCCGCCTGGTCACCAGCGAATGCGAATTCGCCGCGCGCGTACGCCGGTCGATCGGGTGTCCGGCCGAGGGTGACCACGACCAGACTGTCGAGCAGCACGACCAACCCGCGCGCCCCCGCATCGACCACACCCGCCTCGCGCAGCACGCCGAGCTGGGCGGGCGTATCACCGAGCGCCTCGGCAGCACCGTCGGCCGCCGCCACCGCCACCTCGGCCAGGGCTGATTCCGGAGAAGCCGCAGCACATTCCGCTGCCCGCTCCAGGACGGTCAGGATGGTCCCCTCGACCGGCACACTCAGCGATTCCCGAACCAGCGCCGATGCCGTTGCCAGCGCGTCACGCAACGTCCGCGCCGTCAGCGGCCCCCCGCGCGCCGCCTCGGCAATCCCCCGCAACACCTGCGACAAGATGATCCCGGAATTCCCACGCGCCCCGAGCGTCGCCCCGCGCGCCATCGCCGCGGCCACATCGTGCGTCGAGAGCGCCCACGGTTCGAGATATCCGTCCGCGGTTCCATTCAACGGCGCTGCGCTGAAGCCATTCCGCGAGCTGCCCCGCCCAGCACGATCAGGCGGGTTGGGGTGATCAACGCCAGTGCGGGGGACAACTCGATCCGTGAATTCCCCGGGCGACTCCGCCGCGGGTTGCCACACCGCGACCCCGCTGTCCGCTCCGGCACCCGATACCGCCCCATTCCCGACCGCCCCAGCATCCACTGCGTGACCGTCGGCCGCGAAGCCATCCGATTGCTCGGCACCGCGCGCCGAGATCACCGCGGCATCCGCAGCCTGCATTGCCGCTCGCATGGTGGCGAGCATGTTCGTACCCGTGTCGGCGTCGGCGATGGGGAAGACGTTGAGGGCGTTGATCTCCTCGCGGCGTTGCCGCAGGCCTTCGAGGCAGATGCGGCCCCAGCGCAGCAGGGCCGTGCCGTTCAGTTCATTCGGACCGGCAACGGCAGGCAGACCCGTGTCAGGGCCGTCGCCCATCATGTCCCGCACTCCGGGCACCGCCACCTCTCTCCGCGATCGTTCACACCGCCATGCCACCCGCACCCAAGCGACTGCTGGCAGATCGCTCGAAAGGTTCTGCCACCGTTGGCCAGGTTAGCTGGCGATACCGACAGTCGATCGGCGACACCGATCCACTACCATCGGGTGTGCCCACGGGCCGTCGGTTCATGACCCGGTTTGGCGGATCAGGGCGCCGCCAGCTACCCTTGCAGGGTTGCCTAGCGCGGCCGAGAGGGTTCGCGCTGGCCGACGTCAGTCGGCAGGGCATTAGACATTGTTTCCGGACATGCTGCCGACGTGCGGCGGTCCCCACATGACATGAAGGAGTTCGCGACTATGGCTGCCGTCTGCGACGTCTGCGCCAAGGGCCCCGGCTTCGGGAAGTCGGTCTCGCACTCGCACCGGCGTACCAACCGTCGTTGGAACCCGAACATCCAGACCGTGCGCGCACAGGTCGCGCCGGGCAACACCCGCCGCATGAACGTGTGCACCTCCTGCCTGAAGGCGGGCAAGGTCGTTCGCGGCTGATTTCCCAGAGACCGACATACGCCCCGACACCACCAGGTGCTCGGGGCGTAGTCATCTGCGGACCTGGTCATCGACGACCTCCCTCGGCAACGATGGTCTCCATGACCCAGCCCGCCTGGCGCATAGCCCCACTCACCGCCGAATACGTCCACAGCCTCGCCGAATGCCATATCGCCTGCTGGCGTGAGGCCTATCGCGGCCTGGTCCCCGACCACATCCTGGATGCGTTCGAGGTCGACCGCCGCGCGGAGCAGTGGGAACGCGTCCGGGTCCGCAATCCGGGCAGCGCCTACGTCGCCCTCGTCGACGACGAGGTAATCGGCTTCTCGTGTGCGAGCGCGTCACGCGACGAATCACCGGTCACCCCAACCGAACTCAATGCCCTCTACGTCCGCGCCGCCTGGTACGGCACCGGCGTCGCCCACGATCTCATCCGCGCCGCCGTCGCACCCGACATACCGTGCTCTCTCTGGGTCTTCGAGAAGAACCCGCGCGCCCAGGCCTTTTACCGCAAACACGGCTTCGAACTCGACGGCACCAGCCGCATCGAGGCCTTCACCCCCGCCATCGAAGTCCGCATGGTCCGCCGCTGACCGGAAGACGGCTCGGGGCGGGGAGCTAATGTGCTGGTCATGACTTCAACGCAGACCGAGTACGTCACCGTCGTCGACGGCGTACTACAGATCACCATCTCGACCGCCGCGAACGGCACTTCCCTGGACTTCGCGGGCATCAGCGCGGGCACAGAGGCATTGCGGTCAGCCGACCGCGAGATCGGGGCCGTCCTGCTGACGGGCGCCGGACCGAACTTCTCCGCGGGTGGCAATGTGCGCGGTTTCGCGGCGGCCGAGGATCGGGCCGGTCATATCTACGGCCTCGCCACGGATCTGCACGAATTCGTGCGCGCACTCGACGAGACCATCGTGCCCGTCGTCGCCGGGGTGCAGGGGTGGGCGGCCGGAGCCGGGATGAGCCTGGTGTGCGCGGCGGATATCGCGATCGGCGGCCCGAGCACCAAGCTGCGCCCGGCGTATCCGGGCATCGCGTTGAGCCCGGACGGCGGCATGTCGTGGACGCTGCCGCGGATCGTCGGCGCCGGACGCGCCCGCGAAATCCTGCTCACCGACGCGATTCTCGACGCCGAAACGGCGGTGCGACTCGGCATCCTGAGTCGGCTCGTCGATGACGAGCAGGTGCGGGCCGAGGCACTGGATGTGGCCCGAACCCTCGCTGCCGGACCGCGATCCGCCTACGCGAGCATCAAATCGCTACTGGCACGGTCGAATTCGTCGACGCTGAGCGACCAGCTCGACTACGAGCGCGATGCCATCAGCGCCGCGGCGAACAGCCCGGCCGGGCGCGAGGGCGTGGATGCCTTCGTCGAGAAGCGCAAGCCCGACTACCGGAACCGGTAGCTAACCGCGCACCTGGAGCACGAATTTCGCGACCGCGTCGGTGAACGAATCATTGTCGTCACCGGCCGCGGTATGCGCCGCGCCGCCGATCTCGACCAGCTGCGCATGCGGCACCAGTGCCTGGAATTCCGCGGCGCCTTCCGGCGTCACCACATCGGATTGCATGCCGCGCACCAGCAGCACGGGAATGGTGAGGGCGCGCGCGGCGGCCTCGAGCTGCTGCACCATCTCGCTCGGATCCTCGACGCGGTGGGTGAGCATATTCGGATCCCAATGCCAGTACCAGCGACCGTCGCGCTGGCGCAGATTGCGCAGCAGGCCGTCGGTGTTCTTGGGCCGTGGCCGATGCGGCATATATTCCGCGACCGCGTCGGCGGCCTGTTCGAGGCTGTCGAAGCCGTCGCGATGCTTACCGAGGAAGTCGATCACCCGCGCGACACCGGCGGGCTCGGGACGGGTGACGATATCGACGAGCACCAGGGCGGTGATCGCCGCGCCGCCCGGATCCGCGGTAGTCAGCAGGCCGGTCATCCCGCCCATGCTCGCGCCCACCACGACCGCGGGAGTGGCCAGCTGTTCGAGGACCGCGCCCAGGTCAGCGACCATAGTGTCGCGCCGGTAATCGGCGTTCGGCGACCATTCGCTGTCGCCGTGGCCGCGCGCGTCCAGCGTGACGACCCGCATCCCGGCGGCGGCCAGCTTCGCACCGGTCTGCTTCCACGAGTGTCTGGTCTGACCACCACCGTGCAGAAACAGGACGAGCGGGCCGTCCGCCGGGCCGAACTGGTCGGCGGCCAGCTCGATCCCATCCGAACCGCGCAGTCGCAGCCGGATCGGATCGAGAAGGTTGTTCGCATTAGTCACGATCCGAGGATCGCACAGTTACCGCTGGGGCTCATGCGAGCCCCGGTCAATGGGACTTCAGCAGTCCCACTTGCCCTGCGCGCTGATGGTGTTCTGCAGCAGGCACGCGACCTTGGCATTCACCGAGGACGAGATGGTCGAGGAGCCATTGGAGGTGAATTCCTCGCCGACCGGAGCGGCGGTCTTCGGCGCGGAGGTCTCCGTGGCGGGCTCGAGCGGCAACCCGGCCGCATTCGCCGCCGCGCTGCCGCCGGCCAGGGCCGCGCACAGGGCCAGCGTGGCGGTGGTGCCGCGCAGTGCGCCGCGAACGGTCTTGTTCTGCATGTAATTGTGCTCCTCTACTGTGTTTTAACCTCGACGCCCGGGATCTAGGGCAGGCGCCAGTCAACAGGTTCGGCACCCAATTCGTCGAGTAGTTCATTCACTCGTGAGAAGGGTCGAGAACCAAAAAAGCCGCGCGAGGCCGACAGTGGTGACGGGTGCACGGATTCGATATAGGGCACCTCGGCCGCGGCCAGCTGCGGTTTCAGTGTCTGCGCGTCCCGACCCCACAGGATCGCGACCAGCGGTTCGTCCCTGGCCACCAGCGCGCGAATCGCCTGATCGGTCACCGCTTCCCAGCCCTTGCCGCGGTGCGAGGCGGGCTGTCCCGGCGAAACCGTCAGGACTCGGTTCAGCAGCAGTACGCCCTGATCCGACCACGGGCTCAGATCGCCGTTCGACGGCGTCTGGTGGCCGAGGTCTTTGCTGTATTCGGCGAAGATATTGGCGAGGCTGCGCGGTACCGGCGAAACATCCGGGGCGACAGAGAAACTCAGGCCCATCGGATGTCCGGGCGTCGGATACGGATCCTGGCCGACAATAAGCACGCGCACCGCGCCGAACGGGCGCTGGAAAGCGCTCAGCACATTTTCACCGGCCGGTAGATAACCGCGGCCCGCCGCGTTTTCCGCGCGCAGGAATTCGCCCATCGCCGAGATCTGTTCGGCAACCGGTTCGAGAGCCTTCGCCCAACCCGGATCCATGATTTCCGTCAGTGGTTTCGCGCCCATGACCGCACAACCTATCTTGGCTCGGGCTCGGATGCCGAGTCCACCCCGCTGAACGATTCCCAGCCCCCACTGCCCGGATGCCGCGCACCGTCGACGGTGACGCCGTGACCTGCCAGCACCCGTCCGATCGGCACCCAGCCGGGCGGCAGCTCCCGGTGCGCGGGCCAGGTTCCGACGAACGCGTGATCCTCGCCGCCGGTCAGAATCCATTGCGCCGCATCGGCATCCAGACGCCGCGCGATCATCGCCAGAGCCGGATCGCGCAATGTCTTCGAGTAAATATCGATGGCGACGCCGGACGCCTCAGCGATATGGCCCAGATCCGCGAGCAATCCGTCCGAAATGTCGGTGAGCGCGGTGGGTGTCGCGGGCCATTCGGTGGGAGACCCGATGATGCCTTCAGATCCGAACTCCGTCGCGTTCTGATCCGGCACCCCGATGTGCTCCGAGCCGAGTACGCCTTCCGCAGGGGACGCTCCCGAGTTGTCCACTTCGGTGGCGGAATCGGCGACAACAGCGAGCACCGCCGAATAGGGCGGCTGTGGGACCCGATGGGCCGCAAGCACTTCGGCGAATAGTTCGTCTGCCGGATCGAATCCGGCGGTCAGCACCGCCAACCCGGCTGCGGACCAGCCGAGGCGACCGACCACCGCGACCGTATCCCCCACGCGCGCACCGGCTCTGGTGATCGGCGCGCGGCCGTCCAGATCGCCGAAAGCGGTGACCGAGATGACCAGCTGCGGACTGCGCACCACATCGCCGCCCGCGATGGAACCGCCCGCGCGGCGCGCCTCGGCCCACATCCCGTCGGTGAGCCCGTCCACCAGCTCGAGCGGCGTATCGGCCGGACAGCCGAACGCCACTACGAATGCGGTCGGCACGGCACCCATCGCGACCACGTCGGCGGCATTCTGCGCGATGGCCTTGCGCCCGATATCGCGCGGACCGGACCAGTCGAGCCGGAAATGTCGATCCTGGATCAGCATGTCGGTGGTGACCACGAAACGGCCGTCGGGCGCGGCCACCAGGGCGGCGTCGTCACCGGGGCCGAGCAGCACGCCGGGCGCCTGCACCCGCCCCGAGTTGATCCGCTCGATCAGCGCGAACTCCCCCAGCTCACGCACTGTCTTCGGCCGTGTGCTGTCGCTGATGACCTGGTCCCTTCCCGGCGTCGTGCTGGCTGAAATCGCCCCGAGGGTACCCTTTCCAAGGCAATCGAGTACTACCAGGCCGGTGCGCGGCATCCATCTCCCAGGTGACCGGACCCCACCAGCACGAAACAGGAAGGACCGGTGAGCATGGCGGCGGAATCGTCGGACCGCGATTCGTCGGAGGCGGAGCCGTCGGAGGCGGAGTCGTCGGAGGCGGAGTCGTCGGAGGCGGAGTCGTCGGAGGCGGAGTCGTCGAAGGCCGAGCTGTCGAAAGACGCCGAGCCCGCAGCCTCCGACAGCACCGAATCCGCCGACGAGCCCGCGACCGAATCCAGCGGCTACCCGCCCGCGCTGATCGCGACCGCTGTCGCACTCCCGGTCGTGCTGGTAGTCGCCGTTCTGGTCGCCGCAGTCCTTGCGCTACGCGCACCGACCGAACGCGAACCGCTGGTCCTCGGTCCGGTTCCCGCACCCGCAGCAGATGGTCCGGCGTGCGCCGCGCTGCTGCCCGCATTGCCGGTCGACCTCGGCGACTACTCCAAATCCACGCTGGTGGAACCGGCTCCCCCCGCGACTCGCGCCTGGCAGCGCGAGGACGGCGGTGACGCCATCGTGCTGCGCTGCGGTTTGGAGCGACCGTTGGAGTTCAACCGCGCCTCGCCGCTACAGATCGTCAATGGCGTGCAATGGTTCGAGGTCCGCGATGCGGCCGCCAAGGCGAGCACCTGGTTCGCCGTCGACCGCGCGACCTATATCGCGCTGACCGTCCCCGACGGCTCCGGACCGACTCCGCTGCAAGGAGTTTCGGACACGATCACCGCCAACATACCGGCCCAGCCGATCGATCCCGGCCCGCTGCCGAACTGACGTTCACACCCCGCGTCGTTGCGCCGAACCTGTGTGCGTGCGACACCGCGGGTCCTACCCGAAGGGCGAGCATCGCTCACCGCAACCCGGTACCCCGGGCGAGCGCCGTTTCGATCAGCGTGGAAACCAGCGCCCGGTAGTCGATTCCGGTCGCCTCCCACATCCGCGGATACATGGAGATCGAGGTGAAGCCGGGCATCGTATTGATCTCATTGATCACCGGCCCCTCGGCCGTGACGAAGAAGTCCACCCGCGCCAACCCTTGGCAGTCAAGCGCTTTGAATGCCCGCACCGCGAGTTCCCTGACGCTGTCGGACACTTCGTCGTCCAGTTTCGCCGGAACATCGAATTCGCAGACATCGTCGAGGTATTTGGTGTCGAAGTCGTAGAATTCCGGTGCCGCGGCATCGGCGTCGGGCATCCGGATCTCGGCGACCACGCTGGCCTCGACTCGCCCGTCCGGAAATTCCAGCACGCCACATTCGACTTCGCGTCCGACAATGCCCGCCTCCACGATCACCTTCGGATCGTGTTCGCGCGCCGTCGCGATCGCCGCGTCCAACTCGCTCCAGTCGGTGACCTTGGTGATGCCGATCGAGGAACCACCGCGCGCCGGTTTGACGAATACCGGCAGGCCCAGCAGCGCGCGATCATCCGCATCGAGCGTGTCGGTCCCGCGCCGCAGCACCAACTGCCGCCCGATCGGCAGCCCCTCCGCGGCGAGCAGTTTCTTGGTGAATTCCTTATCCATGCCCGCGGCGCTGGCCAGCACCCCCGGCCCGACATACGGCACCCCGGCCAATTCGAGCATGCCCTGCAACGTGCCGTCCTCACCGAACGGACCATGCAGAATCGGGAACACCACATCGACCGAACCGAGTGCCGCATTCGGATCATCGAGCGCGACCAACGAGCCGGACCGGCTCGGATCGGCGGCCAGCGTGAGCGCGGTGCCGCTGCTGTCCACCGCGGGCAACGCATTGTCCCTGAATCCGAGCGAGGCCACCTCGGAACCGCCGAGCACCCAGGCGCCGTCGAGGGTGATGCCGATGGGTACGGCTTCGTACTTTTCCGGATCGAGGTTGCGCAGCACGCTGCCGGCCGACACACACGAGACGGCGTGCTCGTTACTGCGCCCGCCGAACACCACAGCAACCCTGATCCGGTTCGTCATGAACGGAACCGTACCCGTTATGGGTGCCGAACCAACCTCGTGCCCGTGCGGTTATAGCGTTCGCCCCCTATTCCGGTTTGATCCGCCGACCCAGCAGATTGTCGACCGCCTCCTGTACCGAAACGCCCTCATGACATACCTGGTGCACCCCCGTGGTCAGCGGCATCTCGACATTGTGCGCCGCGGCCAGCGCCCGCACCGATGTGCACGACTTCACACCCTCGGCGACCTGACCATGGGTCGCCTCCTGGGCCGCCTCCATGGACCCGCCCGCCCCGAGCACATGCCCGAACGACCGGTTGCGCGACAGCGGCGAGGTACAGGTGGCGACCAGATCGCCGACACCGGCCAGTCCGGCCAATGTGACCGGCTCCGCGCCCAGTGCGACCCCGAGCCGGATGATCTCGGCCAGCCCACGGGTGATCAGGCTGGCAATCGAGTTGTCGCCCAATCCCATTCCCGAGGCGATGCCGCAGGCGAGGGCGATGACGTTCTTGCAGGCGCCTCCGATCTCGCAGCCGATCACATCGGTATTGGTGTAGGGCCGGAAGTAGCCGTTGGCGCAGGCCTGCTGCAGTGCGACGGCCCGAGCGGCATCGGTGCAGGCGATCACGGTGGCCGCGGGCTGCTCGGCGGCGATCTCCTTGGCCAGATTCGGACCGGACAGCACCGCGATGCGGCTCTCGTCGGCACCGGTGACTTCACCGATGACCTGACTCATCCGCAGCAGCGTGCCGGTCTCGATGCCCTTGGCCAGGCTCAGCAGCGCGGCATCCGGCCCGATCGAGTCCCGCCATGTCTCGAGATTCGCGCGCAGGGATTGGGACGGAACCGCGAGCACGACGATTTCGGCGCCGTCGAGTGCCTCGGCGTGGTCGTGGGTGGCCGTCACGCTGGGTAGTTGCACATCGGGCAGATAAAACGGATTGCGATGTTCCGTGGCCAGGGCCTTGGCCACCTCGGGCCGCCTGGCCCAGATCGTGACGTCGGTTCCCGCGTCCGCCAACACCTTCGCGAACGCGGTCCCCCATGATCCCGCGCCCAGCACTGCCGCCCTCGTCATCTGCCCAATATGCCACGGAACCACTCATGGAAGGATTAGCAGCATGCGTCCGCATGCGTTGCACGCCGTGATCGCGGTGAAGAGCCTCGATCGGGCAAAGAGCCGTCTGGCCGATCGGCTGCGCCCGGAACACCGGGCCCGGCTGGTGCTCGCCATGCTCGCCGACACCGTGTCCGCCGCCGTCGCGGTTCCGCAGATCGCGTCGGTCACCGTGGTGACCCCGGATCCGGTCGTCGCCGAGTTGGCGCGCACGCTCGGCGCGGTGGTGCATCCCGAACCTCGCCGCGAGGTGATCGACGCGACCGACCCGGACGGCCTGAACACCGCGCTCACCGACGCGGCGACCGCATTGCGACAGCGGCACGGCCCGGTCGAACTGCTGGCCCTACAGGCGGATCTGCCCGCCTTGCGCCCCGACGAACTCTCGGACATGCTGACCACCGCGCCGGTCGGAGTTCGCTCGGTCATCGTCGACCACGCCGGCAGCGGCACGGCTGCATTATTGGTCCGCGATACCGTCGCCCCGCTGGATCCGCGCTTCGGTCCCGGCTCGGCGCGTCGGCACATCGACGCGGGTGCGGTCGACCTGCGCGGTGACTGGCCCGGATTGCGGCTCGACGTCGACACCGCCGACGATCTGGACCGTGCCGTCGAACTCGGCGCGGGCGATTCGACAGGTGCTGTCCTGCACGACATCGGCTGGCCGACTCACGTTCACGAGCGGGTACGCCGGGTGTGCTAGCCGGTCGCCACATCCGGCGTGATACGCACGGCAATGATGGCGTCGGGCTGCACACGGCCCGGTTTGTAGGGGATGATCGTTGACGTGAGTGAGCGAAGCAAGCTATTCCGGAACCAGCGTGCGTCGCGCATGTCGGTGCCGCGTGCCAGCGAGGCGCGGGCATGAGCGATATCGAAACCGTCAAACAACAGGTGCTGCCGACCGCACTGCCCGCCGCGACTCCACCGGCCGAGGATGGCGGCGTACAGCGGTTGCCACGCGATCGCTACCTGAACCGCGAACTCAGTTGGCTCGACTTCAACACCCGAGTTCTCGCACTTGCCGAGGACGCATCGCTGCCATTGTTGGAGCGCGCGAAATTCCTTGCGATCTTCGCCTCCAATCTGGACGAGTTCTATATGGTCCGCGTCGCCGGCCTCAAACGCCGTGCGGAGACCGGACTTTCGGTGCGTTCGGCCGACGGCCGTTCGCCCACCGAACAATTGGAGCTGATCGCGGCGCGCGCCCAGGAGATCGCCGATCGGCACGCCCGCGTCTTCCTCGACTCAGTACTGCCCGCGCTGACCGCCGAGGGCATCGCCGTCATCGTCTGGTCCGATCTGGATAGCGATGAGCGCCAACGCCTCTCGGGCTACTTCCAGGATCAGGTTTTTCCGGTCCTCACCCCGCTCGCGGTGGATCCGGCGCACCCGTTCCCCTACATCAGCGGCCTGAGTCTCAACCTCGCGGTGACGGTTAAGGATGCCTCCACCGGCGGCGAACATTTCGCCCGCGTCAAGGTGCCCGACAACGTCGATCGCTTCGTTCGGGTGCGGCGCACCGACTCCGGCTCCCCGGTCGCGGCCTTCCTCCCGATGGAAGAACTGATCGCCGCGCACCTCGATCTGCTGTTCCCGGGTATGAAGGTCGTCGAACACCACTCGTTCCGGATCACCCGCAATGCCGATTTCGAGGTCGACGAGGATCGCGACGAGGATCTGCTGCAGGCGTTGGAGCGGGAACTCGCTCGCCGCCGCTTCGGGTCGCCGGTCCGACTAGAGGTCTCCGACGATATGACCGAGCACATGCTCGATCTGCTGCTGCGTGAGCTCGAGGTCGATCCCGGCGATGTGATCCAGGTGCCCGGCCTGCTGGACCTGTCCTGCCTGTGGCAGGTGTACAGCGTGGACCGGCCCAATCTCAAGGACGCGCCGTATGTGCCCGCGACGCCGCCCGCGTTCGGCGAGCGCGAAACCCCGCGCAATGTCTTCCAGGCGCTGCGCGAGGGCGACGTGCTGGTGCACCACCCCTACGACTCGTTCTCCACCAGCGTGCAGCGCTTCATCGAACAGGCCGCCGCCGACCCGCAGGTGCTTGCGATCAAACAGACCCTGTACCGCACCTCCGGTGACTCTCCGATCGTGAACGCGCTCATCGACGCGGCCGAGGCGGGTAAACAGGTCGTCGCGCTGGTCGAGATCAAGGCCCGCTTCGACGAACAGGCCAACATCAAATGGGCCCGGGCGCTGGAACAGGCGGGCGTGCATGTCGTCTACGGCCTCATCGGCCTCAAGACCCACTGCAAGACCTGCCTGGTGGTGCGTCGCGAGGGTTCGACCATCCGCCGCTACTGCCATATCGGCACCGGCAACTACAACCCGAAGACCGCACGCCTCTACGAGGACGTCGGGTTGCTCACCGCCGCACCGGAAATCGGCGCCGATCTGACCGATCTGTTCAATTCGCTGACCGGTTACTCGCGAAAGGCCAACTACCGCAACCTGCTTGTCGCGCCGCAGGGTGTGCGCGCCGGAATCATCGAGCGGATCCAGCGCGAGATCGAGCTGGCGCGCCAGGGCGTCGCGGCGCGAATCCGGATAAAGGCCAATGCAATTGTCGACGAGCAAGTCATCGACGCGC
The DNA here is from genome assembly GCF_055584605.1 of Nocardia sp. NPDC102475. NCBI lineage: Bacteria > Bacillati > Actinomycetota > Actinomycetes > Mycobacteriales > Nocardiaceae > Nocardia > Nocardia sp. NPDC102475. The sequence goes on along the minus strand of NZ_JBVJLS010000006.1, from coordinate 386,901 downwards.
TCTACCGAGCTTCTCAGGCCGATGTACCGGTGCAGATCGTGGTGCGTGGCATCTGCGGTCTGCGACCCGGTGTCGAGGGGATGAGCGAGAACATCGAGGTGCGCTCGATTCTCGGTCGCTTCCTGGAACATTCGCGGATCATGTACTTCCAGGCCCAGGACCAATACTGGATCGGCAGCGCCGACATGATGCACCGGAATCTGGACCGGCGCGTGGAAGTCATGGCACAGGTGAAGGATCCGAAGCTGTGCGAGCAGTTGGGCTCGGTCTTCGACTCGGCGCTGTATCCGACGACGCGCTGCTGGGTTCTCAAAGCCGACGGCAGCTGGCATGCCTCACCCGACGGTGCCGATAGCAACGGCGTCGAGGTACGTGACCACCAGCAATTCATGATGCGAGTACGGAGACCGGATCAGCCGTGAACGAGCGGCAGCGAATGAACCATCAATACAGCGCGCAATCGCGCACGACGGAGTCGAGCGCCATCGAGGCGCAGTCGTGAGCAGCACGCCGGGATACGAGATGGACGGCGGGCCGTTCTGGGATCCTCGGGTAACAGCCAACATTCACGCCGCGGGCGCGGTGTTGTGGCGTAGAACGTCCGCTGAATCCGGCGCCATCGAGATCGCCGTGGTACACCGCCCCAAGTATCAGGATTGGTCGCTGCCGAAAGGCAAACTCGATCCGGGCGAGACACCGGTGTTGGCCGCCGTGCGCGAGGTCGGCGAGGAAACCGGCCTCGACTGCCTGCTCGGCCGCTACCTCGGGCACGTCACGTATCCGATTCCCGGGCATCGGAAACTCAAGCGGGTGGACTATTGGGCCGCCGAGGTTTCCGGCGGTGAATTCAGCGCCAATTCCGAGGTCGATGCGCTGTCCTGGTGCACCTTGGACCGGGTGATGGACCAATTGTCGTATCCGATGGACCGGCAGGTGATGCGCGCCTTCACCCGCCTGCCCGCCGCCACCAGCACGTTGGTTGTGGTGCGGCACGCCAAGGCGGGCAGGAGGGACCGATTCGACGGTCCGGACGACCAGCGTCCGCTGGAGCGGGCCGGTCGGGTTCAAGCCGATGTGTTGGTCCCGAATCTGCTGGCATTCGGTGCGTCCGAGATCTTTTCGGCCGATCCGCTGCGCTGCGTCCAGACGATGGAACCGCTAGCGGAGAAACTCGGCACGACCATCGGCATCGAACCGGATTTCTCCGAAACCGCTTATGCCGCAGCGCCCGACAAGGCTCGACAACGCGCCCTTTCACTCGTGTCGGATCGCGCGGTGCGCGTTCTGTGCAGTCAGGGCAAGGTAATTCCCGATCTGCTGCAGTGGTGGGCCGAACGGGACGGCATTACGCTGCCGTCCGCGCGCAACCGCAAGGGCAGTGCGTGGGTGCTGTCGTTCGTCTCGGGTCGACTGGTCGCCGCCGACCACCTCGACCGGTCACTCTCGGACGCCATCGTAAAGTCCTGACGTCGCAGTCGAGTCCTGACGCCTGAGGGGACCACAACCGTCATACGGTCGCTTCTCGACACCCAATCCAGACGCAGACAGCCGAAACGGCCCCGAGGCGAACCTCGGGGCCGTTTCGAGTCGGTTTGCCGGTGATTCCGCCTAGCGGAGCCGAATCACCCGGCGGCAGTGCACCTTCAGCGTCAGCGCGCGCGACGGGCCGGAGCCTTCTTGGCCGCGGTCTTCTTCGCTGGTGCCTTCTTCGCGACCGTCTTCTTGGCGGCGGTGGCGGTCTTCTTGGCCGCCGTCGTCGCCTTCTTGGCCGCGGTCGTCGCCTTCTTGGCGACGGTCTTCTTGGCGGGTGCCTTCTTAGCAGCCGTCTTGGTGGCAGTTGCCTTGCGCGCCGTCGTCTTTGCCGGGGCCTTCTTGGCCGCCGTCTTCTTCGCGGGCGCCTTGGTGGCGGTCGTCTTCTTGGCGGCGGTCTTCTTGGCCGCCGTCTTCTTTGCGGCCGCCTTCTTGGCTGCCACCGGTGCATTCGCGCCGCGCTTTACCGCAGGGCCGCTCGCGGTCAGCTTCTGCTTACCCGCAATGACGGCTTTGAACTGCGCGCCCGGACGGAACGCCGGCACCGAAGTGGGCTTCACCTTCACGGTTTCGCCGGTACGCGGGTTCCGCGCGACACGAGCCGCACGCTTACGCTGTTCGAACACACCGAATCCGGTGATTGTGACGCTCTGACCCTTGTGCACCGCGCGCACGATGGTGTCGACCACATGCTCGACTGCCGCGGTGGCCGTGCGCCTGTCCGTACCCAACTTTTCGGTCAGAACGTCGATCAGTTCCGCCTTGTTCATTGAATCCTCCGCAGACTAATGGCCCGTCGTCGGACCGACTAGGTACCACGGTAAACCCACTTTGGGCAAGAGTCTATGTGCCACGCCAAAATTCATGTGGTTTAGCACACGTCCAGCTACCGCCCCAAGGCGAACTCAGCTATCGCTACCGGGTGATTACGCCTGCGAAATATGCGCCGGAAGGGTTGTGGGTTTCCAACTTGGCCTTGCCTTTTCGAACTCGCCGATGACGTCACTACGCCGCAGTGTCAGCCCGATGTCGTCCAATCCTTCGAGCAGACGCCACCGCGTGTAGTCATCAATATCGAACGGCAACACGACGGTTCCGGCCGTCACCGTGCGCGCCTCGAGGTCTACTACCAATTCGAGACCCGGCTGTTCCTCGAGCAACTTCCAGAGCATTTCGACATCGTTCTGTGACATCTGCGCGGCCAACACTCCGCCCTTGCCCGCATTGCCGCGGAAGATGTCGGCGAAGCGTGACGAGATGACGACGCGAAAGCCGTAGTCCGACAGCGCCCATACCGCGTGTTCGCGCGAGGATCCGGTACCGAAGTCCGGACCAGCCACCAGCACACTGCCCCGGTTAAAGGGTTCGGTGTTCAGAATGAAGTCCGGATCCGATCGCCATGCTGCGAAGAGTCCGTCCTCGAATCCCGTTCGCGTCACCCGCTTCAGGTACACGGCCGGAATGATCTGATCGGTGTCGACATTGGATCGGCGCAGCGGCACTCCGATCCCCTTGTGCACGGTGAAGGCTTCCATTTGCTGATTCTCCTGGGTCATTAGACGATTTGCGCGGGCGACAGAACGAATCGGCGCGGACACAACGGCGTCCGCGCGCCGATCAGTCCAGATCCGCAGGCGAGGACAGGGTGCCGCGGACCGCCGTTGCGGCCGCTACGAGCGGGGAAACCAGGTGTGTACGGCCACCTTTGCCCTGCCGACCCTCGAAGTTACGGTTCGAAGTCGAAGCACAGCGCTGACCCGGTGCGAGCTGATCGGGATTCATTCCCAAGCACATCGAGCAGCCCGCCTGACGCCATTCGGCGCCCGCGGCGGTGAAAATCTCGCCCAGTCCTTCTTTTTCCGCCTGGGCGCGCACCCGCATAGATCCCGGTACAACCAGCATTCGCACCCCGTCGGCGACGCGGCGTCCCTTCAAAATCCCGGCCACCGCACGCAAATCCTCGATGCGCCCGTTGGTGCACGAACCGACGAATACAGTGTCGACCGATACATCACGAAGTGGAGTACCCGGCTCCAAATCCATGTATCGCAACGCTTTCTCCGCGGACTCGCGTGCCGTCTCGTCGGTAATCTGCGCGGGATCGGGCACCTGCTCGCCCAGCGGCGCACCCTGTCCCGGGTTGGTACCCCAGGTGACGAACGGGCTCAGCGCGGCGGCGTCGATGTGCACCTCGGCATCGAAAACGGCGCCCTCATCGGTCTTCAGCGCCTCCCAGGCGGCCACTGCGGCATCCCAGTCGGCTCCCTGCGGCGCGTGCGGGCGTCCTTTGAGGAATTCATAGGTGGTTTCGTCAGGAGCGATCATGCCGGCCCGCGCGCCCGCCTCGATCGACATGTTGCAGATCGTCATTCGCGCCTCCATAGACATGGCGCGAATGGCCTCGCCGCGATACTCGAGCACATAGCCCTGACCACCGCCGGTACCGATCTGGGCGATGACGGCCAGAATCAGGTCCTTACTCGTGACACCGGGCGGCAATTGGCCGTCGACAGTGATCGCCATGGTCTTGAACGGGCGCAGCGAGAGCGTCTGCGTGGCAAGGACGTGCTCGACCTCACTGGTGCCGATGCCCATGGCCAGCGCGCCGAATGCGCCGTGGGTGGAGGTGTGGCTATCGCCGCACACCACCGTCGTCCCCGGCTGGGTCAAACCCAATTGCGGCCCGACGACGTGCACGATGCCCTGATCCAGGTCCCCCATCGGATGCAGGCGCACACCGAATTCCGCGCAATTGTGACGCAGCGTCTCTACCTGGGTGCGCGAAATGGGGTCGGCGATGGGCTTATCGATATCGATCGTCGGGACGTTGTGGTCCTCGGTCGCGATGGTGAGATCGGGACGGCGCACCGGACGGCCCGCGGCGCGGAGTCCGTCGAAGGCCTGCGGGCTGGTCACCTCATGCACGAGGTGCAGATCGATGTAGATCAGATCGGGCTCCCGCGAGGCGCCCTCGCCCGCTCCGCGGGAGACGACATGCTGCTCCCACACCTTCTCGGCCAGTGTGCGGCGCTCGGCCATTCTCGATCACCTTTCCGACGAGCAACCGAGGTACGCGTTCCGGGCTGAGGCGCGCTCACGGTTGCACAAGTTTTTTGGCTGTTCCGACGCGTCCGGAGCGAGCAGCCCCTTGAGTGGCATTCTCAGTATCCGAGACGCTAATATCGTTCTATGAGACAGCATAGCGGTATCGGCGTCCTCGACAAAGCGGTGTCGGTGTTATACGCCGTCGCGGAGCACCCTTGCGGTCTCAACGAACTGTGCACCCGCACCGGCCTGCCCCGGGCCACCGCCCATCGCCTGGCCGTCGGGCTCGAGGTACACCGGCTGCTCGCCCGCGACAACAACGGTCTGTGGCGGCCCGGACCAGCCCTCGCTGAGCTCGCCGCCGGGGCCAGCGATCCACTGCACGAGGCCGCCGCGGCCATTCTCCCGCGCTTGCGCGAGATCACCGGCGAGAGCGTCCAGATCTACTGCCGAGACGGCAATGCGCGGGTCTGCATCGCCGCCCTGGAACCACCCGTCGGCCTGCGCGACACCGTGCCGATCGGGGCGCGCCTGCCGCTCACCGCCGGTTCGGCGGCCAAGGTGCTGGTCGCCTGGGCGGATCCGGAACTGCAGCGCATCATCCTGGCCGATGCGGTATTCGGTGAGCGGGCGCTGGCCGAGGTCCGCAAGCGCGGCTGGGCCCAGAGCGCCGCCGAGCGGGCCAGCGGTGTGGCCAGCGTCTCCGCACCCGTGCGTGACGCCGCGGGCCACGTCATCGCGGCGGTCTCGGTGTCGGGCCCGATCGATCGCATGGGCCGCAGACCGGGCGCCCGCTGGGCAGCCGACCTGGTAGCCGCCGCGGACGCACTCCACAAGCGGCTGTAACACGTTCTAGTTTCGAACCTCTAAAGTTGGTGCGCATGGGAGTAAACCAACGGGCGCAGATCGTCATGTCCGACGCCGAGATTTCCGAATTCCTGCAGCGCAGCCGCATCGCGACGCTGGCCACCATCGGCCCGAACGGTGCGCCGCACCTGACCGCGATGTGGTACGCGCTCATCGACGGCGAGATCTGGTTCGAGACCAAGGCCAAGTCGCAAAAGGCAGTCAACCTGGGCCGCGACCCCCGCGTAACCTGCATGGTCGAGGCGGGCCAGACCTACGACCAGTTGCGCGGCGTCTCGATCGAAGGCCACGCCGAGATCATCGATGATCCGGACAAGCTCTTCGCCGTCGGCGTGAGCGTCTGGGAGCGCTACACCGCCCCCTACAGCGAAGAAGTCCGCCCGCTCGTCGAGCAGATGCTCAACAAGCGCATAGCCGTCCGCGTGGTCCCGGATCGCCTCCGCAGCTGGGACCACCGCAAACTCGGCCTCCCCCAACTCCCCCTCGGCGGCACCACCGCCCCACCCCTCGACTGATCGCGCCACGCGGGCAAAATCGGCCTGACACGCCGGGTGCGGCACAGTAGCGTCAACCCTGATCGACCCGAATCGGCAGCGCGGCGACGCCCCATGGCGCGCCACCCGGCCGCGACGACGAGGAGCAGACATGGCGGAAGCGGATAGTTCCAACGGCAAGGCGGCACCGAGCACCGAAGACGTCAAACGCAAATTCAAGGAAGCCCTGGAGCGCAAAAACCAGCACAACGCCAAGTCGAACGACCACCTCGACGGCCGCTCCAAGGCAACCTCCCCCCACGGCAACGCCAGCCATAAGCGAGAGTTCCGCCGCAAGAGCGGATAAAAGCCCCATCACCCAAAGGCCCTCCAGCTGAACCTCTGGAGGGCTTTTGCGTATCCAGAAACTCTCCCTACTCTGGCAACTCGGGCCACCCGAGGGGCAACTTGGGTCACCTGAGGGCATCGCCCCCGTTGGGCGCACCCGCACCCACGCCAGCGCCCTGATGGACACCGCCACGAAAAAGTGCCCACAGCACCGAGGAAACAGGGCCCCACCCACCCAACTACACCTCGACCTGCTGTTCCGGGCGAAGCCCAGGCCAGACTCGGGGGTCCGGGGGCGAAGCCCTCCGGGTGGGTGTGGGGGTTTCACCCCCACAAAACAATGCGAAAACGAGAAAGGCTCACGCTCTGTGTGAGCATGAGCCTTGCACTCGTTGTAGCCCCGACGGGATTCGAACCCGCGCTACCGCCTTGAGAGGGCGGCGTCCTAGGCCGCTAGACGACGGGGCCAGGACTCGATCTCCCACATTTCAGCGGGTGATCTTTCCGTTTGATCTTTCGATCAGTGGAAGCTCGGTTAGCTTAGCCGACCGAAGCTCGGCGACCAAATCGCCGGATGCTGAACAACTTTCGGTCGCGCGCCGAGAGAAGAACAACATTTCCGCTGGGGTACCAGGACTCGAACCTAGAATGGCTGAACCAGAATCAGCTGTGTTGCCAATTACACCATACCCCAATGACCAGGACGTTCGGCCTCGTGTCCGGATGACCCGAGGCCGGAGTTCCGAGCCGAGAAGTAGAGTACCAAACCGCATACGGTCTACTACAAATCGGCTGGTCAACGCCCTGTTTTTCGGTCAAAGGCGGATTTTCAGGCCGGTGCCGCCCAGTCCCGCGCCGAGCGCAGCCGAGCCAGGCTCGTCTCGCGGCCGAGCAGCTCGAGCGATTCATACAGCGGCGGGCTGATATGCGAACCCGTCACAGCCACTCGCACTGGTGCGAACGCCTTACGTGGTTTGAGCCCCAGATCATCGATGAGCGCGGTTTTGAGCGCATCCTCGATAGCGGGGGTGGTCCAGGCCGTCAGCGGCTCCAGCGCGGCAATGGCGGCGTCCAATACCGGGGTGGCTTCGGAACCGAGGTTCTTCGACCCCGCCGCCGGATCAATCGCGAACTCTTCCGCGGGCGCGAACAAGAAACGCAGCAGTTCCCACGCGTCGGACAACACCACGATCCGGGTTTGCACAAGTTCGGCGGCCGCGGCGAACAACTTGTCGTCGATGTCGGCGCCGATGTGGCCGTGTTCGGTGAGGAACTCACGCAAGCGGTGCGTGAAATCACCCGGCTCCAGCAATCGGATGTGTTCGGCGTTGAGCGCGTCCGCCTTCTTCTGATCGAAACGGGCCGGATTCGAATTCACTTTCGAGATATCGAAGGCTGCCACCATCTCGGCCATCGAGAAAACATCGCGATCATCCGCGATGCCCCAGCCGAGTAGCGCCAGGTAATTCAGCAAACCCTCCGGGATGAATCCCCTATCCCGATGGACGAACAGATTCGACTCCGGATCGCGCTTGGACAACTTCTTGTTGCCCTGCCCCATCACGAACGGCAGATGACCGAACTCCGGAGTGAACTCCGCGACACCGATCCGGCGCATAGCCGCATAGAGTGCGATTTGGCGCGGCGTGGACGAGAGAATGTCCTCGCCGCGCAACACATGGGTGATCTTCATCAATGCGTCGTCGACCGGGTTAACCAGCGTATAGAGCGGATCGCCATTACCGCGAGTGAGTGCGAAATCGGGCACGGTACCCGCTTTGAAGGTGGTTTCACCGCGCACGAGATCGTGCCAGGTGATGTCTTCGTCGGGCATTCGGAGCCGGATTACCGCCGGGCGCCCGGCGGCCCGATGGGCCTCGATCTCCTCGGGGGTGAGATCGCGGTCGTAGTTGTCGTAGCCGAGTTTCGGATCGCGGCCCGCGGCCCGATGGCGCTCCTCGACTTCCTCGGCGGTGGAGAAGGATTCGTACGCTTCACCGGCCGCCAGCAAATTCCGCACGACTTCCATATGCAGCTCGCGTCGCTGCGATTGCCGATAGGGCGCATAGGGGCCGCCGACCTCCGGGCCCTCGTCCCAGGTGAGACCGAGCCAGCGCAGCGCGTCCAGGATCGCACCGTATGATTCTTCGGAATCGCGTGCGGCATCGGTATCTTCGATGCGGAAGACGAACTTGCCGCCGGTGTGGCGGGCGTACGCCCAATTGAACAGCGCCGTCCGGACCAGGCCGACATGCGGCGTTCCGGTCGGTGACGGGCAGAAGCGGACCCGTACTTCAGTCATGGCTCTCTTTCGATTAGCGCTTGGCGGCAACAGGATTGGTGAGGGTTCCGATGCCCTCGACGGTCACGGAGACGTTCTGCCCGGCCTGCAGCGGGCCGACGCCCTCCGGGGTGCCGGTGAGCAGCACATCGCCGGGCAGCAGCGTCATCACTGTGGTCACCCACTCGATGAACTTCGGAATATCGTGCAGCAGAAGTGAAGTGCGGCTGCGCTGGCGTACCTCGCCGTCGACTTCGGTGACGATCTCCAGATCCGAAGGGTCGAGCGAGGTTTCGATCCACGGGCCGAGCGGGCAGAAGGTGTCGTAGCCCTTGCCCCGGGTCCACTGGCCGTCGTGCTTCTGCTGATCGCGCGCGGTCACATCGTTGGCGACGGTGTAGCCGAGCACCACGTCGAGTGCGCGGGCGGCCGGCACGTCCTTGCACGGACGGCCGATGACGATCGCGAGCTCGCCCTCGTAATCGACCTGGGATGAGCTGGGCGGCAATACGATCGACGCGTTCGGGCCGATGATCGAGGTGCTCGGCTTCATGAAGATCACCGGATCCGCCGGTGCGACCCCGCCCATTTCGGCCGCGTGCGCGGCGTAGTTCTTACCGATGCAGACCACCTTGCTGGCCAGAATCGGCGCGAGCAGGCGCACATCGGCCAGCGGCCAACTCCGCCCGGTGAATGTCGGAGTACCGAACGGATGTTCCGCGATCTCCTTGGCGACGCTCTCGCTCCCCTCCCCTTCGATGCTGACGAAAGCGACTCCATCGGGACTGGCGATTCGACCTAGACGCATGCACCGCAGTCTATCGACCGCCTTCGACCTGCTCGAACGCGCCCGACCGAGCGGTCCGGAACCGCGCGCGGCGACGGGTTCGGCGGCTCGCGATGTGAGCAGTTCGACAGCACCACAGCGGAATCCGCTTGCCCACTGGGTGTACGGTGAGACTCGATGTTCATACAATGAGAACTCATTCCCATATTTTGAGATTCCGAGGTGAGGCCGATGGCTACGACCGTGACGCAGATGCGCGACGTCCGACGGTGGTCCATGCTCGGCCTCGGTGTGTTCGCGCAGGCCTCCAGCGCCGTCTTCGTCCACGGGGTTCCATTTCTTTTGCCCGCGCTGACGGCCGGTGGCATGCCGCTGGCTACTGCGGGCCTGCTCGTGGCCATGCCGACGGTCGGCCTGGTATGCACGCTGATCGCCTGGGGATATGTCGTGGACCGGATCGGCGAGCACAAGGTACTGGTCGGCGGACCGCTGCTGATGTTCTGCGCGGGCATCGCGGCGGCTACCGTCACCGATCACGTGCTGCTCGGCGCATTGCTGTTCCTGGGCGGCGTCGGCGCGGCGAGTACCAACGGGGCCAGCGGCCGGGTGATCGTCGGCTGGTTCCCGCCGCAGCGGCGTGGACTGGCCATGGGTATTCGACAGACCGCTCAGCCCATCGGCGTCGGCATCGGCGCGCTCAGCATTCCGGCCGTCGCGGCCGCACACGGGGTCTCGGCGGCCGTTCTCGTGCCCGCCGTGATGGCGGGTGTCGCCGCGCTTGGCTGCTTGATCGGAATAGTCGATCCGCCACGGCCCGCGGGCGCGGCGGCGGATCGAGCCAACCCGTATCGCGGTGATTCAACGCTGTGGCGGATCCACGCGGTATCGGTGCTGCTGTGCATTCCCCAAGGGACCGTATGGACTTTCGCATTATTGTGGTTGCACAGTGACGTTGGCTGGTCGCTGCCCGTGGCGGGCGCTCTGGTGACCGGAACCCAATTCCTCGGCGCCATAGGACGAATCGGCGCGGGCGCGTGGTCCGATCGCGTCGGCAGCCGACTGGGACCGCTGCGCACCGTCGCCATCGCCGCCGTAATCTCCATGGCCGCCTTGGCTTCGGCCGCATGGACGCACGCGTGGTGGGCCGCGATTCCGCTGCTGATCGCCGCATCGGTCATCACGGTCTCCGATAACGGTCTGGCCTTCACCGCGGTGGCCGAAATCGCCGGACCGTTCTGGAGTGGACGTGGACTCGGCATCCAGAACACCGGCCAGAACCTCGCAATGGCCGCCATACCACCGGTTTTCGGCGCGCTGATCACCGCAAGCGGTTTCCCCGCCGCATATCTGTTGGCCGCCGTGCTGGCAATGGCGGCGGTTCCGTTGGTCCCCACTGATCGACGATCCGAATAACGGCCCCTTAGGAATTCGCGCCCGTTCCGGTTCTCCGGGGCGGGCGCGATGCATGTACGTCGGGCCCGCCTCCAAAGACAATCACGGATTCAGGTCGCGTCGCGCCGCAGGATCGAAGCCGATCCGAGAAGACGTTGTCCGCCTGATCTTCGACTGAACGCGACGCCGGAGCCTAGCCGGTCCTCGCGATAGGCGGCATCCCCTAGGCCAAGCAATGGATTCGCACCTCCGACCGGCCATGTAAACCCAGCCTTGACAAGGCGACCGTGTCAAGCCAGGCTTTACATATGTCCGATGAACAGCAGCGCGTAGACCCGCAGGACGAGCGGGCGATGCTCGGAAAGTTGTTGTCCGCCAATGCGGAACTGGTCGTGGGTGTGCTGGGCCCGGAGGAGGGCAGGCCCAGCGTGCCGGTGCTCGCCGCGCTCACGGCGACCCGAAATCTGAGTCGACTCGTCGACGACATCCTGCACACCCTGGCCCGGCAGGCCCGCGAAGAAGGCCACACCTGGGCCGAAATCGGCGATCTCCTCGGCACCTCCCGCCAAGCGGCATTCCAACGCTTCAGCGGCCCGATGCCCCCGATGGGCCCGCTCCCCACACCCCCGATGCCGCCGATGCCGCCCAACCCTCCCGTTCCCCCGACACCACCCGGATTCCCCACCCCGCCAGCCGGATTCCCCGCCCCACCGCACATGCCGATGCCACCCGGCCCACCCCCGATGCCCACCCCACCCGACATGCCGAAGCCGCCGACCCCACCAACCCGTTGATCCTGGCTTCACCGAATTCCCTTACAACAAAGGAGATAACCGTGTCCCAAGACCCGATGGCAGGGCCACGGCGGTCGGCAGCGCGCTGACCGAGCGCGAACAGGTCAGATCACGATCAAGGCGGCCGGATCGAAACTCACCCGAAACGGTGGATCGGCTCGGATCGCCGCGGTGAACACGGCGCCTGCCGTCACCGTTGGACGGGCGCGAAAGGCGCCGTCCGCGAGCAGCATTCGGTGGATACGGACCTCTGGATGGTGCTCGACTATCCAGTACTGCGGAATCTCGATGGCCGCGTACTCGCGAACCTTCCTGACCCGATCGGTGCGTTCGCTGCCGTCGCCCGGCGCAACGATCTCCACGGCGAGCAGCACCTCCGTACCGGAGAGCAGCCTGGGCGTTTCGGCGATAATCGCCGCCCGCGCAACATCTCTCGGGACCACCACGATATCGGGCTTGCGAATGCCGCTGGGCGTGTTGACTTCCCAACCACCACCGATACATACGTGCACGGCGGCCCCACCGGCCGCGATATCGATGAGGCGCCCGAGCCGCTGCACCACGAAATCGTGACGCGCACCGCCCGCGACCGCGATCAACCAGCCGTCCTCGAGCTCGAAACCCTTACCGCCGTCCGGTAAACGGTGCAAATCCACATCGGTATACGGTCCCCGGCGCTCGCTCATCGGACTCCCTCGCGCTCCTGCGAAGCCGAAAGGCCCGCACTCGAACTCGCTCGAGCGCGGGCCGTCGGGCAGAACAGGTCAGACCGCCGCGGCGATCCGATCTCCGATCTCGACGGTCGAGGCCGCGCCGCCACGCGACACGAGATCCTTGGCGACCGCCGCTTCGATGCGGGCGGCGCCTTCGGTGTTTCCAAGGTGGTTGAGCAGCAATGACACCGACAGAATCGCGGCGGTCGGATCGGCCTTGGACTGCCCCGCGATATCGGGGGCACTGCCGTGCACCGGCTCGAACATGCTCGGGTTGGTTCCGGAGGCGTCGATATTGCCGCTGGCCGCCAGGCCGATTCCGCCGCTGACCGCGGCCGCGAGGTCGGTGATGATGTCGCCGAAAAGGTTGTCGGTGACGATCACATCGAAGCGGCCCGGGTCATTGACCATGTGGATGGTGGCGGCATCGATGTGCTGGTAGGCGGTCTGCACCTCCGGGAACTCCGCCGCGACCTCGTTGACCGTGCGCTGCCACAGCGAACCGGCGAAGGTCAGCACATTGTTCTTGTGCACCAGCGTCAGATGCTTGCGCCGGGCCTGCGCCTTGGCGAAGGCGTAGCGGACGACGCGCTCGATGCCGAAGCGGGTATTGGTGCTGACCTCGGTGGCGACCTCGTGCGGGGTCTCCACCCGGATCGCGCCGCCGGTGCCGGTGTAGGGGCCCTCGGTGCCCTCGCGCACGACCACGAAGTCGATATCCGGATTGCCCGCGAGCGGACTCGTCACACCCGGGTACAGCTTCGACGGACGCAGGTTGACGTGATGATCCAGCGCGAACCGAGTGCGCAGCAGCAGTCCGCGCTCGAGCACACCGCTGGGCACCGACGGATCGCCGATCGCGCCGAGCAGGATCGCATCGTGCTGCTTCAGCTCCGGCAGCACCGAATCCGGCAGGATCTCTCCGGTCGCATGGTAGCGCCGCGCGCCGAGGTCGTATTCGGTCTTCTCGACGCCCGGCTGCACCACGTCGAGCACCTTGAGCGCCTCCGCGATGACCTCGGGGCCGATCCCATCACCAGCGATAACAGCAAGCTTCATAACAACAAGGCTCCGTTCAGTATTGCCGAGCGCCACCGTACTTCGTCCCGCACCGCACGCCGCTGTCGGGCAGGCAGCGCAGCCCGGTGGTCACCGTGCGCGGCATGACAGGTCATGCCCGGCACAGTGACGGCGCCGCGCACGGTCGACGTGCGCGGCGCCGGTAGTGGTCAGAACAGGTCGACCAGGACGATCTTGGCCGCACCGACGGATTCGGCGATCGCGGCCTGGACGTCGGCGGGGACTTCGCGGGCCACACGTAGAACCACGGTCGCACCCTCCTTGTCGACATCCTGGCTCAGCTGTGCGGCGAGGATGTCGATCTCCGCCTCACCGAGCTTGGTGCCGATCTTGCCGAGCGCGCCCGGCCTGTCGTCGTAGTTCAGCACGGCCAGGTTCAGGCCTTCGGCGCGCATGTCGTAGTTGCGGCCGTTGATGTTGACGATCTTCTGCACCTGCTGCGGCTCGGTCAGCGTGCCCGCCACATTCAGCGTGCTGCCGTCGCCGAAGACCGCGCGCAGATCGACGACGCTGCGGTGGCTCGGGCTCTCCGAAACCTTGGTGACCTCGGCGGTAATGCCGCGGTCCTTGGCCAGCGCGGGGGCGTTGACGAAGGTGACCTGGTCCTCGACCAGCGCGGAGAAGATGCCGCGCAGCGCCGAAAGCTCCAGCACCGCAACATCTTGCGCGGCCAGCTCGCCCCGCACCTGCACCTCGACGCTGACCGGCAGCTCGTTGGACACCGCACCGAGCAGGTGGCCCTGCTTGCGCACGATCTCCAGCCACGGCGCGACCTCGTCGCCGACGGTGCCACCGGTGACGTTCACCGCACCAGGCACGAATTCACCGGCCAGGGCCAGCAGTACGGACTTGGCGACATCGGTGCCCGCGCGGTCCTGCGCCTCGGCGGTGGAAGCACCCAGGTGCGGGGTCACCACGACCTGCGGCAGGTCGAACAGCGGGCTGTCGGTGCACGGCTCGGTGTCGAATACGTCCAGACCGGCGGCACGCACGTGACCCGACTTGATGGCGTCGGCGAGCGCCTGCTCGTCGACCAGCCCACCGCGGGCGGCGTTGACGATGATGACGCCCGGCTTGGTCTTGGCGATGGCTTCCTTGCCGATGATGCCCTTGGTCTCGGGGGTCTTCGGCAGGTGCACCGAGATCAGGTCGGCGCGCTCGAGCAGCTCGTCCAGGGGCAGCAGTTCGATGCCGAGCTGGGCGGCGCGGGCCGGGGAGACGTAGGGGTCGTAGGCGATCACCTTGGTCTCGAAGGCGGCGAGACGCGCGGCGAACAGCTGGCCGATTCGACCGAGGCCGACCACACCGACGGTCTTGTCGAAGATCTCGACACCGTTGAACTTGCTACGCGCCCAGGTGCGCTCGCGCAGGGTGGCATCGGCGGCCGGGATCTGGCGGGCCGCGGCCAGCAGCAGCGTGACGGCGTGCTCGGCGGCGGTGTGGATGTTGGAGGTGGGCGCGTTGACCACCATGACGCCGCGCTCGGTGGCCGCGGGCACATCGACATTGTCGAGGCCGACGCCGGCGCGGGCGACGATCTTCAGGTTCTTCCCGGCGTCGAGCACCTCGGCGTCGACGGTGGTCGCCGAGCGGACGAGCAGGGCGTCCGCCTCGGGCACCGCGGCCAGCAGCGCGGGACGGTCGGGGCCGTCGACCCAGCGGACCTCGACACCGTCACCGAGCGCGTCGACGGTCGACTGGGCGAGCTTGTCGGCGATCAGAACAACAGGGCGGCCTGCTTGGCTCACTGTGGGGCACTCCTGGGAGGAAAGGGGGTCGGCAATTACCGCGCACCAGCTTAGTTGGCCGGAATCCGTCGCGGCCTACCCCCCGGTAGGCGGGTGCCTCAACATGAAGGAAGGCCCCGCACCATCGGTGCGAGGCCTTCCCTCGTCGTACGCCGTCACAGCGGCGTCCACGCGGTCGAAGCGATCGACCGAGACAGCGCTATCAGCCGCCGAACGAACCCGTCCACAGGGTGTTGAAAATACCGTGCAGAGCAGCACTACCGGTGGAGAACAGGCCGTCCAGAGCCGCGGAACCGGTGTCGATGATAACGGGGATCATGAAATTTCCTCTTCGTCGAAAACAAATCCAGTCGAACTGGCTGACACATGGCACATCGGGGCGTGCACAAATACGGTTACGAAATTCCAGCGGATTGTGACGCAGACTACGTATCGCATTTCATTGTGATCTGGACAACTGACCAATACATCTCTGATCAGGACATATGTGCATGAACGCAGGTCGGGAGCACCTTTTCGAGCTGTAATTAGCGCCGCAAAGGAAGCTTTCTGAGAGATCTCTGAGAAAATAAGCGACATCACCCGAGATCTATCCGAGATAGGCCAGGCAGAACCCCGGCAACTTTCGGACACAGCAGACCGCACTGCCGCGATATCGCGAGTCAGCGGTATTGGTCGGCGCGATACATCAGATACGGGCGCGCCAAGATCAGTGCGACAGCAAGCATGGCGCTACCGAAATACACCGGGAGCAGATGTACGAACGCGGTGTAGTGGATGAAGAAGTGGATGACCAGCGCACTGGCCGAACCGGCGACGGCCGCACCGAGCAGCGTCCACCACACCCATGCCTCGCCCTGTCGCCAACCCCACAGTCCGAGCAGCACGATCGCCACCGCCGTCGCCATCAGCGCGCCGCCGAAGCCGGCCCGGTCGTGAGCGATGAACGGCAGCAGGTGCGCGTTGGCGTCTTCCAGCGTGGCCGCATCGGTGTGCATGAACTCGAGATCCGTCGGCACGAATACGAAGGTGAGTCCGACGGTCGAGATGACGACGCCGCCGATGAATACGCCCACCCCGGTCGCGACCAGCAGCAGCTGGCCTACGAGCGCGCGCCGCCTGATCCACTCGGGGCACTCCCGCGGCACCGTCCAATACGGCGTGGTCGGCTTGCGCCACACCGCGAGCAGGAACATCGGGAACAGCACCGCGGCCGCGGTGACGTGCAGTGGCTCGACGAAGCCGATCACCAGGAAGTAGAACAGCGTCGGAAATCCGATCAGGCCGGAGAGCAGATACGCGTTGCGGGCCCAGACGCGGCCCAGACGAATGCCGCCCCAGGCCAAGCCGGTGTACAGCGCCCCGATCGCGATCATATTGCCCGCCATGGTGATTCGATCGTGCTGTAGGAAATGCACTAGGTGGTGGTTGATTTCGTGCAGTCCGTCCGCGTCCGTGCCGAGGTAGTCGCGGTCGTACCAGAGCAGTACAGGCCCCAAAGTGATTGCCGCCGCCCCGATTCCGGCGACGATCATGCCGATGCCGACCAGCAGGCCCCAGCACCACGCGGGCCAGCGGCGTGGGTCCAGCGAAACGTCGCGCAGGGTCGGCGGCGGCGGTGCGGTCGGTTGCGCGGCCTCGATGACGCGGTTGAACCAGCCGGGTCCGGCAGCGATCAGCACCGCGGGGGTCGCGAGCACGGTGGCGGCGGAGTCGGCCAGGGCCGTCACCGCGGCGGCGATATCGGGTTCGGTCAGGTAGCGCCGGTCGGCGGGTTCGCCGACGATCACCTGATCGACGTGCGGCTCCAGTTCCGTGCCCACCTCGGGGTCGTCGACCAGCGCGATGACCGGGCACCGGCGATCCAGGGCGGCGGCACGCACTGCCGCGATATCGTCCCGGCCCACCGGCCCGACCTCGACGATTGCGGCGCCCTGCACCGGCAGCACCCGGATCGCATGCCACGCGACCTCGAGCGGAACCCGCGCACCGAATCGCTCGGCCCATTCGGCGGGCAACCGCGGGTGGTCGAAAATGCGCTCGATCGCCCGCCCGCCGCCCGGCAGCGCGATCAAACCCGATAGCAACCGCAATGCCAATAGTTGCGCGCGACGCTCCCCGACCAGGGCATTCGCCATCGGGCGCAACGGGTGATAAGTCCAATCCGGCACGACGCTCATCGTCACACACCCTCAGTCGCCGCGGCAGTGCGAAAACGGCTGGTCCGCTTGATCGGGGCCGAACTACGATCACCGACCATGTCCCTGCGCGCGATTCCGACTTCGATGGACCCGATGGTGGTCGGGTCGATCGATGCCGAAATCGATCGGATCGAGCACGCGCATCGGGTGTCGGTGCCGCTGGCCATCGAAAGCGGTAGCCGGGCTTGGGGATTCCCGTCGCCCGATTCCGATTACGACTGCCGGTTCGCCGAGCTGACCGAGCTGAAGTCGCGCACCCGTGAGATGGGTAGCGGCGCAGTGCCGGTCCCGATCGCGGAGTTCATCGCTGCCGAATTCGACCGTGCGACAGCTGCTTTCCCGAAGACGCGCGACCGGGACATGGATCGGGCTCGCGCGGTGACCGCCGACTTCTTCCGCAAGGAAGTCCTGGCCGCTGCAGAAGGGCTGTAGCTAGCTCTGCATCACTCGGCGACGGCGGCGTATGCGCGCGCCAACCGGTCGGTGGCGGTCGGGGCATCCGGATCGGGACGCGGAATACCGAGGTGCGACTCGCGCAGTTCGTCCATGAACTCGGCCCAGAGCTGTGGGCCGCCCTCCTCGAGGAGTTCGGCGCGTACGCGCAGGCGTTTCGTCGTCGGGCGATGCCGGAGCCCCCATGCGCCCAACTGCGCCATGATCGGCACCAGTTGGATCGCGGGCTCGGTGAGCCGGTACTCGGCCTTCTGACCGGGACGGGTGTCCTCACGACTGAGCAGTCCGGCGGCGACGAGGCGCTTGAGCCGGTCGGACAGGATATTGGACGCGATCCCCTCCTCCGATCCGGCCAGCAGCTCGCGGAAGTGGCGGCGATTGCCGAACATCACGTCGCGCAGCACCAGCAGCGTCCACCGATCGCCGATCACCTCGATGGTCGCGTTGATCGGGCAGCCCGAACGTCCCTCGTCGCGCATGCGGCGCTCCTTCCGTCGAATTTACTGCTTGCATTCTACAACCAGTTGCACTTAGGCTGTCCACAAGCGATTGCAAAATGCAATCAGATCGGAAAAGAGAGAATCATGGCCAAGTTGCGCGTACACAACATCGCGATATCGCTCGACGGCTACATCGCCGGACCGAATCAGGGACCCGAGAATCCGCTCGGCGAGGGCGGGCTGCGGCTGCACGACTGGGTGTGGGCCACGCGCTACGCACACCAGATGGACGGCGCGGACACCGGCGAGACCGGCGTGGACAACGATTTCATGGTCGCGGGCGATGCCGGTATCGGCGCAACCATCATGGGGCGCAACATGTTCGGCCCGATCCGCGGCCCGTGGGCCGACCACGAATGGCAGGGTTGGTGGGGCGACAACCCGCCCTACCACCACGACACCTTCGTGATGACCCATCACACGCGACCATCGCTGCCGATGACGGGTGGCACGACGTTCCATTTCGTGAACGAAACGCCGGAAGAGGTTCTGCGCCAAGCATTCAAGGCCGCCGACGGTCAGGATGTGCGGCTCGCGGGCGGCTCATCGGCGATCCGGCAGTTCCTGCGCGCCGGTCTGGTGGACGAGATGCATCTCGCGGTAGTCCCGCTTCTGCTCGGCGCGGGCGAGCGGCTCTACGACGATCTCGGCACCCTGCCGGGCTACCAGATCAGCTCGGTGCTGCAATCCCCCCGCGGTCACCCATGTCACCTTCACCAAGACCGCCTGAATATCCCCCGAAAACGACGAGAGGCCCGCACCCCCTGCCGGGTGCGAGCCTCCTAAGTCACGCTTGATCAGATAGCGCGGACGTCCTGGGCCTGCGGGCCCTTCTGGCCCTGGCCGATCTCGAACTCCACGCGCTGGCCCTCTTCGAGGGACCGGAAACCCGAGCCGGAAACGGCCGAGTAATGCACGAAGACGTCAGGGCCGCCTCCGTCTTGAGCGATAAAGCCGAAGCCCTTCTCGCTGTTGAACCACTTCACACTGCCTTGAGCCATGTTCTTTACTTCTTACTTCCTGTTGATGAGCCGAGCAGATCACTTCGATGAGCCCGATCTCTCGATCAACAATGCCATCATCCGACGAATTCGGCCACATCCAGCAGCGGTAACTGTGAGCAAGCCGACGTTCGCGCGGCGCTGCGGCGGCGGACGCAACACCGGTTGCGAAGGGCTGGCTATCCTGAGCATAAAGCGTTCGCGGCGCATAGATCGGCCGGTCAGCGCACACTTTCGGCTACCCGCGCGGACACTGCCGGAATCCCAGCAACCACACCGGACACAGACGCCGGACCGAAGCTAAGAATTCGTAAAGAAAATACGCGACTTCGGCCTTGGATGTGCACTAAGTGGTCGGTTTTCAGTTATGCGACCGTGACCAAATGTGCCACGAGATCGTCATATAGCGCGAATTCGACGCCTGACTACTCCGCTGATTCGGCTCTGTTCAGGTAACGCACCTGCGCCGCCTTGGCCTCGTCGTACGCCGCGCGGCCCGCTAAGTGCTCCGGCACACCGACCTCCCACCACGCACCCGCATCGGTCCAGGCGGAAGGCTGGGTGCGCACGACCACGACGGCCGGGCGGGACTCGCTCAGTGCCGCTGTCCTGGCCCGCACGTATGCGCCGCGGAACTCGGTCAGGTCCGTCGCGGTGAATACCGCGCAGCCCAATGATCTTGCGTGGCTTGCGAAGTCGACGCGGGGCGGTTGTGGGTGGTTGGTGCGGCAGTCGGCGTAGAAGTTGTTGAAGGGGTCACCGCCCTGCCCCTCCTGGAGCCGGGCGATCACCGCGTAGCCGTCGTTATCGCAGACGACCGCGACGAACCGGTGGCCCGCGAAGGCCGCGGAGAACAGTTCGGAATTGAGCATCAGATAGGAGCCGTCGCCGAGCATGGTGGTGACCAGGCCGTGCACATGCGCCATGGCCGCACCCCAGGCGCCCGCGAGTTCATAACCCATGCAGGAGAATCCGTACTCGACATCCATGGTCGGCACGGTGCCGGTGGCCCGCCAACCGCCGATCAGCTCGCCGGGCATACCGCCCGCAGCGGTCATGACGTAGTCGTCCGGTGCGCTCAATTCGTTGACGACGCCAACGATTTGGGCGTAACTCGGGGTACCCGGGGTCGGCGCGCGCAGCTTGTCGATGTGGGCGTCCCAAGTGGTGCGCAGCCCTTCCGCACGGTCGGACCATGCGGCATCCACCTGCCAATTGACCAGGAGCGCAGCCAATTCCGACACCGACGCGGCGGCGTCACCCACGACCGCGAGCGCGCCGTGCTTCACCGCGTCGAACCGCGCCGTGTTGATGGTGATCAACCGGACGTCGGGCGCGAAGACGGTCCAGGACGCTGTGGTGAAGTCCTGCAATCGGGTGCCGATGGCCAACACTAGATCCGCCTGTGCGGCAAGGGCATTGGCGGATGCGGAGCCGGTCACACCGAGCGGACCGGCATACAATTCGTGGTCGTGCGGTACGAGGGTGCGGCCAGCCGTGGTTTCTGTAATGGGAATCTCGTGCCGCTCCGCGAATTCCAGTATCAGCCGGCCCGCACCCGAATAACGCACACCGCCGCCGAGGACCAGCAGCGGACGTCGGGCCGATCGCAGTGCCCGTGCCGCCTCGGCCACCACTCGCGAGTCGGGGCGCGAACGCGTGATTCGGTGCACGACCGGCTCGAATAGAGCATCCGGGAAGTCGTAGATCTCGGCTTGGACGTCCTGTGGCAGCGCCAGTGTCACCGGGCCCACATCGGCCGCATCGGTCAGTACCCGGGCCGCCTGGGGCAGGGTTGCGATGAGTTGTTCCGGGCGGGTGATGCGGTCGAAGTAGCGGCTCACGGCGCGGAATGCATCGTTGACGGTAATGGTCGGGTCGCCGAAGTGTTCGACCTGTTGCAGCACCGGATCCGGTGCGCGGCTGCTGAACGTGTCGCCCGGAAGCAGCAGCAGCGGAAGACGATTCGCATGGGCGACGCCGGCGGCGGTTACCAAATTCAGCGCGCCGGGACCGATCGAGGACGTCGCGATTCCGACCTGACGCCGATGGGTCGCCTTGGCCAGGCCGATGGCCGCCAGCGCCATGCCCTGTTCGGTATGCCCACGCCAGACCGGGATTTCATCGCGACGCTCGGACAGTGCGGTGCCGAGGCCGAGCACATTACCGTGCCCGAATATCGCGAAAGCGGCCGGGAACAGCGGTACTTCGCGACCGTCGAAGGTCTCCGAATGCTGGGCGACCAGCCAGCCGACCAGGGCCTGCGCCGTTGTCAGCTTCACGGCGTCACCACGCGCTGCAATTCGTGCTGCAGCGCGTCCAATTCGGCGCCACCGGCCATTTGCCGGGTCAGCTCCGGCAGGTCGATCTCCGACTTCTCGTACGAGCCGAGCATCGCGCCGCGTTTGAGCAGCAGGAAGCGGTCGCCGACCGGATAGGCGTGATGCGGGTTGTGGGTGATCAGAATGACTCCGAGCCCACGATCCCGCGCCTGCACGACGTATTTCAGTACGACACCGGCCTGTTTCACGCCGAGCGCTGCGGTCGGTTCGTCGAGGATGAGCACCCTGGCCCCGTAGTGCACCGCCCTGGCGATCGCGATGCACTGGCGTTGTCCGCCCGACAGCGTGCCGACCGGCTGTTCCAAATCGTGGATCTCGATCCCCATGTCCGCCAACGCCTCTCGTGCGATATCGCGTCCCTTGCGACGGTCCAGCAGCCGCAACGGACCGTATTCGATCGTCGGTTCGGAGCCGAGTACGAAGTTGCGCCAGACACTCATCAGCGGCACCACCGCGAGATCCTGGTAGACGGTGGCGATGCCGTGGTCCAAAGCCGCACGGGGCGAGGACAATCGAGTCGGCTGGCCGTCCAGTTTCAGTTCCCCGCGATCGTGCTGATGCACGCCGGCGAGAATCTTGATCAGTGTCGACTTGCCCGCACCGTTGTCGCCGAGGATGCAGGTGACCTGTCCCGCATTGACCACGGTCGAGACGTCGCGCAGTGCGACCACACCGCCGTAGCTCTTGCCGATATCGATCGCTTCGATCAATGGTGTCGTCATCGGCGTACCCTTTCGGCTCGCTTCTTGAATATGTTGTTGACCAACACCGCGGCCAGCAGGAGCACGCCGAGGAACAGCATGAACCAGTCGCTGTCCCATCCGGCGAAGACGATGCCCTGCCGCGCCATGCCGAAGATCAGCGCACCGATCGCGGCGCCGATCGCCGAACCGAATCCACCGGTCAGCAGGCAACCGCCGACCACGGCCGCGATGATGTAGTGCAGTTCCAGCCCAACGCCCTGATTCGCCTGCACGCTGGAGAACCGGAGAATGCTGCAGGATCCGACGACCCACCCGGCGAAGGCGGTGGTCATGAAGAGCAGGATCTTCGTCCGATCGGCCGGGACGCCGACAGCCCGCGCGCTCGGCAGCGCACCGCCCACCGCGAAGATCCAGTTGCCGAACTTGGTGCGCACCAGGACAAGTGCGGCGATCGCGGTGAGCACCACCCACCATATGACCGATGCCTGCAGGTGCGTATCGCCGATATCGAGTGTCGAGGCGAAGACCCAACCGGCCGAGTTGTAGCCGTCGGCGCCGCGAATACCCGACACCTGAACGGTTCCGGTGATCAGGCGGGTGACGCCGAGGTTGAGGCCTTGCAGTGCAAGGAAAGTGCCGAGGGTGACGATGAAACTCGGCAACCCCGTTCGCATCACGAGCCAGCCGTTGAACGCACCGACCGTGAGTGCGAACAGCAGCGAAACCAAGAGCGCGAGCCAGACGTTCCAACCCGCGTGCACCGCGAGCAAGGCGGTGACCAGTGCGGTGGAAGCGGTCATGACACCGGCGGACAGGTCGAATTCGCCGCCGATCATCAGTAGCGCCACCGCGACCGCCATGATGCCGAGCGTGGACGAATCGTCCAGCCAGGTCGCGATGCCGAGCGGGCTGAGGAAGCGGTCGGTAATGATCGAGAAGAATACGAAGACGAGTGCGGCACCCAGCAGTGCGCCGATCTCCGGTCGCACCACCATCCGCTGGAAGAGCGACGGACCGTCCGGCGGAGTGCTCGGAGTGACCTCGGAAGTTTTTGTGGCAATAGTCATTTCATCCACTCCCTCAGCGCATGCCCAGTGCCACACGGGCCGCCACGGCCTCGACATTGTTCTTGTCGACGAAGGCGGGACCCGTCTGCACCGGTGCGCCACCACCGACCGAGTTCAGATTCGTCCGATACAGCTGCAGCAGGACAATCGGCAGATAGCCCTGCTCGTACTGCTGCTGGTCCACGGCGAACAGCAGCTTGCCCGCCCGAATCGCCTCGACCACATCGGAATTCAGGTCGAAGGTCGCGACCGTCGCGGACGATTGCGATTCCTTCACCCCGTCCACCGCGCGGGCGGCGACCTGTGAATTCAGCGTCAGCACCGCGTCGATGGACCTATCCGCCTCCAACGCGCCCTTGATGCGGGACTGGGCGTCGGTGGGATTGTTGATATCCACCTGCAATGTGGTGCCGCTGCCGAAGGCCTTGGTCGCGCCGTCACAGCGCTGATTGGCACCGATATTGCCCGCCTCGTGGATCACGCACAGCAGCTTCTTGCGGCCGGCGTCGGCGAGGCGCTTACCCGCGGACTGTCCGGCCAACGTTTCGCTTTGTCCCACATGGCCGACCGCACCGAACTTGGCGCTCTCGCTCTCACCCGAGTTGATGGTCACCACCGGAATGCCTGCCGCCACTGCCTTTTCGATCGAGGGCCGCAATGCCTCCGGATTCGCCATTGATACGACGAGACCGTCCACGCCCTGCGCGACAGCGTTGTCGATGAGTTTGGCCTGCTGGCCGGGATCGCCCGAGGAGTTGTATTCGACGCGGACGCCGAGGTCCTTGCCCGCTGCCTCCGCGCCGTTCTTGACGACGTTCCAGAAGGCGTCGCCCGGGCTGCCGTGCGTCACCACGGCGACGGAGCCCAATTTGCCATGGGTGACCGGGGATTGGGTCGGTGCCGGGACATCCGCACCCGGACCGGTGCACGCGGCGAGGAGGGTGGCCGCGGCCAGCCACGGCAGCACGCGGCGGGATCGCCGCCACCATGCCGTGCGTATTTCGAGCGACATCGTTGTCATCACTTCCCATCTAGATTCGGGCCCAAGGGGATCGGGGTGAGCCCAGCGCGGCACCTATGCCCGCAAGGTGGATCAGACTGCGTGCGGCGTCGCGGCTCGGCTGTTCTGCCGAATCGTCGGGGCGCAATGCCGTGTCCTGTTCGATGACATACCAGCCGCGGTAACCTGCGGCGTGCACGCTGCGCACCAGGGCCTCGATGTCGATATCGCCCTCGCCGAGCGGAACATAGATGCCGCGGCGGACGGCATCGCTGTATTCCATTGCGCCGCTGCGCACTCGGTCGGCGATGGCTTTGCGTACATCCTTGAGATGGATATGTCCGATGCGTTCCGGACAGCGCTGTGCGAGGCGCACCGGATCGGTGCCGCCGATGAGCAGGTGGCCGGTATCCAGGCAGAGGTCGAGATCGGAATCGGCGAGGAACCTGTCGACTTCGGCTTCGCTCTCGACGTAGGTGCCGACGTGGGGATGCAGAGTGGTGCGCAGTCCGAATTCGGCAGCGACATCCCGGATGGCGGCGGCGGTTTCGATCAGGGTCCGCCACTCTTCGTCGGAAAGCGCTGGGCGCGTGTCGTATCCGTCGAGGCCCGTCGCGGCCGCGAGGACGATCACCTCCGCGCCCGTCGCGGCGAACAGCGCGGCGTTCTCGCGAGCGGTCTCGATTGTCCGCTCCGGATCGCGGTGCAGCGGGAGGGCCAGGAAGCCACCGACCGCGGTGATGTCGAAATCATCTAGCAGCGAGCGCAATTCGGCTGGATTCCGCGGTAGGTAGCCGGGTGGGCCCAGTTCCGTCGCGGAGATGCCGAGCGCTGCCATCTCGGCGAGGACGGTTCGCGCGTCGAGCACATGACCCCAGCCGGGGACTTCGCAGACTCCCCAGGAGATCGGCGCGGCCGCGATGCGCAGCGGATAGCGGGGTTGGGTCATCCGGGCTCTCCGACCTTCGGTGTCGATCGACGTATGGCGCTATTGGAGCGCTCCAACTATGTAACGTAGGTCATACTGTGTCAAGTACTGCACCGGTCGCTGTTTTATCGCTGCTACCTGCGAAAATTGGCGCTTCCAGCGGAAATACCCGGCGCTCGCGGTGGGAAAAATGTCGGATTAGAGCGCTCTATTGATTAGGCCTGGTCGACCTTGTAACGTCCGACACTGCAGGAGCACGGTGAGATGCTGAACGGAGGCGATATGGCTCGACCGACCATGGAGGATGTCGCCGCGCGCGCCGGGGTATCCCGCGCATTGGTCTCCCTCGTCATGCGCAACTCCCCCAAGGTCAGCGACCATCGACGCCGCGCGGTACTGGCGGCCGCGAAGGATCTCGGCTATCAGCCGCACATCATGGCTCGGTCGCTGGCCAGCCGAACCTCCAACATCATCGGCGTCATGGTCTCCGACCTGCGCAATGCGTTCTTCGCCGATGTGGTGGAGGGTATGGACGCGGCCGCCCAGGACGCGGGCGTGGAGTTGATCCTCAATACCGGACGCCGCAGTGCCGCCCGGGAGCGCACCGCTCTGGAGAGCCTGCTGTCCTTCCGCCCCGGCGGCATCATCCTGCTCTCACCCGTACTGCCGGTGGCGGCCATCCGCGACGCCGCCGAGAAGTGCCCGATCGTGCTCATTTCGCGCAGCTCTACCATTGCCGACATCGATACCGTCAATGACGACGGCGAGCTCGGCGCCGCACTCGCCGTGGATCATCTGGTCTCGCTCGGCCACCGCCGGATCGTGCATCTCGACGGCGGAGGTGCCTTCACCTCGGCGTCGCGCCGTCGCGGCTACCGCGCTGCAATGGCTCGAAATGGGTTGGAGCCCATGATCATTGCCAGCGAGCACACCGACTCCGGGGGTATCGCCGCAGTCCAGAAGCTGCTGAACCTGTTCTCCCGCGACAACTTTCCCACCGCACTGGTGTGCGGCAACGACTTCAACGCCGTCGGTGCGATGTCAGCACTGGAAGAGGCCGAACTCTCGGTGCCGCGAGATGTTTCGGTAGTCGGCTACGACAACACCTCACTGGCCGCGCTCCGACATATCTCCTTGACCACCATCGATCAACCGCGCATTCAGATGGGCCGCTTGGCAATCGAAGCGCTCGTCGAACGACTGCACGACGGTCGCACCGAACCGGTGCGCCGCCGTCTGGAACCCGCCCTGGTTGTGCGCTCGACGACCGCGGCACCACGCGACTGAACCGCTATTTCACCCGAAGGAGAGCCGATGACATCTGCACTCACCATGGGCCTGGCCGGTGTCGGCCGTATCGGCACCTCCCATGCCGAAACGCTGAAACACCTGCCCGGTGTCGACACCGTCATCGTCGCGGATGCCGACGCCGAACGCGCCTATGCCGCCGCCACCAAACTCGGCGTCCAAGCCGTCCCCGACATCGACGCACTCTTCGCCGCCCAACTCGACGGCCTGATCATCGCCACCGCCACCGACTCCCACCCCGAACTCATCACCCGCGCCGTCGACGCGGGCATCCCCGTCTTCTGCGAAAAGCCGGTAGCCGCCGACATCCAAGGCACCCTCGACGTCATCACCCACCTCGAAAACTCCACCGTCCCAGTCCAAATCGGCTTCCAACGCCGCTTCGACGCCGGCTACCGCGCCGCCCGAGCCGCCATCGCCTCCGGTTCACTCGGCTGGCTACACACCTTGCGCGCCACCACCCTCGACCCCGCTCCCCCACCGGCCGAATATATTGGACGTTCCGGCGGGTTGTTCCGCGACTGCGGGGTTCACGATTTCGACATAATCCGCTGGGTTACGGGGCGCGAGGTGGTCGAGGTCTATGCGACCGGCGCCAACCGCGGCGAGGAATTTTTCACCGCCGCGGGCGATGTGGACACCGCCGCGGTCTTACTGCGCTTGGACGACGACACATTGGCAACCGTCTCCCTCAGCCGCTACAACGGCGCAGGCTACGACGTCCGCCTCGAAGCGCTCGGCTCCCTCGGAAATGCCGTCGTCGGGTTGGACGATCGGGCACCGTTGACTTCCGTCGAATCCGACTACGCCCCTTCAGGTCTCCCCGCCTACCCCGGATTCATGGAGCGGTTCCGTCGGGCGTATACCGATGAACTCGCGGCGTTCCTGTCGGTCGTATCTGGCGAACTCGCCAGCCCTTGCACACCCGCCGACGCACTCGAAGCGTTCTATATCGCTGAGGCATGCGAACTTTCGCGACACGAAAATCAGCGAGTTACCGTGGACGAAGTACGCCGCTGACAGGTACACGCCGTCTGGGTCGCACTGGGGCTTCCACCCCAACTGAACCGACAATCACCGGAATCCCTGGCGGCATCGCCCGAGCAGGACCCGCCACCAGTTCCGGTGACGTTGATCCGGCGAGGTTCTCGCGCGGGCAACCTCACCGAGCGGCGCTGCAGTAATATCGTCCTCGGCTCAGCTCGCGTGCAATTCGGTGCTCCAGCGGCCGCCGTCGCGCGGCAGCGAATGGCCGGACACACCACTCGGTTAGTACGTGAAATGGAAACTGGCCAAACGCATTACACAAACCGCGCGGTAGACGACTCCAGCGTCGATCCGGCACCCCACACCGCAACCACCTGATTCGAATCCTCGTACAGGATCTCCCCCAGCGCACCGGAATCCAACCGCACCCACCTCACGCCATGCGCGTCAAGGATCGCGAGGTACCCCTCCACCCGCGCGATCATCCCCACGGCCGCCGCCTTGAACCACGACGCCGCTCCTGGATGAACCGCACGGTCGTAAATCCCAGGATCCACCTCACTCGGGTCAACAAGATTCGCGTTGTACCAATCATTGTTGACCCGCCGAAACCACTCCTGCTCCCCCGTCAACACCCCCGCCCGCGCCAATCCATTGACCAGCCCGAACACCCCCGGATGCCGTCCATGCCGGTTCGCATCCGCAGCTTCGAACCGCACAAACCGACGCCCGCTCACGAACCTGTTGTACGGCAAAAGATGTCAGACCCTGCTGCAACACTTCTTGTAGTCAGCGCGACCACTGACTGACCTCTAGAAGCCGACATCCTCGGGGGATCTCATGCCGTTCGCCGCACTCACCACCATCTCGATCCTCTGCATCACAGCCGCAGTCACCGCCCTGACCGCATCCGTAGCCACCGACTCCCTCGCAACCAAAGCCACCCAAGCCTCCAAGTCCTGCTTCATCGGCGACAACCTCCCCACCGACGCCTACTTCACCACCCGCTCCCGCTCCACCCGCCTCTCCCAAATCTCCACCCGCCTAATGACTTCCGCCGTCCTGCTCCTGCTACTGGGAGTAGCCACCCTCGGGCTGGCCGCCTGGCAGCACAAACACACCATCATCTAGTGACCCGCTGCGAGCTCTTGGTCGCACTCCTGACGATTCAGGTCACGCCACCAGCAGCGTCCGAGCGCGCTCGTTGAAGTCCGCGACCAAAGGGTGCGGCCCGAACGACCTCATGCGTCGTTGAACGTCGCGGACCGCTTCCACCGAACGAGACGACTTCACCTTGCGGGAGAGATCAACCGTCCGCACACCTGCCGCGTAGGCGGCATCAAGGTCGCGCTTCTGAATGTGCGTCACCGCCAACGCGGCATGAGACAACGCACCTCGCCGCGCACGATTCTGCGTGCGGGCGTATGCGATCGACCGTCGGGCGTGCGGTGCAGCGTCCTCAGGTTGTCCGAGGTCTCGGAAGGCGTTGGCCCACTCACCGCAGATGTACGCCTCATCGATGAACTTCGCCCATTCCGGCTCATGATCGGGTTCCACCCGAGCGAACGCGTCCTCGGCGGCATTGACCGCCTGCGCCGTCCCGACCTTGTCGCCCAGGACTGCCAGGGAGCGAGCTTCAAGCGTCCATAGGTCCGCGAGACACGCCGGAGAGTTCACCTTCGAAAGCCCTTGGCGGCCCGCCTGGGCCAGTCGACGGCCTTCCTTGGGGTAGCCGAGCAGGGTCGCTTGATCGGCCATTCCGGCAAGTACGTGGGCGCCGAGCGCTGGGTCGCGCGATTCCTCGGCCAGGCGCAGTGCCTGGATCAAGTACCGCTGCGCAGTCCCGTGCTCGCCATTGTCGAACGCCATCCACCCGAGCAGATAGGTCTGTTCGGCAGCCGCTCCGCACAGTGCCAGTCGAACCTCGTCGGTGAATGTCCGGCGAAGCAGCGGGTAGACATGCTCGTCCATGTACGCAGCCAGCACCAACCGACCCGAGCCGCCGCCCTGGAAGATGTCCATTTCCTGGAAGGTGGCGAACATGTTCTTCACCGCGGTGACGTCTTCGAGTCGAACCCGCTGCCGTTCGTCAGGCAACTGGTCAAGGGTGTTGAGCAGCCAGTCACGGGATGGTCCGATCGCCGCGACTACCGCAAACGGCGCGGTGACAAGCAACTTTCGCCGGTCCACGTCTGCCCTCCCAAGATCTGCGACAGCTTCTACCGTCTCCGCCAACGATGGGCTATAGGTGAGGGCACGGTCAACAGACAGTGCGTCACCCAGACCGAGGTCATAGGTCGTCACGCGGAATCCGAACCGCGCGGAGAACAGATCTGCGAGCATCGCCGGAACCGGGCGGCGCGGGGCTTCCCCGTCGTCTGTCCACCGCCGCACGCTCGAGGCGTCCGGCCTGACATGAGGTTCGTTCCACTCGATCGCGAGGGAGCGCACGCGGCGCGCCAACTCTTTGTTGCTCCACCCGGAACGGGTGAGCCACTGCGAGAGCTGCGTGTTCGGAGCCTTCATCACATCACCCATTTGGTCAGCGATGGTGGGCGTTCCACCACCCTTCAACACCTCCGACGACCTTACTACCAGCGCCGACAGAGTGTGTGCTGGTAGTACGCCCGAAGAGCACACTCTCTTCCCTCATCAGGAGTTGTTTCAGGGCACCGGGCGCACCCAAAACCGTCGAGGTCCTGGAGGTCTGCACATGCCGAGCCGAGAGCTTCCGAAACGCAATCCGTTCGTCGGGCCGCCAGCCGTATACAGCGGAGCACCGGCCGACATGGTCGAGCGGTTCGCGGCCGCAATCCGCTCATGGGCAGACCATCCCATTCCCACAGAATCGTCTCGGTGCCGGGGTGTCGAGGCCCCCGGCACCGGGCGCACCGACGGTGGGGCGGCGTGATGCGCCGAGATGCGTTGCGGACCACGCAAACCCAGGACGACCGGAAGGTCGCGGTGTGGCAACTGGTCGGGCGTTCTGCGCACATCTTGCGCGTGCAGTTCCCGTATAAGTCGTTCACCGCCTTTCGTTTGCCGTCGCGCACACAGCTTCCGGAAGCGCAACTCGGAACGATCATTTTCGACACGTACCCCGATCTGGCCGACGCTCGGCAGATGCTTCCTGAGCACGACGACCTCTGGGACGCGCTTCGTAATGACTATTGGGTCGCTCTGCTGTCCGCGACGGACCTCCCAAAGCCAATGGGGTCGTAGCTCAGATGCGCGAGATCCAGCCCAAGAAGAACGAAATCGCGCCATCGGTCAAGGCGCTGCTCGCTGCATTCAACGAAGACACCCCCGAGAAGCTGGAACTGGCTCCTTCCCATAGCCATCCGACGTTGCAGCGATCAGACGGTTCGTGGTGCGAGGTCGACGAGGACGGCTGGCCTGCGTACTGCGAAGACATGGACCAGGACGACGAGTCAGTATCCAGTCACTCGACTGAACTCGGGCTCGACTGAACGATCAACGCCGATCGAGTGAACATGGCACACTCCACTCGTGGAGAGTGGGGCGGAGCTAGCGTTGCGTCAGATGCTGTTCGAGCACCTGACGCAGGAGGTCGAGAAGAAGGGCACCTTGACCCGTGCCGAACTTACGGAGTTTCGCGTCAAGGGCGAGGTTTACAAGCTGGTTGATCGAAACAAGGGCATATGGAATCCGAAGAACCTGCTGGCCACTTTGTCCATTATGTCCAAACCTGACAGCCAGTATGCCGACGAGAAAGTCGGCGAATCGCTCTACGCCTATGCATACCGGGAAGGGAACGTCAACGGCGACAACACGAAGTTGCGGCGCGCCTACGAGTTGGGACTACCCATCATCCTTCTTCAATGGATCCGTGAAGGCGTCTACGTCCCGGTATGCCCGGTGTACGTCCTCGCAGACGACATGGAGAATCAGCGATTCCTCTTGGCGCTGGATGACAGCCTGCGTTCCGTAGCCGATCCACTCAACCTGAAACCCATTGAGCGCGCATATGCCCAGCGGGTGACCAATCAGCGACTACACCAACCAGAATTCAGAGGCAGGATCCTGCTTGCATATGACAGGCGATGCGCGATATGCGCCGTAGGCCACGGGCAGTTGCTCGATGCCGCCCATATCATTGGCGACGCGAAAGAGCATGGTTCCGCCGATGTCATAAATGGGTTGTGCCTCTGCAAGATCCACCACGCGGCGTACGACGCGAATCTGCTTGGGGTAGCCCCCGATTACCGTATTCATATCGGCCCGAAGCTGATGAGAGACCGGAGCAACGGGCCGATGCTCCAGCACGGATTCCAACAGATGAATGGAAAGCCACTGACCAGGCCGCACCGGCGCAGCGACTGGCCCTCGCCCGAACTGCTTGAGGAGAGGTTCAGCGAGTTCCAAGCCGCAGGTTGAAATCAACTTGCACCGTTGGAATCAGGATGAACTGCGACCTCCGACTGCTGGGAGCATCTGATTTCAGACAGTCCCGACCTGGCCATCGGTCGACACGAAGACTATGGATTCGGACTAGTTGGCCGAATAGTTGGGGCGATGCCGAAGATCATGGCCGGTCACAGGGGATGGAGGCGGACTATGGCGGTGCCGCGGGATAGGGCCGTGCGGAGGGTGGGGAGGTTTACGGTGCCGTCGGGGTTTAGGTGGATTTTGGCGAAGCGGCCGTGGGTTGGGTTTTGGGTGAGGATTTCGCGGTAGAGGGTGGCGGCTCGGGGTTCGTCGGTTATGACTTCATGGGTGGCTTGGATGTGGTTGCCGCGCAGGAGAATTCGGACAGGAACGCCCGGAATCAGGTTGTGGCGCCAATTGGCGGCGGTGCCGATGAGGAGGTGGGCTTCGTGTTGGGCGTAGCCGACTGGGTTGGCGTATTCGCGACCGGTTTTGCGGCCGGAGACGGTGATGATGAGGAGCCGTTTGCTGAGTAGGGGGTGTAGTGGGGAGCGGAGGATGAAGCGGACGATGACGTCGCCGGTGCGTTGGATTCGGGATTGGGTGGTGGTGGTTTTGGTGCTGGTCATGGGGGTGGCTCCGCTTTTCGGATAATTACTGAGTAGATACTCAGAAAATACGCCCGGGTGGGGCATACTGCAAGGGCTGATCGGTGTGAAGAGGAGGTTGCGGTGGCGAAAGCTGCGGATGGTGCGCGGGCGACGCGCGGGCAGCGGGGGCGGCCTTCGACGGGGGTGCGGGAGTCGATTGTGGGTGCGGCGCAGGAGATTTTGGTGGAGGCAGGAGTGGCTCGGTTGTCCACGAAGGAGGTTGCGAAGCGGGCGGGGGTGGCCGAGTCGAGCATTTTTTATCACTTCGGCGATCGAATGGGGCTGTTGCAGGCGGTGATTCAGCGGCATTTGCGGCCGGTGAAGGATGTACTCGGAGAGGTCGAGGAGGAGCCGGGGTTGCGGGCGGGGCTGGTGGCGCTTGTCGAGGCGTTGGAGGAGTTCTTCGTGGATGCGATTCCGGTGATGGCGGCGGTGCAGTCGGATGTGGAGTTACGCGCGAAGTTCGCGGAGCGCAGTCGGGAGTTGGATATCGGGCCGCATCGTGCGGTCGACGCGGTTGTTGCGCAGCTGTCGATGCGGCGCGCCGACCAGCGGGATCCCGGCACGGTGGATCTGCGAGCCGCCGCCTTGCTGCTGGTCGGCGCGGCGCACCAACGAGCACTACAGCGTCAACTGAGCCCGCCCGACGTGATCGCGGCGCTGCCGACGACAGAGTCCATTGTCGATACGGTTATGCCGATTCTCGGCTGACACCGCCGGGAACGGTCGGGCAAGCGGTTACGGCATACCCTCCGTCGCCACGGTCATGTCCGCTCTCGGAGCGGTCAAGCTGGCCAGTAGCCGAGCGATCAC